>CAXTVC010000012.1:0-5278 GCA_964247615.1 uncultured Acidobacteriaceae bacterium
AGGGCGGGTGGCCCACACGACGGGTGGCCACCCACACCCTCCTTCACCCCAACCACAACAGCAGGCGTGCCCCATCCATGCAGCCTTATGGCGCGTGGGTGGGATGCCGTGCCAGCCAACAATTTAGGCATGCCCTACCCGTGCGCGGCTGCATCGCGCACGGGTGGGAGATCCATACAACCCGAAGCGGCCATAACCGACGTTCAACTCAGGAGCAGGGAGTCACCGGTCGCCTGCGCCAAAGGCCAACCACGCCCAGCAGACCCGTTCCCAGCAGCGCAAAGCTCGACGGTTCCGGCGTCACCGCGCTGCTGTCACCTACCTCGGTGAGGGTGCCGTAGAAATCGTCCTCATAGGACGTCTCCGAATTATTGATGAACAGTTCCAGGGTGTTCTTCCCATAAAAACCGAGTACGCCTAGACCCTCGCCGCCGAAGTCGAAGACCTTCAGGCAGTCAGGAAACCCATAGCATCCGTAGTCGACATCAAGCCCGTAGATGTAGTCGGTAAAGGGCCCTTCAAACGTCTGCACGATGAACGAAGGGAATTTATTCGTATCGACGTCATAGGTCGCCGTAGCCGTTCCCGTGTAGTTCACGGGGCGGATTTGAAGACCGTAGAGCGGGTCTTGGTAAGGCTCGTAGGACGTGCCCATAACGGTGGCTGTGTAATACAGCAGCTGGTCCGCTTTCGCGTACCCGGCCCCAAACCCAAGCAAGGCGACAACGAGCAAAAACAAACGGCGCATGGCGTTCCTCCCGAGCAGTACGGCCATGCTACACCTGCTTGAGACCACCACAGCCGAAGCGCAAGTGCTCCATGCGCGACCTAATCGCGAATGGGTGGGGATCGACGATCCATTGAGGAGTCACAGCCCTTCTCAAGAACCCCGACCGGTACAAAAAGCCCGATGAACCTGCTTTTTATATGCAGTAGAAATCGCCGACGCAGCCCAACGGCAGAAGTCCTCTTTGCGACGCATGCGACACATCAGGCACTCTCAGCCGGAACCAGTCCCGACGCCGAGACGCCCGTTTCCGGACAGGCAGCCCACCCACACCCTCGTTCCCCAATGGCGATTGGCCCAATCATCGATAACGCAGAACACCACGCAGAAAAGGTTCAGCGCCGAGTATCGGCTACGATGAAGCCATCCTACCCGGAGCTAAGCAGGCCCGATGCTTGACGTTCACCCACCGGAGCACGCCGCACACACCTGGCGCGACTTCTTCATCCACATCGCCACCATCGTCGTCGGCTTGCTGATCGCCATCAGCCTCGAACAAACGGTCGAGTTCTTCCACCACCGCTCTGAAATCCGCGAAACCCGCGAGCGCATCCGTACCGAGCTCGAGTCGAACCGCAAGCTGATCGGCATGGACGTCGCCCGCCTCAAGATAGACTCCGCTCACTGGGTCGACTACGGACAGCAACTCTCTCAGCCGGGCATCGACGCCACCGCGGTCAGTAAAATGGACTTCGATTGGGACCTGCAACTCGAATCGAACTCCGCCTGGGAGCTCTCCCGGCAAAGCGCCATCTTCTCCTACATGCCCGTAGAGGAGAACGAGCAATACGCCTATCTCTACAGGCTCTTGGGCGAAAACTACGCAACCTCGGTGCTCTACATCGCCGACGTGCGCATGGCCGATGCGATCGTGCAGCGCATCCGGCGAACCCACATCCTTGCGAACGGCGACCGTGATCGTCTACTCGCCCTCCTCGACAGCCTGGACGGCCGAGCCCGCAACCAGCTGGACCTGTATGACTACCTGAACACGTCTCTCACTAACTGGCTGGACCGACACATCATCAGCAATCGATCCTAGGCGAGTGGACCACACCCCAAGTGAGTGGACGGTGACCCCACCACACCTTCCTCTGTCCCAGCCACAACAGCAGGTGTACCCACCATGCGCAGCGTTACCCCGCGTGGGTGGGAGAGCGGTTGCAACACCCCCCCCCACGCATCGCTAGGTAAATATCTTTCAGGCACCTTGCATAGTATTACGCTTGGTTTGGCTATCCTCGTCTTATGGCTTCTGGTGGACCAGCCGAAATAACCCGTCCGGCAGGATCCGGTACAGGTACGGCCTTAACCCCTTATTCCAACGTACTTTGAACCAAAAGTACCCCTGGGGAGGGTACCAGCCATGAGACAGCAAACCTCCATCGAGCAGCACGACGACGCATGACGCCAGCCACACCCAGCAACCCGGTACGTTTAGAAGCCCGACATAGCTGGTAGAGACCAGCTACATGAGGGTAATTGGCGTCAGACGAAAGCCGCCAAAGACGCGGCCACCCTTCGCTAGGGTAGAAGCACATGGTCTCGCTCTGTGCAGCAGGCCCCGCATCCCTGCCAGAGTGGCCCCACGGATGTGCGTGGGATATGACGCTAAGCCTTCCTCTCTGAAGATCTTGCAAGGAGTAGGAGGAAGGGTATCCAGCCCCGTCGCATCGCATCCCGCCCAGGTACATCACCGGGCGGCTATCTTATCCGCTATCAGGTTGTACTCTTTCCTGCTGACCAGCTTCCTACGCCAAAGCTCCGCGCCCCGCAGATAGGGTCGGTGCGCCACAATGGCATCCGCATCCCGGGACGATATGCCTGGTAGCTCCTGTAACTCCCCCCGGCTCGCCTTATTGATGTTTACCGGGCCCTTCCTGCGCAAACCTTCCGCCACGCCCTGGGCCATGGCCTTCGTGTTGCGCGCCACGCTAGCCGTCACGTTCGCCGTGCGGTCCCGTACCGCGTCCGGACTTCGGCTCTCCCGCGTGCACCCCACCACCGCCAGCAGGGTCATCCCTGCCAAACCCACACCAACACGCATGCCGCCTCCCCGCACCCCGGTCCATACACCGTCGCACTCATTGCACACTAACCCAGGACCGAGTACCAGCGCCGATTGACGGCCTCAAGTCGGCCAGAAAGCGCGCTATACTTGCGCCGTTCTGCAGCAGCAGTTCCCAGTGGCTGCCAAACGAGGGATCGTATGCGTCTCAACGCCTTGCTTCTGCTCGTCAGCCTCTACGCCCTGCCGCTCCGCGCGCAGGACGGCGGCGTCACCTCCACCGATGGGGGCGGCACGGGCGTGCTCGAAAGCATCTACGTCCCCAACTTCCCCAACGCGCCCTTCTCGCTCACCCTCCACACAGAATGGGTGCAGTTCATGCGCAATGGCGGCACCCTTACCACCGCGAACAGCCGCCCCATCATGCGTGACCGCGAGGGCCGCATCTACATGGAGCGCTGGCTGCTCGTCCCCAAGGGCGGCGACATACCCTCCCAAATGACCGCTATCCAGATCGACGACCCGATTTCCGGCAAGTTCTACACGTGCTTCCCTCGCGAAAAAACCTGCACGGTGCAGACCTCGGTGCGCGGCCTCCGTCATTACGATCCCACCGGCTTCAAATCCGGTCCACTTCCCAGTGGCAAGGGCGCGTTCACGCACGAGGACCTCGGCACTGACAGCATCGCCGGTCTGCCCGTCCATAGCTACCGCGATACCACAACCATCAACCCCGGCGTCCTCGGCAACGATCTCGCCATGGTCACCGTCCGCGAGTTCCGCTATAGCTCCGAGCTTGGTTTCAACCTGGCTTCAGTGTTGGAGACCCCGCAGGTAGGCCGCCAGCTCTTCACCGTCACCGAGCTCACCACCAACGACCCCGACCCCGCCTACTTTCAACCCCCCGCCGGCTATCGCCTTCTAGACAAACGCAAAGCCACGACCCCTGCTCCTTGAACGTCGACGGAGTAAGCCAACCGCTCTTGGGGGACGTCAACCTGACGGCCCGTGCGGCAGAAAGCTCCAGGCGCCGCCGTCGCAAGACTCGCGGCTGAGACCCGTTCGCCAGGTCTCAGCGCGTGCAAGCCCGAGCCCTTTACGGCGTTGCTCTCCAGAAAGGCAAAAGCCTCGTCTCCGCAAGTATGCGAGGAACGAGGCTTCTACGGCTCGAGGGGTGTTGGTTGACTACAGCGCGAAGCGGCGGCGAGCGGCGCCCACCACACCCAGCAGACCTGTGCCAAGCAGCATGAGGCTCGTGGGCTCAGGTGTTACAGCGCTGGGGGGAATCGCCAGGGTCGCGGAGGACGAGAAGGCCGACCCGCCAGTGCTGTTGGCCTGAATGGTGAGGCTGGTTGGCGTGGCCGTGTTGTAGCCAAGGAAGGGGTCAGTTGTTGTGCCCAGGAGGTACAGCGTCACGCTGGTGGTCACTCCAGGATTATCCACAAATGCTTTGGTCATGACACTGGAAACCGAGAAGTCATAGTTTCCACCGGCGTTGTCGCTGAACATGAAGAAGTTGTTCAGGTTCTCGGACGTCAGTGTACCTACCGTATTAGAGAAGGTCAGCGTGCCGTTGAGCGTGCCGCTTCCTGGCGCCGCCGTGGCGAAGCCACCCGTGCCCGAAATCTCAAACGTGCCGCCTGATATCGCGGAGTAGGTAGAAGGATTCGTGTTCACCGTAACGGTGGGATTGAAAGTACCGACGGAACTTACAGTACCCGCGGGAATGCTGTTGGCATAGGCGGAAGCGGAAACGGAAACCGCAGTGAGAGCGAGGGCGATCTTGGCGAGAGTAAGGTTACGCATGGGGTACTTTCGTGTAACTAGATTTGACCAAACACATCAAGAAAAACAGCGCCAGGATGCAGACCGAGTGCTGTGTGCGCAACCCAGGACTAAAGAAACTCTATACATACTTCGCGTCATTGCCTACCAATCTTTGGTAAGTTCCTTGATGCACAAGTTACTCACCAACGTACCCTATCTTTTCTGATTGCAGCGGCAACGTTTCTTCAGCGCAACTGATCGAAGTAACCCCAACATAGAAGCCCGTTATAGCTCGCTTGCGGGCTTACACGGCGGCAAGTAGTAGCTTTGCTCCTAAGTAACGTGACCTTGTTTCATCTGCTTACCAGTTCCCGCGCGCACCGCGCCCGATGCCCGTAACCCGGGCCTGCTGACCGTGGCAGCCGTCCCGTCAGCCCGACACCTTACCTGAGGGGTGATCACTCAACAGCATGTGCTGAGGACCTTAATGACTCAAATCACTTGCTCGTCCTGGCGTGTGCAGAAATCGAAAGCCCGGACATGAGACCATGCAACATGACCGATTTACCTCCAAAGCCGACTGTTCCTGCGCGCAAGACCGGCCTCAGCCCCAAGGAGCAGAAGCTCCAGGCAGCGCTCGAAAAGGCCGCCCATGTCAAAGCCGCCGGGGGCAAGCCCCTGTCCACCGCCTCCAATGCGAGTTTTCGGGGAAAAAG
>CAXTVC010000012.1:5378-11307 GCA_964247615.1 uncultured Acidobacteriaceae bacterium
ACCCATGCGCAGCGGCACTCCATTCGCGCCCGCCAGTCACGTCAGCAGGCCCGCCTGAACCACGGCGTACGTGATGGACAAATAACTCCTCAGGGCGCCGCCCACGCAGAGGCAAACCAGGCGCGCATCTCGTCAGAAGAGCACAGCATGCGGCAGTCCGATAGCGGCCACCTCACGGCGTCAGATCGCCACACCATCGCACGCCAGCAGAACGCCACCTCCAAGGGCCTGTATGACCGGAATCACAACAAGTACACCGATCCGGGCGTTGCCCCTAAGTAGTCCGCATCCTTCCCTGCTCTTTGGGACGGCGATCCTCTTCAAGCTGACATGAAAAGCCCGGCCATCGGCCGGGCTTCTTTATGTCTCCCCAGAGCAGTCTCAGGCTGTCGTGAGATCCCCAACACGCTGCCGTTCCTCGATCGCAAGGTACTGGTGCACAAACGCGATTGCCATACTACCCTCGCCAACGCTGGACGAGACGCGTTTGATGGAGTCGTGACGCACGTCCCCGACGCAGAAGAAGCCTGGTAGGCTCGTCTCCAATAAGAACGGGCTACGGTCGCCACAGGAGTGGTCCACCAGATCCCGTCCGGTACAGACGTACCCTCGCTCATCACGCCGCACTTCCGCGGGCAGCCAGTCCGTACTCGCGTCCGCGCCAATCATGATGAACAGTGCATCCGCGGGCCGGCTTATCGGATCCTCGTTTCGGGTCGAAGTGCAGATTGTCTCCAGTCCCGTTTCGCCGCCGACAGAGACCACCTGTGTATACGGCTCAATCGTGATGTTGGGCCGGTGCGCGATCTGATCGATCAGGTATTGCGACATGGTGAGCTTCAGGCCCGCGCCGCGGACCAGCATGGTCACCGTGCGGGCATAGCTTGCAAAGAACATTGCGGCCTGCCCAGCGGAGTTGCCTCCACCCACGATGAAGACATCCTTGCCCACCACACTGCCGGCCTCCATGCGTGAGGCACCGTACAGCACACCCCGGCCCCGCAAACGGTCGATGCCTTCAGCCTCTAACCTGCGCCAATCAACGCCGGAGGCCAGCACCACGCAGCGGGTAGTCACGCGGTCACCACCGTCGAGCTGCACACAATAACCACCCTCGGGCAGGGGGAATACGCTTTCTACCTCACGGGTGACTACGATTTCAGCACCGAAGCGCGACGCCTGCTTCACGGCGCGCTCGCTCAGCTCATCGCCCGAGATGCCGTTCGGAAATCCAAGATAGTTTTCAATGCGGGACGACGTACCGGCCTGCCCGCCCACAGTGGAGCGTTCCACCACCAGGGAACGAAGGCCTTCCGACGCACCGTACACGCCCGCGGCAAGCCCGGCCGGTCCAGCCCCGACAATAACGACGTCGTAGCCGTCGGTTCCGGGTTGGGTCTGGTAGCCGAGAGCCTCGGCCACCTTGCGTACGGTGGGCGGCTGCCCGATGCAGTGCTCCCGGTCAATGATCACGGCCGGCCCTGTGAAATCCTTGGGCAGGCAGGAAGGGATGTGATCCGGGTACTTTTCCCGGTCGATCCACTTGTAGGGAATGCGATTGATGGAGAGAAACGACCGGATGTCCCGGCAATCGGTATCGTACTTCGATCCCACGACCAGGACCCGGATTGCGGGCGCCTCCCGGACGTACTCCTGTATGGCCGAGATGCGGGTGCTCATCGTCTTCATGACCAGGGCGCTGCACTCGGGGGATGCATCGATCATGTACTTGAACTGCATACGGTTCAGCACCATGACGCGGCACGCTTCCCTGGCCCGCAGGGAGGCCAGCGCGGGGGTTGAGAGCAGAATCGGCACCTCGCCGAAGAAGTCCCCTGCCTTGTACCGGTTTACTTCGATCGTTTGCCCGTTGTACTCCTTCAACACGTCCATGGAGCCTTCCACCAACACACAGAACGAGGCCGTTTCGCCTTCCCGGATCAGCCACTCCCCTTCGCACAGATGCATGTCAGCGGCAATTCCTGCAATGCGCTCTTTCAAGCCTTCCGGCAGGCAGTTCAGGACAGGGATGTGTTCCAGTTCTTCGGGTTTAAACAAGGGAGCACCTCTATCGGTATGGTCTCACGCGCTGTCCGCACAGCCTCGGCCAGAATGGATCGTATTGCTACACGGCTCATGTGCTTTTTGGGCGTGTTGCGAGACATAATGAAGCCATGGCCAATCTGTATGACACGCCGCTGGAGACCCTCGGGGGCCAGCCAACTACATTGGGCGAGTACCGCGGCAAGGTTCTGCTTCTCGTCAACGTCGCTTCAAAATGCGGCTTCACGCCCCAATACACCGGGTTGGAAACGATGTTCAAGAAGTTTCAGGATCGTGGACTCGTCATTCTGGGTTTTCCTGCGAACGATTTTGCCGGCCAGGAGCCTGGCTCCAACGAAGAGATCGCGCAATTCTGCTCGACGGAATACCCAGTCTCCTTTCCCCTGTTCTCCAAAATTGCTGTTACCGGTCCAGAGAAGCACCCGCTTTACTCCATGCTGATTGCTAAAGAGCCGCGGCGGACCAGCAACAATGATGAGCTCCATACCCATCTCGCTGAGTACGCGGCCGCGCACGGTTTCCCCGGGCCGAACGAACTTCCCGAGGTGCTCTGGAACTTCGAGAAGTTTCTTGTCGATCGGAATGGGGAGGTCGTTGCACGTTTCAACCCGGACATCACCCCCGATGACCCCAAGCTGATGGAGGCGGTGGAAGCCGCACTCACAGAGGTTTAAGCTCTGGCACCGCCGACGCGACCTGCTTCCAGGTGGGCGCGTCGGTTCCCTCCCCGTTTCACACATCCCAAGAAGATCAGGATCGTTGATGCCCAAGCTGTACGCCCGCATGCCGCTGTATCTAGCCACCTTCAGCACCCTGGCGCTCGCCCCTATGGCAGCCCGGGCACAGGAGCCCATCCGCATCACGGCGGACCTTACGGAGGCCGCCCGCAAGATCTATCACGCGGAGATTGACCTCCCAGTGCACGCCGGCGAAAACACCTTCACCACCCCCAAGTGGATTCCCGGCAACCACCGTCCTACCGGCCCCGTGGACGACATCACCGGGGTCGTCTTCTCAGTGGATGGCAAGCCGCTACCGTGGCGTCGTGACGATGTCGATCTGTACTCGTTTCACGTCGAGGTCCCCAGGGGCGTCAGCACGCTGCATGCGCATCTGGACTGCATCGTGCTCTCGCGTGCGGACGACAAAATGGCCGTGCTGGAGTGGGAAAAGCTGCTGCTCTACCCTGCCAACAAGCCGGTCCGTGACATCCCCATTCAGCCCAGCGTCACCGTTCCGCAGGGCTGGGGTATCGGTACGGCGCTTCTTCCCGTGAAGCCATTCGACGCCAATACCAAGCCGGGCGGCACGGTGCAGTTCCAGCCGACAAACGTCGAGCAGCTTCAGGACTCCCCGATCATCGCCGGCGAATACTTCCACGAGTTCGCGCTGGCTCCCGATATCAAGCCCGCCCACTTCATCGACGTCGTCTCGGACGAACCTGCTGAGTCCAATCTGAAGCCAGAGATTCTTACCAATCTCAACAATCTCGTCCACGAGGCCGACAAGGCCTACGCCTCGCACCATTACAACCAGTACCACTTCCTGCTCACGCTTTCGGATGTGGCCGGCGGCGAGGGCCTGGAGCACGGGCAGAGCTCGGACAACGGCGTCGAAGAACTAGGCTTCGCGAACGCGGCGCACCTGCTTGGCAACGCCGAACTGCTCTCCCATGAGTTCACGCATTCCTGGAACGGGAAGTATCGTCGCCCCGACAAGCTCTACCAGACGGACTTTGAAAAGCCCGAGGTCGGCGAGCTGCTGTGGGTCTACGAGGGCATGACGCAGTACATGGGCAACGTGCTTGCCGCGCGCGACGGCATGTGGTCACCCGCGCAGTATCGCGATGAACTCGCTCTCACCGCCGCTAACCTCGACTACAAGCCCGGCCGCCTGTGGCGCTCCACCGACGACACCGCGATCGCCGCCAGCATCCTGCGCGGCGGCAACCCGGCCTGGTCCAACTGGAAGCGTGGCCAGGACTACTACGATGAGGGCGATCTGCTGTGGCTTGATGTGGATACACTCATCCGCCAGCTCACCAACAATGCGAAGTCGATCCTCGACTTTCACCACCTCTTCCTCGGCAAAGGCGGTAATACCGGCCCGCTCATCGTGACCTACAACCGCGACGAAGTTATCCGCGACCTGAACCAGGTCGTCAAGTACGACTGGGCCGGCTTTCTGCATGGGAAGGTCGATCTGATCAACCCCCACGCTGACCTCGACGGCATCACGCGCGGTGGGTGGAAGCTCACCTATCAGGATCACCCCTCCGCTTCCGAAGCGCTGCGCATGACGGTAGGCCGTCGTGCCGGCGGTCTGGATGCCTGGTATTCCGTCGGTCTGCGCATCGGCAAGGACGCCACCTTGACTGACGTTCGCTGGGGAGGTCCGGCCGATGCGGCCAAGCTGGCGCCCGGAGACAAGCTGATCGCCATCAACGGCCGTGTTGCGACGGCCGACGAGATGCTCGCCGCCATCGACAAGGCCAAGGGGGGCACCGAACCCATCCACCTGCTGATCCAGACCGAAACCTACATCAAGCCGGTCGATCTCAACTACCACGATGGCCAGCGCTATCCCGTCCTCGTCCGCGACCCTGCACAGAAGGATTACCTGGACGAGATCATCAAGCCGCTGGCCGCCACCTCGGCAACCAACATGAACCCCACGAAGTAACGCCTCACAATCCAGCCCCGTCTCCACCTCTGGAGGCGGGGCTCTCATGTCTGGAGCTGCCCGCAATGCTGCGACTTCTCATAGCCCTTACTCTGATCTCGCTTCCGACACCAAAGATCTTTGCCCAGGCGCAATCGGCCATCACGTCCCCACCCAGTGCGCCAACCGCGGCAGCAAGCCCTTACACAGGCAAGCCGGGCAACTTCGATCTCGCCAACTTCCGCTTCGGCACGGGCGAGACCCTGCCGGCGCTGCACCTGCACTACCTCACGCTGGGCACGCCACACCGTGACGCGCGGGGGCACGTCGACAACGCGGTGCTGCTGCTCCATGGCACTGGCGGCAACGCCGGGACGCTCTTTGCGCCGCAGTTCTCGACCATTCTTTTCGGCCCCGGGCAGCCACTCGATATCGCCCACTACTTCCTGATTTTTCCCGACGACATAGGTCAGGGCGAAAGCTCCAGGCCCTCTGACGGCCTCCACATGCGCTTCCCGCGCTACGACTACAACGACATGGTCCGCTCGCAATACCGCATGCTGCTCGAAGGTCTGCACGTCGATCACCTGCGCCTGATCCTCGGCACCTCCATGGGCTGCATGCAGGCCTTTGTCTGGGGCGAAGCCTACCCCGGCTTCGCCGATGCCCTGATGCCCCTTGCCTGTCTGCCCGTGCCCATCGCGGGCCGCAATCGCATGATGCGCTACATGGCCATCGAAAACATCGAGAACGACCCCGCCTGGCAGCACGGCGAGTACAAGACCGAGCCAGAGGAAGGCCTCCGCACCGCCAACGAAATGCTGCTCATCATGGGCTCCGCGCCCCGCGTGCAACAGAAGGCCGCACCCACCCGCGACGCCGCGGAGAAGTACGTCGACAAGTATCTGGACCGCGTTGGCGACGCGACAGACGCGAACAACATGATCTATTACCTCGACGCAAGCCGGAACTACGACCCCAGCCAGAACCTCGCGAAGATCACTGTCCCAGTGATGTATATCAACTCAGCCGACGACTTCATCAACCCACCCGAGTTGGGCATTGCCGAGAAGATGGTCAAGCAGATGCCCCATGCACAATTCGTGCTGCTCCCCATCACCGACCAGACCCGAGGCCACGGCACCCACACCCAGGCAGCCATCTGGCAGGACTACCTCGTCAAGCTGATGAATGAATCACAACC
>CAXTVC010000012.1:11407-53487 GCA_964247615.1 uncultured Acidobacteriaceae bacterium
GCTGGTCCCAAGGTCATGGTGCGCGTCACGCGTGGCGAGAAAACGCTGCCGATCGCGCAGGTGCCCAACCTGCAGCCCGGTGACAAGCTCTGGGTCAAGGCTGACCTGCCCGACGACCAGAAGAACCATCTCCTGCTGATCGTCGCCTTTCTGCGTGGCACCACCAACGAGCCGCCCGACACCTGGTTCACTGAGATCGACACCTGGGACCACAAGCACACCGCTGAAGGCACCACGGTCACCGTACCCGACGACGCCCAGCAAGCCCTTCTATTTGTCGCGCCAGAGACCGGCGGCGACTTCAAGACCCTGCGTTCCGCCGTGAAGGGTCGCCCCGGCACCTTTATCCGCGCTGACGTTGACCTGAATGAGGCGTCCTTCGAACAGCAGCGTATCGAGCGCTACCTCGCCGCCATGAAGAACGTCCCGGGAGGCGATCCAAAGGCCATCGGCGATCATTCGGCAAAATTGGCCGCCACGCTTGCACTCAAGCCCAACGCCGACTGCTTTAAACAGCCTGTGGACGCTCAGGTCCATTGCCTCACGCAGTCCAGCGCTCCAGTCCTGATGGACGACGGCCACGGCCAGAGCATTGCCGCCTCCCTGTCCACTGGAGCCTCCTCCGATTTCATCAACGCCGCAAGCTACACCGGAGCGGCCGGGGCCGGGGTTTACTCCGCCTACGTGGGTGCCGTGGTTGACCTCGTCCACCTGGTCAGCACCCTGCACACGGCCAAGTACCAGTACATCCCCGGCCTCAGCTTTCCGCAGGACGCCACACTCAACCTCAAACTCAATGCGCCCGTCTCGTTCATCGATCCCAAGTCCGTCATCGTCATCGGCCTGCCCGCGATTCAGAAAGCCGTGCCTCCTCCATTGCACGCGCATGACCCCAACGAGGTAGCCTGCCTGCTGCAGCCGCACATGGCGCTGCAGCTGGAAGGCGCGCCGCTGGTCTTCTCCACAAACTTCGCTCATGATCTGGTGCTGCATCTGAACCGCACCGAAGGGGCGCAGGATATCCCTCTCAGCCCCGATGCCTTTGAGGGCGGTCTGGTCGTCGCGAAGGACGATCCCCGCAAGCCGCTTCACGAGGACAAATCCGCTGCTACAGATGCAAGTGCCAAGCCGGATACAAAGCTGGCCTCTGCCACCGATATGACCGTCACGGGCACGGTTCATGGCTACTGGGGCTTCGACCCCTTTGACGGTCCCACGCTTACCCTGCAGCAGGTCAAGGGACGTAACTGGAAGATCGTCGGCGAACCGCAGCTGCTCGCCGGGCAGGACAATCACCTCAACCTGCAGGGCGAAGGTACCGCCTGCATCCAGCACATCGCCCTCACCACGGGTAAAGACAAGGACGTTGATGTCAACTTCAAGCCCGCCGCCGAAGGAGCTGCGAAAGGCGTTTTAGACCTCGATGTGCCACTGAAAAAGGTACAGCCCGGTGGCTACGCTCTGGCGATCCGGCAGTTCGGTGATGGAGATCTCGCCAAAGTGAGCCTCACCGCGTACAACGGCGACATCCACGTCGAGTCGCTGAAGATCCATGCGGGAGATACCCAGGCGACCCTCGCTGGCCGCGGCCTGGGCAATGTTGCCACCGTGCAGATTGCGAACCAGACCTTTACGCCGGCCGCCGGGACTGGCAACGACACGGAACTCACCCTGCAAGCTGCTTCCGGCGCGTCGCCAAATGACGGCTCCGAGGCCACGGTCAAGCTGAAGGACGGACGCACCCTCAACGTGAAGGTCTCCGCCGAGGCCGCGCGACCCACCCTCAGCCTTCTCTCCTTCAACGTGACGCCAGGGCAAGTCCCCGGGGCGCTTCCGGTCACCCTGACGGGCAAGGACGAAATCCCGCTGAACGGTAAATTGAGCTTTGTCGTGCAGACAAAGGCCGCTTTTCCCCGTGACGGCAAGGTGGAGGTTGCTACGGCCGACGGCACCGTCCACACCACGCTTTCTCTGGCCGATAACAACCTGGTTCTGCAGGACGGGCACACCGCAATCGCCACACTGGATCCGGGGAAAGCCTTTGGGCAGTCAGCGTTCGGCAAGCTACAAATGCGCCCCGTGGGAGCGGATGGCACCCCCGGCGACTGGACCCCGCTCGGCAATCTGGTGCGCACGCCGCAGATCACCGGGATCAAGTGCACAGCGACTGACGCACCCACCTGCAACCTGGACGGGAGCAATCTGTTCCTTGTGCAGTCCTTCAGCCCATCAAAGGACTTTGCGGCACCTGCAGAGGTTCCGTCCGGCTTTGCCGGCAGCACACTCCCCGTCCCCACGCCCACCGACGGAGCCACGCTCTACCTCAAACTGCGGGACGACCCAAATCAGGTAGCGGCGGTCACCCTCCCACTACCCCTGCCAAAGCCAACACCGGCCACGGCCGCCGCCCCGACGGCAACACCACAGGCTCCAAGTGCACAGCCGCAGCAACCATCTGTTGCTACACCATCCCCCGCGACGCAAGGAACGCCAGCGCCGGCTGCAACGCCCGAACCGCAACCCACGCCGGGGCAGCCGGCGGTCACTCCTCACCTCTGAGGTTGCAACAGATGCAAACGTTGTTTGCGCAGAATGACAGCAGGTTTCGGTACATTTGGATCAGAGGCTTGTGGCGCGCCGAGCGCTCACGAAGCGGTGTATTCGGACCCTTGATGTCAAATTCCAGAGTACAGCTCAGCGACTGTTGATCCGGACCTAAGTGCAACGTTTACAGGATTATAGAAGATTACCGGGGGGAGGTGCTAGACTCCCTCCCCCGCATCTGCCCCTGCGAGAGCGACCCGCCCGAGCATCACCTGGAGCTGCTCCGCATCGGCGAGCAGCCGTTCGGTAGCCGCACCGACCAGCACCAGCAGGGGCGCGGGCCCGCAGCGCAGCTCGGTAAGTTGACCAAGCCGTCCCGCAACATGCTCCTGTCGCTGGGTCGCGGCGTGGGAGACTGCCGCGCAGGGCATGGTCGCCGGCACACCCGCCTGCAGCAGCTCCCGCATCAGGCGGCCGAGGCTACGCCCCGGCATATAGACCACCAGCGTTGCGTCGCCTGGTAGGGGCCCCTGCCAGATCGGCGTGGAATCGTCCTTCTCCGCGGCATGGTGGCCCGTGACGAAGATCAGCTTGGAGGCTGTCAGGCGATCGGTCAGCGGCAGGGCAAGCGCAGCGCCTGCCGCAAAGGCCGCAGTCACGCCAGGGACAACCTCGAACGGTACGCCCGCACCGCGCAGCGCGGCGATCTCCTCACCAGCCCGTCCAAAGACCAGCGGATCGCCGCTCTTCAGCCGCACCACGGACTGCCCCGCCCGCGCAGCGTCGATCATCAAACGATGGATACCGCTTTGCGTGATGCGTGGCCGTCCACAACGCTTGCCCACGCTGGTCACCAGGGCCTCGGGGTGCGCAAACGCCAGCACCTCGTCGGGCACCAGGTCATCGTGGAAGACAACCTCCGCGCTCTGCAATAGACGGAGCGCCTTTACGGTGAGCAGCTCCGGATCGCCCGGTCCTGCGCCCACCAGGTACACCGTTCCTTTCACCGCGTGGGTCTGGCTCACAGGACGGACTCCTCGGGCGCCTCAAGATCCAGCGCGTCGCTGCCCTCTTCCGGTGAGGAGGCTGCGCTGGGAGCTGGAACATAGCCCTTCGGAGCAAAGCCGAACTGCTGCGCATGCTGCCGCGCCCGCATACGCGAGGGGCACGCGTCAAAGCCGCAGACGTCGCGCTGCGCGAGCTCGTGGAGCAACTGCTTGCGCGGCTCCCCGATGGGTTCGACGGCGGTCACCTCGCGGCGCAACCGCCCCAGCTCCATCAGCCACTCGCTCATATCCAGGGGCAGTGCAGCGTTGATCTCCTTGCGCAGCCGCTGTGCCAGCGCGGGGCTCTCACCCGCTGTGGAGATTGCAACCTGCAGCTCGCCGCGGCGCACCACCGACGGGAAGTAGAAGTCGCAGAATGGCGGATCGTCGACAGCGTTGCAAAGCACGCCGAGACGCGATGCCTCGGCGAACACGGCACGGTTTACCTCCGCGGTAGCTGTGCCTGCGACGGCCAGAAAAGCCCCTTCCAGGTCGCCTTCACGGTAAGGACGCTGCAGCCACTCGATCTCGCCGTTCGCAGCCCAGGCCTGCACCCGTGGCAGAGCCTCCGGTGCAATGACGCGCACACGCGCCTCGGCCTGAATGAAGCTTTCGATCTTGCCTTCGGCAATGGTGCCCGCGCCCACGATCACGCAGGGGCGCGCGGTCAGCTTCAAGAACATGGGAAAAAGACTCATGCTGTCACCTTCCTGTTCTCCTGTTCCATCCGACTAGTAGGCGGTGTCCGTGAACGAGCCACCACCAAGAGCGACTACATGTCGATGTTCGGTGCCGCGTGACGACCCGGCGCGGCATCCCGATCCACGGGAGCTACAACGGCGCCCGCGATCAGGTTGCGCAGGTCTTCGTCGCTGGTCCGGTTGAAGTAGCCGCGCAGGTTTTCACCCTCGAAGCGGTGGTCCTTGTAGCCAAGCAGCAGGCGCTCGATGGCCTGCGGTACATCCTCAGCCGCAGCGCGGTAGCCGATAGGCCGCGCCGGACGAGCGTTCTCGCCGATCGCGCCGCCGACGCAGAAGTAGTACGCATCGACCAGCGCGCCGTCCTTCTTGATCTTCTTGCCCTCAAGACCGATGTCGGCAATCCAGTGCTGGCCGCAGCTGTTGGTGCACCCAGTGACATGAAGCTTGATCTGCTGTTCGAAGCCGGGCAGACGTTCTTCCATCTCGGTGATGAGCCACTTGGTGAAGCCCTTGGTCTCCGAGATGGCCAGCTTGCAGAATTCGGTGCCCGTGCAGGCAATCGCGCCGCGGTAGAAGACTGACGGCTCCACCTGTAGACCCAGCGCGGCAAGCTCTGCCGCGAGCTCCTGGACACGATCGTTGGGCACATTCACGATGACGATGTTCTGCATGATCGTGGTGCGCAGATGACCATCGCCGAAGCGCTCCGCCAGGTCCGCCAGGGAGTGCAGGATGTCCGCGTTTAAACGACCACGCAGCACGGTTGCGCCCACAGAGCTCAGCCCGTCCTGCTTTTGCCGCCGCACACCGACGTGATCGCGATAGACATCGTCGGCGATCGCACCTTCCTCGCACGGATCCAGCTTGTACCCGAGCTTTTCTTCTACGGCCACGAGCATGGATTCCGCTGTCCAGCCATGGCGCATGAAGAGGTACTTCAGGCGCGCGCGGGTGCGGTTTTCGCGGAGATCCTGCTGCTCGCGGAAGATCTCGCAGACCGCAATGACGATTGCGAGTGCCTTGTCCTGTGGGACAAAAGCATTCAGGCGCACGGCCATGTGCGGTTCGGTAGACAGGCCGCCGCCAATGCGAATGCTGTAGCCGATCTCTTCCTGCCCGTCCTTGACCCGCTTGAGTGCGGTCAGGCCGACATCGTTGATCTCCGGATAGGAGCACCAGATGGGGCAGCCGGTGACGGAGATCTTGAACTTGCGTGGAAGATTGACGAAGTCCGGGTTTGCGGTGAGCACCTGGGCGATCTCCACGGCCAGAGGCGAGGCGTCCAGCAGTTCTTCGTGGTTCAGCCCGGCGAGCGGGCAGCCCGTCACGTTGCGTACGACGTCGCCGCAGGCCCCCTTGGGGCTCAGGCCGATCTCGGTCAGTGCCTCCACCACTTCGGGCAGCGACTGGATGGTCAGCCAGTGGAGCTGGATGTTTTGCCGCGTGGTGATGTCGGCGAGACCCTGTCCATGCTTCGCGGCGATGTCGCCGATGATGCGTATCTGATGCGAGGTGAGCAGGCCGTTGGGGATACCGATGCGCAGCATGAAGTACTCGCTGGCCTTGCCTTCGCCACCGACGCCGCCGGTTGCCCCGACGCCATCGCCCTGCGTGTAGATGCCCCACCACTTGAAGTAGACGCCTGCCCACTCGGGCAGCACGGCTTCGCGGCCCTCGCGGGCGAACTGGCGCACTTCCTCCCAAGCCTCCCAGGGATTTTTCTCCAGCTTCAGACGCTCCACCTTTTGCGCCTTGGTCTCCTTGGGCGCGGGTGGGGCGGGCGTGGCGGATGGAACGGCAGTGACAGGTACTTCTGTGCTCAAGAGGAATCTCCAGTCGCTAGGTAAACAGAGGGGGTGAGCTACAGCAGGCGCTTCAGGCGGCTGGGGAGGCCGCGGGACCGGCAGAGGAGTGCCTCAACAACAACAGGCGCGACAATCGCTGCAAGGGGCAGACCGGCGCTGAGACGGAAGACTCACCCTCTAAGGGTACCGAGGAAACGATGCGCAAAGCAAACGGGGGGCGAAGTCGTGTTCGGTACGTGCATTCGAGGAACGCCCATTTCACTTCTGCAAACGGATTCCAGAGCGGCAGGAGCTATTCGGACGCAAGGTCCGCCCCACGGGCCTCCCTGCCCAGCATGGCCACGATCGCTACAAAGATGGCGACGCCAACGACCGTCCAGGCCATAACCGGCGCAAGGCTGCCGCCGGCCCAGCGCTGCGCAAAGCGGGCCTGCAGAACGCCATTTCGTGACGAGATCAGGTTGCCCATCTGGTAAGCCAGACCTGGCATGAGGGCGCGCAGCGGCGCGGGCGAGAGCTCGTTCAAGTGAGCCGGCACAATCCCCCATGCGCCCTGGACCATGAACTGCATGAGAAAGCCACCCAGTCCGAGCAGCATCAATGAGTGGCTGAAGATCCATAGGGGAATGATCGGCAGGGCCAGGAGAGCGGCTGAAGCGAGGGCTTTTCGTCTTCCCCATCGCTCAGACAGTGCCCCCCAGGCAGGTCCGCCGAAGAGCGCGCCCGTTGTGGCCACCATGGCGATAAGTGAGGTCTGCCGGGCAGAAAGTTTGTGCACTGTTTTGAGGAAAGTAGGGTAAAGATCCTGCGTGCCGTGGCTGAAGGAGTTCAAGCCGGTCATGAGCAGGACCAGCACGGCAAAGACGGGGAGGTGGCGAGCGAGTTCTCGGAAAGACGATTGGTGCGAGGGCGTGACAGATGATGTTTGCCGTCGCGCTTCCCAGGCTGGTGACTCCCGTACATGCATGCGCATGTAAATAACGAGCAGGGACGGCAGCGCTCCGATGACAAACAGGATTCGCCAGGACGCGAAGGCATGACCGTGATACACGGTCGCGAGCACACCGTAGACGGCGGCCGCGAGCAGATTGCCGGCAGCGTAGCCCTCCTGAAGCAGACCGGCAAAGAAGCCGCGGTTTTTTGCCGGCAGCGACTCCAGCGCCAGCGCAGCCCCAACGCCCCACTCGCCGCCCATGGCTATGCCGAAGAGCGCGCGGCTGAGCAGAAAAAGGCGGAAGCTGGGCGCAAAGGCGGAGGCCAGCTCAAGAACCGAAAAGCAGATGATGTTGGCCATCAGCGTGGGCCGGCGGCCGTACCGTTCTGCCAGCCAGCCGAACAGCAGAGCGCCGACCGGGCGCATGCAGAGCGTCCAGAAGATGGCCGTTGTTACCGTAGGCAGGCCGACGTGGAAGGTCGCGGCTACGGAGTCCAGGCAGAAGGTGAGGAGGAAAAAATCAAACGCGTCCAGCGCCCAGCCTAGAAAGCAGGCGGTAAAAACGCGGCGCTGGTGTACCTGGAGAGCGCGAAAAGGTCCAAAGGCCATACCCCAAGCAGCTTACGGCTTTTTGGGCCGTAGTTGCGCTTTGACGCAGCTTCCTCAAGAAACTGAAAGGCCTTTGCGGGTTCGCAACGGCCTTTCAGAATCATTAGAGTTTTGCCCTTAGCGGGACGCCCGGGTCAGCGTACGCCATTTCGGCGTTGCTGGCTTCGTTCTTGAGAATCTGGTGGTGCAGGCAGTAGAGTGCCAGCTCCAAACGGTCGGAGACGCCCAGTTTGTCGTAGACCTTGCGCAGGTAGTTCTTGATCACCTGCTCGGTGGTGCCGATCTGGTAGGCAATTTCCTTGTTGCGCATGCCACGCGTAATGCACCCAATGATGGCCAGCTCTTTTTCTGACAATCGGGGCTGCGTGCGCGGGTTAGTCAGCATCTGCGCCTGGGCGCGGTAGGCTTCGATAACCCAGCTAATGGACTGATTGTCGATCCAGGTTTCGCCAAGCGCGATCTTGCGCACGCACTTGACGAGTAGATCAGGGGAGATGGAGCGAGGCACGACGCCACGGACGCCGCGGCGGTAGAGCTCTACGGTATTGCTCTCGTCAGCCTCCGTGACCTGCACGATCAGCTTGGCTTCCGGAGCGCGGCGTACAAATTCCGGGATGGCATCAATGGTCCCCGTGATGAGCGCTCCTTCCAGCAAAACCACATCGGTTGGAAATCGTGCCAGCGCTGCGAAAAGGTTATCGAGCGTCTCCGCCTGCGCCACGACCCGAATGTCATCTTCAAGCGCAAAGATCTTGCGCATGCCAACGCGATAAATCGCCTGGGAGTCGGCCAGCAACACGCGAATCTGGTTCGTGGCAGCATCGTGTCCCGATAGGTCGCCATTGGCAGCCTTCATTGCGTCGAGTGTCATAACTGCTCAGCCTTCAACACGTATTCGTCGATCACAGCAGCAGCCAGCCGTTTTCCGTCGCACGCTGCATGACGTACGATCCGGCCAACACAATGCAATGTCACATCTTCCGCCCCGCCCATGACCTTCGCCGGCATACTCAAGCGAAACTCAACGGAACTTCCCAGGGGTGGAACGTCTTCGGCAGAAAAAAGTACTCCACTTGCAGAGACATCTTCCGTGACCGCATGGTACTCGCGATGATCCGCGAACAAAACCAGCTCCAGGTGCAGCGGAAAACGTACCGCGGTCCGGACCGGCTCAGCTTTCGTTAGTTCTTCAGCGGGCATTTCGTTCATAGGCGGACGTGTGGAGCCTGTCTCCTGCTGGTGCTCATTCTATTCGAAAGGTTACTGAAGACTATACCCAAAGGGTGTCATGAAAGCTACAGCGTAGATGCCGCTTGCAGCGGAAGGAACAACGCGGCGGTGCCGCCGACCCAGGTGCGATCGCGGTTGTGATCCACGCCCATCATGGTGCCCCGTCCCATACGCACGAGACTGGTCATGGGGACCATGGCTTCGCCCTCGGGCCAGACGTAAAGGATACGGATCTCAGCCTGGGTCATGCCTTCGGGCGTCCGGATTGTCGGCTCGAAGCGAACGCGCTCCTGAAGCAGATAGTTGCCTCGCTCGGCTTCAGGAATAGCCAGCAAATCGGCATCGCTTGGGGCAAACTGGATGCCTTTGCCCGCAAAAGAGTACAGCGGCTTGAAGATCCACTGCTCACGATCCTCGGGCAACCGGTCTCGTCCCTCACCGTGGAACCATGCGTCGAGAAACACCGCCGGCGGTACGGCGGGGTGCCGCAGGTGGGGGATCGAGAACTTGCTGATGTTGAAGTACCAGTTGGGATGACCGGCCCATTCAACCTGGAGCTCGTCCCGGTAGTCGAACGGCAGCTGGATGTCTTTGCGCACCAGTTCATCCACAATGGCGCGGTTGTAGATGCGCTCAATGCGGGTCAACTGATTTCTGTTGCGGGGGTCGCGGTAGAACAATTCCCGTCCCTGCTTGATGACGGAGGTAACGTCTACGGTGCGCAGGCGGAGGTGCTTTTCGTGCATGCGGAAGTCGGGTGAGGTCTTCTGATTCCAGGGGTCGACTTCCAGGAGCACGACATTGGCGGGATCGTGATCACCGACGATGACCCTGCGGAGGAGGTTCCAGTAAGCATCGTCGCTCAGACCGCCGAAGATGTAATTCAGCTGCGGATCAAGATCGAAGATCTCTTTGTAGGCGCGGCCGAAGGCAGGCTGGAAGCCGAAGATGGATGGGAAGGCCTGCATCTCCACCAGCTTTGGTTCGAGTGTGCCGCCTGCGTTGCGGACCAGGCCGAAGTCGACCGTCATGAAGTGCGGGTGCTTGCCCTGGTTTGGGGCGTTGTAGGCCGGCGGGATGGCGGCCCGCGAACGTTCCATGTAAGCGGGATCGTCCACGAGCTCGTGGGTAAGCTCAATGCCGGCTTGGACCATTGTCTGGAGGAAGTCCGGATCAAAGAAACACGGCGTTTCGGCCATGCGGAACTCGATTTGCGAATCGGATTCGCGATTAAGACGTTCGATCAGTGCATGGTATTTCGCGTCGGTATAACGCGCATTGAAGTCACTGCGAAACGGCTCGATCACCCTTGTGCCCTGCCCCTTTTCCGGAGCGCCCAGAGGGCGCGGCCCGGGTCTGTGCTCCTAGCCCTGAATCAGGAACTCGCCTTCACGCATGATCTGCGACTCGCCCAGGGCGGTGCCCAGCCAGATGTTGAAGCCCAGGCCGACCACGTCAATGTGGGTAGTCGACTTCCAGGGGGCGCCGGTGTGCGCGCCGTAGGGGTCGCCAAAGGCGATGTGGATGCCCGGGAACTTCTCGTCCTGCAGTATGTTACCGATGACCTCGTGCACGCCGATATTGGTGCCAATGGCGAACTCGCCGACGCGGTCGGAGTTGGCATCGGTGTGCGTGTAGTCCCAGAACTCCTGCTCGAGCTGTTTGTTGTCGCAGGCAACGGTGGTGATGCGGTTCCGGCTGATGTGAATGGTCAGGGGCGTGTCGCGCAGGATGCCATAGCGGGAGCAGAGGAAATCGCCAACCACGCCGTCGACGACAAAGACGCCATTGACCTCGCCGGGCGCGGTAAAGACCTCGCCCCCGGGCAGGTTGCCCCACTTTTCCGGGCTGATGATGCCGGAGGTCTTGAACCAACGATACGCGGGGTCGAGTTCGGCGAACAGGTTGGTGCCGGCCGCGGTGGTGGCACGCACGTAGGTTGCTTCGCGAACCCGATCGAGGACGGCCTGGCTGAGGCGATCGACGGCTGCGAAATCGGCACGCATGCCGCCAAGCATGATCTCCGGCGTGATGTTGACCATATGTGCGTGACGCATGCGGCGCTGATTGACGATGTCGGTCATCTGCATGCGGCTGCGCAGCTCGTTGGGTTGCACCTGCACGGCGAAGATGCTGACCTGGGCCTGCTCCATGTCGGCGAGGACCTCCGGCGGCATTTCTTTCAGGGGGCGCTGGGCGTGCTCCTCGAGGACAAAGCTGTGCCAGGTGCAGCCGATGCGGTCCAGTTCCGCCGCGATAGAGGCAGCGACGGGAGCAGTAGCTTCATCGGTGATGAGTGTCACGCGCTCGCTGGCCTCGATCCGGAGGCAAGTCGTAGCCGCATTGCGGGCACCCTCCCGGAACTCGTCGGGGAAGCTGACCGCATGGAGATCGGTGATGGCGGGTTGTGGGGCAGAGGTCACAGGCTGTGTCTCGGTCGTGGTCAACTCGGTCGTCATGCTCAAATCTTTCTGGTCCAACGTGTTCGATGCGGAAAGGCCGCCTACAAGCCGGCCCTGGTCTCCAACGCCATGAAGTCCACCACCTGCTTCAGGTCGCCGGTCTCCCGCCACACCTTAAGCTGCCGGTCGGCACCGGAGCCCTCGCGGATCATGGTGCGGATGTAGTCGATGGCCTTGCGGCTGTCGAGTTCATCGACGACGTCGTCGATGAAGCTTAGGTACTCCTCAATGAGATCGCACTCGGGCACCTCTTCCTGCTTGCCAAAGTCGATGAGTTTGCCGGCCAGGCCGTAGCGCACGGCGCGGAACTTGTTTTCCATAAGCAAGGCCCGCGAGTACTGCCGATAATCCTGGTTGCAGGAGTGCAGTTTCCAAAGCTTGGCGGCGGTGGCCTGGATCAGTGCGGCGATAGCGACAGTCTCCTCGGCGCGCATGGGGATGTCGCACACGCGGACCTCCACCGTATTGAAGAAAGGATGCGGCCGGATGTCCCACCAGATTTTCTTGGCGTTGTCGATGGAGTTGGTCTTGATGAGGAGATTGACGTAGTCCTCAAACTCGGAGTAGCTGGCGAAACTGTCGGGCAGATTCGTGCGGGGAAAGTGCTCGAAGACCTTGGCGCGATAGCTCTTGTAGCCGGTTTCCATGCCCATCCAGAACGGCGAGTTGGTGCTGAGGGCAAGGATGTGCGGCAGAAAGTAGCGCAGCGAGTTCATGACGCGGATGGCCGCGTCGCGGTCCTCGATGCCGATGTGGACGTGGAGGCCGAAGATGAGATTGGAGCGCGCCACGAGCTGCAGGTCTTCGACGACCTTGTCGTAGCGCTCGTCCGGATAGATCTCCTGGGTGCGCCAGTCTGCAAAGGGATGTGTTGCACCCGCGACCAGGAGCAGGCCGTTTTCTTCGGCCAGGCGGATCAAATTCCGCCGGAGATCGTAAAGGTCTTCGCGTGCCTCCTCAACATTCCGGCAGACACGCGTCCCTACTTCAATAACTGACTGATGGAGCTCCGCTTTGACCCGCTCTTCGAGTTGGATCTTTCCCTGCTCCAGCATATTGGTTGAGATATGCGAGCGCAGATCGCGGGTTTCGGGGTCAACGGTCTGGTACTCCTCTTCAATTCCGAGCGTGAACGAAGGTCGCATCGATCAGGGCCTTTCCGTCCTCTTCGAATGTTGCCGTGAAGATGGATGTTAAAGCCATATCACAGAAGAGCGCGGAAACCCTATGGCTTCCTGCTTGTCGCGGACCTGACCGGCTTCCTGGCTGCCGCCGTTTTGGGCGATGTTTCCGGTGTCTTTGGTGGCGCGCTCGCATCCAGGGTGCCGCTGGACAAGAAACGCGACCAGTGAAAGCCATCGCTCTGCGGGGCGGGCGCCTGGGCCTTTCTGATGGCAAGGTCGGCGACCTTTTCGACGATCCATTTGAAGTTTGCCTCGCCTACCGAGCCGTAGTCGGCATCCGGGGCAGGGTTCATGAAGTCGATGGCGTAGGGGATGCCGTCTTCGACGGCGAATTCGACGGTGTTGAGGTCGTAACCGAGCGCCTGGCAGAGCTTCAGGGCATCTGCTTCGACACGTCGCAACAACTCCGGTGGGTAGTCCGGGGGATCCTGGCAGTATCGACGCTCATGCGGCTGGCGGGGATCGTACGGCATGATGTGCACGTGCTCCTGACCGACGACGTAGCAGCGGAAGTACTCGTTGAAGTTCACCGCGGCTTGCAGCGTCATGGCGAGGTCATGTGTCTGGTCGTAGGCCCCAAAGAACTCGGTGGCGTTGCGGACATGGTAGACATCGCGCCAGCCGCCACCGTCATGCGGCTTCAGGAAGGCCGGGAACTTGACGTAATCGAAGATGGCGTCCCAGTTGAGCGGAAACTCCAGGTTGCGCAGGGACTGCGCGTTGATGTTGGGCGGAAAGAGCTTGTGCGGCAGGATGACTGTGCGCGGTACCGCGACGCCGATTTTGGAGGCGAGGGCGTAGTTGAAGAACTTGTCGTCGGCTGACCACCAGAAGGGATTGTTGATGACCTGCGTCCCGGTCAGTACGGCGTTCTTCAGGTAGGAGCGATAGAAGGGGACCTCGTGCGAGATGCGATCCACGATGACCGCATAGGGGCAAGGCTCCGCCATGACTACGCCACCGACCTGCACAAACTCGGCGCGGATACCATCGATGGCGCGCTCGTTGATGTTATGCACCAGCGCCCCGGGGAACGTGTTCTCCTGCCCGAACAAAACTCCAATCGTCTTCAACCCAACCTCCTACGTCCTTTGTGTTTTACCTTATGCGATTTTGCAATGCTAAGCTTAGCGTGCATGCAGAAGGTAGACAGGCGAGCGCCCCTGCCCGGTCTCACCGCGCTTCGTTTCTTTGCCGCGACCTACGTGTTGCTGTTTCACCTGTTTCCCGTCAGCGAGAGTGCGGCGCTGCATCCCAGCATCTGGCAGAGACTGGTAGGCGCGGGCTTCACGGGCGTCTCCTGCTTCTTCGTGCTGTCCGGCTTTATCCTGGCGTACACCCATCCCGAAGTTGGAAACAAGGCCACGTTTTTCCGTGCACGCTTCGCGCGCATCTACCCGCTCTATCTGCTGGCGTTTCTGCTGGCGCTACCGAACTTTCTCAGGCATGTGTTTCTTGTGGGCTCGCTGGGGCAGCTTTGGGCCATCCCGCTTAACCTGCTGCTGCTGCAGGCATGGTTTCCGCCCCTGGCGCTGGCCATCAATACCCCTGCCTGGACGTTGTCCTGCGAGGCCTTCTTCTACCTGCTGTTTCCCTTCGTGATTGGGCAGGCCTGGCTGCGCACTCGAAGGCCTGCCCAGCTGATTTTGGGGCTGTGGGCGCTGCAGCTCCTGCCGCCGATCCTGGGCCATCTTTGGCTGTTCCCCGGCCACCCCTCCCAAACCCAACCGGTGTACGCAGCACTCTTCCTGCCCGTGATGCGGCTGGGCGAGTTTCTTGCCGGGGTTGTGCTGGGGCTGGCGTTTCTGCGCAGACAATCGACGCCGAGGCGCGAGGTGCCTGCTGCTCCGTGGCTGCTGCCACTGAGCCTGGTGCTCTGTGTTGCCTTGCTTTGTCTGAACTTCACCCTGCCGCATGAGGTGGTTCGGAACGGACTTATGGTTGGTCCCTTTTGCCTTCTCATATGGGCCCTTGCCACCACGAAGCCAGGCTTCCTGGCGAGCCGACCACTGCAGCTTGGCGGTGAGATCAGTTACGGGGTGTACCTGCTGCAGGCGCCCATGAGCCACTGGCTGTACTCGGTTCTAAGCCGGATTCCGCTAGGATTTCTGCATAGTCCCGCGTGGATCGTGCTGGTGTATCCCTTTGCGTGGCTGACTTACCTTGCTGTGGAAAAGCCGGGCCGTAATCTGCTGCTGGGGCGTCGCGCGGCACACGCGCCCAAGCCGATTCCCACGCCGCAGCCGGAGCTGCCCTGACTCCCCCTTGGACGCTTACAGATAGACCTGGACCATGCGCCGCCACCACGGCCAGTCGTGGCGGGTGCCGTTGCCCCACACCTCAAGCTGTACGGGGATGCCTTTAGCCCGCAGAACGGCCGCGAGTCGCTCATTGTCGTTCCAGCACTGGTCGTGGTCACCAGTGGCCAGAACATACTTGTGCTGCCGCATCTTCTGAAGAAACCATTCGTCGGACAGACCCGGCAGGTAGTCCAAAGGCAGGTTGTAGAAGACGTCAGCGCTGTAGAAGCCAGGCAGAAAGCCGAGGCCCTTGAGGTCGAAGGCGCCGCTCATGGAAAGGCAGCCGGTAAAGACATCCGGGTGCTTGAAGCTGCAATTCACGGCATGGAAGCCGCCCAGGCTGCAGCCCATCGTGATGAGGTGGGGCGAGGGGTTACGCCAGCGCACGTAGGGCACCACCTCGTGGACGACGTAGCGGTCGAACTGGACCTGACGGGCGATGCGCCAGTCCAGGCCGACTCCGCGGTTGTACCAGCTTTCTGCGTCGACTGAATCTACGCAAAAGAGCTGCAGGCGCCCAGCGTCAATCTTGTCCGCAACGGCAGCCACCATGCCGTTGTCTTCAAATTCGAAGAAGCGGGCCTGCGAGGTTGGAAACACGATAGCCGGCAGACCGCCGTGGCCGAAGACGAGCATTTCCATGTCGCGGCCAAGCTCCTGCGAGTGCCAGCGGTGGTACTCGCGGTTCATCGATGTACCCTCAGAGGAGAGCCTGGGCACACCGGACCATGCGGTTTCGGCAAGCGCTCCGCCGCTGCTCCCCTCTCCTTTACGCTTTGCTGACCGACTTCGAACAATTCGCCTCCCGTACCGCCGAGCCGTCGCAGGGGACCCTCGCTGGGCATCTGCCCTTCGACGGTCCACAGCCTGAAAGGGATGTCGATGGGCTGTGGAGTTTTGACGACTCCCATGCCCTGGATCGCAACCCTCGGCTGCGCCGTATTCATGGCTTTCGGTCATCGTACCTGCCTGATCCCCGGGACGTGTCCCTTTGGTTGCCGCCGAATTATGGCACGGAACCCGAGCGGCGTTTCCCGGTGCTATACCTGCATGACGGACAGAATCTGTTTGACCCGCACACCTCCTACGTTCCGGGCCGCACCTGGGGAGCGCATGCCACGGCGGACCGCCTGGCGCACGAAGGGCTGGTGGAGCCGGTCATCCTGGTGGGCGTCAACAACACGGGCCATCGCCGCATGGCCGAGTACACGCCAAGCCGCGACTGGCGCCATGGTGGAGGCCAGGGGCCGCTGTATGCGCGGCTGCTGGTGGATGAGCTGAAGCCGCTGGTGGATGGGGCGCTCCGCACCCGGACCGGGCCGGCGGATACTGGCCTTGCCGGCTCCTCGCTGGGCGGCCTGATCTCCCTGGCAATTGGGCTGGATTACCCGCAGGTGTTTGGCAAGCTGGGCGTGCTTTCGCCCTCGGTGTGGTGGAACGGCCGGGAGATCCTGACGCGGATTGGCCCGGAGGACTCGCGACGACCGCGCATCCTGCCGCCGTTTCGGCGTGGAAGTGCCCTGCCCCGCCCCGAATCCGTGTTCAGCGAGGCACGACCGAGGCCGCGTATCTGGCTGGATATGGGGATGTCCGAGGGGGTACGCCACCTGCGTGACACCGATCTGTTGCACCAGCGGCTGATCACGCGTGGATGGCAGGATGGCGTGGACCTGAACTATCTGCGGGTACCCGGTGGGGTGCACGATGAGGACGCCTGGGCACGGCGGTTCGACCGGGTCCTGGAGTGGCTGTTCCCACCGCTGGTCGGGTAGGAGTCAAGTGCGTTACGGCGTGCAGTCAGCGCTTTTCGCGATAAAGCAGGCGCGGTCGTAGTAGCGAACGCCGTTTATCTCCTGGAAGTGCATGACCGTGCTCAGGCCATTTGCGGCCGGGCTTGACACCACGACCTGGCCCTTCGGGATGGCTGGAGCTTCACCACGCTTCAGGGCCTCGGCCGCAACGCGGCCGCGCAGCTTGCCCACTGTGGGCATGTCCAGGCCCAGGATGTGGGCCAGCGTTGGCGTGATGTCCATGTTGCCGACTGGAGCTCGATCGACGAACCCTGCTTTGAAGTCCGGCCCAATCGCCGCCATGTTGTTCCAGGTCTGCTCCCGGCCGAAGCCGCCGTGCATGCCCTGGCCTTCCTGCAGGTTGGTGTCAGAGATTTGCAGCGCGCTTTGCAGGTCGCCGGGCCTGGGATAGAAGACCTTAAAGGTGACGACGATGGCGGGGTGTGGCAATTTACTGGTGCCGGTGAGGCCGAGCGCACTGAGAGGAAGGGCCCCGGGACAGGCCACCATGGCCTGCCCGCAGAAAAGTTCATCGACGAAGAGCCCGCCCACGTAGTCCAGGCCGCTGAGGACGGCCAGCGTGCGGCGCACCACCTCCGGATCACGGGTGGGCGCATAGATCAGATCCGAGCCGCCATTGGCTGCGATGAGGAGTTGCGCGTCGGAACCATCGAGCTTGCCTATGGGTTTTGCTCCGAGAAGCGCACTGCCCATCTCCGGGTACTGCGAGCGCTCGCCGCCGATCGAGAGCTCCTTGTAAACCGAGGGCCCAATGACCGCGCGCTGGCCCGCATCGAAGGCGCGCAGGTGCTCGCGAATGGCGAGATCGATGGCCAGGAAGCCGGTTGGCAGCGTGCCCCGGGGTTCTGCCTTCCCCTTCGTGCCCAGCTCATACTCGAGCGCAGCCGAGGGTTCCCCGGTGGCACGGCCGTCTGCCGCGATCTCCCGGCGTGAGATCGTCGCGAAGCCGTGATCGGAGGTGACCAGGACGTCGGTGACGGCGTTGATCGCGGGATGGGCGTCGAGCCAGTCCAGCAACTGCTTCAGACAATGATCGGCGTTGCGCAAACCCAGCCGCGACGTCGGGCCGTTGATGCCGGGCGCGGTCTGCTGCAGGCTGTCGCCTTCGTTGTGCTGCGAGCCGTCGGGGTCACGGGACCAGAACAGCAGGACGAAGGGCTTCTTCTGTTCAGTGAAGCGCGGCAGCAAAACTTTGGTAGCGACATCGGCCATCCACTGCTGCTGGACGTGGTTGCTGTCATGCGTGCCGGGCGTGACTGCGTCTCCGGAAAAGCCGTTATTGCCGGGCGTGGCGTCGCCGTAGCCATTGGTCCGCAGTGGCGATTCTGCGGCGAGGCCTGCCGCCTCGATCGCGCCGAGGATCTCCGGGGGTAGTGGCAAGCCGGTGGACTGCCCGGTTGCGTCATCCACGACGATGGCCTCCGCGGGGGAGAGCCGGCCGTCCGCACCCCATTGCACCGCCTCGTTCTGCTGGATGGCCGTTGGGCCGAGTTTGCCCACCGAGGCTACCGCATAGCCGTGCTCGCGCGCGACCGAAAGCAGGGTGCGCTCGCCGAGGTAGTTGCCGCTGTAGGCGCTGTTCAGGTCAGCCAGTACGGGGTCGAACTCAAGAAATGGGGCCACGTAGCCGGCGGTGGAGGCAGCCGCGTCCGGCGCCGTAAGCCACATGCCCGGCCAGATCACGTTGCTGAAATCGCCTGTGTCGCCCAGGCCGTGGCCGGTCGCGATGGCGGAGGCGTTGGCGGTAGTGAAAGTTGGGAAGACGGAGTGGCTGTTCGCGAAGTCGACGCCGCGGGTGCGCAGGGCGAGGAACGTGGGCATATCTTCTGCGGTGACCGAGCCGCGGCGCAGCCCGTCCGCCACAAAGATGATGACGTTGTGTTTCGGTGGAGCCTGGGCCGCCATTCTGGAGACGGTCCCGCAGGGACCTGCCAACACCATCAACAGCCACGACGCACGACACCGAAACGAGCCAGCCACCAACATGAGCGAAGCATACCGCAGCCGGGTTGCAGGTATGTTTGTGAACAGGCGGGGCGACGGCCTTTACAGCCGACCCCCACTTCCGCGATACTTAGTTGTTCGGACTCTGTGTGCACCCGTGCGTTTCCATCCCGGGCTGCCAACGTAGCAGAACCAACGATACCGTTTCAGCAAGTGAGGTCTTTCCAGTGTTGATGATTCGTTTGGCGCGTGTTGGCGCCCGTAAGCAGCCGCAGTACCGTGTTGTTGTGATCGAGAAGGATCGTGCCCGCAATGGCCGTTCGATCGAGGTCGTCGGTACCTACAATCCGCGCACCAATCCCGCAACGGTCAACTTCAAGCAGGAACGCATTGACTACTGGCGTTCCAAGGGTGCGCAGTTCTCGGACACCGTTGGGCGCCTGGTGGCGAAGAAGTCCGCTGCCGCTGTCGCAGAGCCGGTCGTCGCTTCCTAAAGTAACCTCAGGCTGCGAACCCCGGAGAGAAATCCCGTGCCCAAAGAGTTGCAGCGGGCGCGGGTCTCTCACCGTAAACTCGCTCCAGCGCCAGAGTTAGAGGGTTGGTCTTCTCCAAGGTGAGAGGTCCCAGTCCCGGCAACTCCTAGCTTAAAAGCTGTTCCAGAATCACGAGAACAGCAGGTAAGCCGAGATCTGCGCTGTGACGTCTGTTTGAGGTGTGCGAGTGACTGAAACCGTTGAATTCGAGGCGCAGGATCGCGCCGCTTCTGATATGCAGGCGCTGATGCTGGAGATCACCAAAGCGCTGGTGGATGAACCGGAGGCGGTTCTGGTGGAGTCGTACCATGATGCCGGCTCTACCGTTCTGCGTCTGAAGGTGTCTTCCCGTGATCTGGGCAAGGTGATCGGCAAACAGGGCCGTACAGCACGGTCGCTGAGGACCATTCTGGGCGCTGCCAGCATGAAGCTGAAGCACCGATTCGCTCTGGACATTGTGGAGATTCAGGATGCCTCCGGCGTTCAAGAATCGGCCGCGCTTCCGGACATCTCGGAGTAGGGTCGCAACGTGGACTCAGAGAAGCCGGCATCCGAGCAGGAGCAGAGTGAGCGCTGGATCGCGATAGGGCGCCTGCTTCGGCCGCAGGGCCGTCGCGGGGAGATCCTGACTGAACCACTCACTGATCTGCCCGATGTTTTCGTGAAAGGGCGCCAGGTCCGCCTGGCCGTCTCGGAAGCGGCGGCCGCGCAAGCTCTGCCAACCACGCTCGAAGATTGTTGGCGTCCCCAGGGCCGCAACGCTGGACGCCTGGTCTTGAAACTAACGGGTGTGGACTCCATCTCCGCCGCAGAGGCGGTTGAGGCACGTGGCCTTTACCTGCTGGAAAGTGAGCTCCCGGCGCTGGATGCGGATACGTTTCTCGTCCGCGACCTGGTTGGATGTGCGCTTTACGATGGCGAGCAGCGCCTGGGCCTGGTGACGGATTTGCAGTTCCCTGTCGGACCCGACGGCCGTACGCGCCTGACGGACGCGATGGATCTGCTGGTAATCCAGCCGGAGAGCCTGCCCGAGGACGCGGAGCCAGTCCTGATTCCGTTTGTGAAGGCGTGGCTTTCTGCCGTAGATCTGCCCGGCAAACGGATCGTGATGCATTTGCCCCCTGGGCTGCTGGACTGATCGAGACATTTCCCCGACAAGCGTTGACCGCGATGTTCAGCTTAGGCACATCTGCTGTACTGACAGGACAGAAGCCGCTCCACAGATCTTCTTAGACCCTTTCCCGTATGCACTTTGACATCCTCACGCTGTTCCCCGGCTTCTTCACCGGTCCGTTCGATTACGGCATCCTGCAGCGCGCACTCCGCGACCGCAAGCTGTCGGTTGGGCTGCATGACCTTCGCCAGTTCACGCATGATCGCCACCGGACGGTAGATGATCGGCCCTTCGGGGGTGGCGAAGGCATGGTGCTGAAGCCCGAGCCGCTGTTTGAGTGCGCCGAAGCGCTCGGTGTGGCACCCAAGCCGGACCGCGACCTTACGCGGGAATCGGTCGTTCTTCTTTCTGCCGGCGGACGTCGCTTCACGCAGACGACGGCGCGGGATCTGGCGAAGTTAGAGCGCATTGTGCTGCTGTGTGGGCGGTACGAGGGCGTGGATGAGCGCGTGGCGGATCAGCTCTGTGATCGGGAGTTGTGTGTGGGTGACTTTGTCCTTTCCGGTGGTGAGCTGCCGGCAGCGCTTATCGTGGACGCCGTGGCGCGGCTGCTGCCCGGGGTGCTGGGCCATGCGGATTCTTCGCGTTACGAGAGCTTTGGCGAGGGTGACCACCGTCCACAGTCTGGGGACGAGACCGGAACGCCCCAGGCGACGCACGCGTCGGGTGGCTTGCTCGACTATCCGCATTACACTCGTCCCGCTGTCTTTCGTGGGCTGTCGATTCCGGAGGCCTTGGCAGGTGGTGATCACGGGGCGGTGCGGGCCTGGCGACGGCGCGCGGCCCTGGAGCGTACGCTGCGCTCGCGGCCTGATCTTCTCCAAACAGCTGACCTGAGCGAAGAGGATCTTGCCGTGTTGGCGGAGCTGCGAACCCTGCACCAGAACCCTGGCAAATAAGCGCTTGCGACCGCGAATCCGACTTACTCTGCGGTATACTGACCACTGCGACTTTACGCAAGGAATTGCCATGTCTATTCATCCAGTAATGCAAAAGCTCGCCGACAAGCTCGAGCGGACCGATCTCCCAGAATTCGCTGCCGGCGACCAGATTCGCGTGCAGGTCAAGATCAAAGAAGGCGAAAAAGAGCGCCTGCAGGCCTTTGAGGGCATGGTGATTGCCTGCCGCAAGGGACCACAGGGCACCTTCACAGTGCGCAAGATGAGCTTTGGTCAGGGCGTGGAACGTATCTTCCCGTACAACTCAAAGGTCGTCGATAAGATTGAGAAGATTCGCTCCTACCAGGTGCGGCGGTCCAAGCTGTTCTACCTTCGTGGTCTGCGCGGCAAGGCTGCCCGTCTGCGCGAGGTTGAGCGCGAACGCGTGAAGTAGATTCTTTTTGAGACGCAAGAAAGGCGGCCATCCCTGGCCGCCTTTCTTGTGCCTGCGACTCTCTTAAGGCTTGTAGACGATCTCGCGCACCGTGGCGCAGAGCTCTCTTCCGTGCGGCGATGGACGGCACAGCTTGGCCGATCGGAAGGAACGGCCTGCTTTGATCTTCCTGAGCCGGACCGAGCGGGAGGGCGACGCCTCCTCGGGCCAGATTGCCGGAACATACGCGCTCTCTCCATAGCTGACAGCTGCTGTTCGCAGACCGGGCCCAACGCCAGGGTCAAAGCGGACGTAAGCCGACCTGTTTCCGCGCATCCGTTTGGCCGCAGAAAGCTGCACAGTCCGCTCTTGCACGGAGACGGTCATGGTGCTTCCGTGAAAGGCCGCTTTCTGCTCGCCTGCCCCGGCAAAGGTGTGGTCGGAGATGACAGCGGTCCCCATACCGGGCAGATAGATGTAGAGATAATGAAAGTTGGCGATGTGCAGATTGACGGCTGCCTTAACGGTGAGGCCGTCGATTGTAAGGACGCCGCTTTGCACCTTGAGTGGATGGGACGCAGCGGCCGACGCACGCTGTTCCCCTGCCATGCTCCCCAGCAACAACGCCGCTGTACCTAGGCTCTTGAGTAAGAGTCGTTGAAGCCCCATGTTTGCTCCTCCTGAGCGCCGCGCCGTTCTAGCACGGTTGCCCCGAGGCTAGTGCAGCCCATCCGGGCATCCACTCCCACCTTTTGCCAAGCATTGCGGGCGCTAATGCACAGGCCGGCACCCACCGCGAAGGTGCCATTCCGCTACACTGAAGGGGTTAGAACTCATGGGCAAGCTCTTCCAGATTCCCCCAGTCAAAGGCGTGACGAAGGCCACGGCCAAGCAGCAGATGCTGAAGCAGTTGATCTGCTCGGACGCTCCGGAGCAAGCGCTGCGCTACCGTGGTCACAGGATGATTGCGGGCGTGGACGAGGTGGGTCGCGGTGCCCTGTTTGGGCCTGTGGTGGCTGCGGCTGTGGTGCTGCCACTGAAGAATGCGGCGCTGATGCGCATGGGCCTGAAGGATTCCAAGCAGCTGACCCGCGAGGAGCGGGAGACGCTGGACCGCAAGGTGCGTAAGACGGCTGTGTCGGTGGGGATCGCGGAAGTTGATGCGGCGACGATCGATCGCGTCAACATCTACCACGCCACGCGCCTGGCGATGTTACGTGCTGTGGAAGCGCTTGATGTTGCACCGGACCACCTGCTGATTGACGCCATGCTGATTGAACATCCCTGCGCCCAGACCAAGATTTTCTATGGCGACGCGCTTTGCCTGTCGATTGCCGCGGCCTCGGTGATTGCCAAGGTGCATCGCGACGGCCTGATGCGTGAGCTCGACCGTCAACACCCACAATATGGACTGGCGCAGCACAAGGGCTATGGCACACCAGAGCACCGCAAGGCGCTCGCGGAGTATGGCCCCACGCCGCTGCACCGTCGCAGTTTCAACTTTGTCACCGAGGCTGACCCAAACGCCATGCTGGACGACACACTCTCTGAAGCCGATCTCTACGTCGCGGAGCCAGACCCGCAACCGTCGTCACGCAGCAGCGAGGACGCAGCATGAGTCTCCGTCTGCTTTGTGTTGTGGCCCACCCTGATGATGAATGCTTTGCCTTTGGCGGGGCGCTGGCTCTGGCTGCCGACGGGGGTGTCGAGACGTCCATCGTCTGCTTCACGGATGGCCAGGCGGCTACGAACCGCGGGACGGCGCAGAGCAATGCCGAGCTGGGGGCGATGCGCCGAGCCGAGTTTAGTGCGTCGTGCGAGATCCTGGGTGCCCGGCAACATGAGCTCCTGACCTACCAGGATGCGCATCTGGAGTTCCAATCCCTGAACGAGCTTGGCGGTTTGCTGGTGCAGCGCTTTCGGTCGTTCCGTCCGCATGTGGTGCTGACCTTTGGCGGAGAGGGCGCGCTGAACAACCATCCGGACCATACGACGGTCTCGGCAGCGACGACCGCTGCGTTTCATTGGTCGGGGAGTGCCAAGCGCTTCCCGGAACACGGTCAGCCATGGTGCCCGCAGCGCCTGTATTACCTGACGACCAACTTCTTTCTGCCGGACCGGCCCGCCCCGTTGCCAGCACCCTGGACGACCATCCTGGATATTCGGGCTGCGCGCGATCGCAAGCGCCGGGCTTTTGAGGCGCATACTTCCCAGGCACCCCTGATGGACCGGGCGCGGCTGGTCTTTGAAGACCACGGTGATGATGAGCGCTATGTGCTGGCATACACATCAGCGCCGCAGGCTGCCACGCAGACGGACGACCTGTTTGCGGGTGTGACGGAGTAGATCAGGCGCTTGCGGTAACGGCTGTTCTGGACTTGGCGAGCCGCTTATTGAGAGCAAGAACGAGGCGTGCGGCCAGCAGAATGGCGAGGATGGCGGTGTCCTTCCACGGGGTGAGCACGCCCGCCTTCAGCAGCCACCAGAAGTGAACGACGGCGGCGATCGCGGCCACATAGATAAGCCGGTGCAGGCGTTGCCAGCGCTTGCCGCCCATCCAGCGCAGTACCTGCTGGGGGCTTGTGGCGGCTAATGCGAGCAGGATGAGCCAGCTGAAAAGACCCACCTGGATGAAACGCCGCTTCTTGAGATCGTCCAGCATGGTCGGCCAGATGGCGACGAGCTGACGCCAGGGCTCGGCCAGGTGCCCGGCACGTAACCCGGCCCACGCGGTGGGGGCGTCGTAGCCTGAGAACAGAAAGACGTACGTCATCAGGTGCAGCGTGGCGTAAAAGAACGCATACAGTCCCAACATGCGGCGCAGACGGACCAGCCACGCCAAGGCGCTGCTCAGGCGACGCACAGGTGTGATGGCCAGACCCATCAGCAAAATCCATAGCGCCCAGTTGCCAGTGAAGTGCGTGATCCAGTTGACCGGGTCAGACTTCGCGGCCAGCGCGCCACTGCGGGACGCCTGCACCAGATATAGAAAGGGCAGCAAGCAGAGGAGATGAATAAGTACTTTGATGAAGGGAATAGCGCGGCTTGGCATCCGTGCTTTAGAGTAACTGCGCCTGGAGAAAAGATGCTACGTACGCTTTCGACCTGCTGTGCCGTTCTGACCATTACTTGTCTACTCGCCGAAACTCCTCCCGCCTGCACGCAGACGAATGCCCCGACGGCTACCACGCACACCGAGGTGCCACCCACCCCTGAACAGGAACAGCAGGCTCGGGCGAAGGCGGCCGTGGAGGCAGCCGCTGATCATGCGGACATGATGCACCAGCTGGGCATCACATCGCTTCGTGGAGGCGCTGACGGGATGCATCCCGCCGCGCCCAACCATGCCATCTACGACGAGGGGCAGGTCGCGCCGTATACCCTTCCCGACCCACTGGTGCTGGCAAATGGACAGCGGGTGACCACGGCCAGGATGTGGTGGGAGCAGCGGCGTCCGCAGCTGGTTGAATTGCTGGAGGCGGAGATGTACGGGCGCCTCCCAGCCCATACGCCCGGCGTCACCTGGACCGTTCTTTCAGCAACAACGGCCCTTGAAGGGGGCGTGGCGAGCACCACGCGAACGCTGCGTGGGCATGTGGACAACACTGCGTACCCGGCTATCAGCGTGGACATCGAGGCAGAACTGACCTTGCCGGCACATACGCAGGGGCGTGTGCCGGTTATTGTCGGCCTGGACTGGCCACCTTCGTTCTGGGCCGCGATGGCAAGGCGTACGGGCCACGCCTTCCCTGTTCCGCCCGGGCCGACGGCGAAGCAACAGGCGCTGGCAAAGGGATGGGGCTATGCCTTGTTGGTGCCTACCTCCGTGCAGGCCGACGACGGCGCCCGTATGACCTCGGGCATTATTGGACTCTGCAACCACGGTGGGCGACGCACACCGGAGCAGTGGGGTGCCTTGCGGGCGTGGGGCTGGGGTGCCTCGCGGCTGCTGGATTATTTTGCGGGCCTGCCGGAAGTCGATGTTCATCGGGTCGGGGTCTTTGGACACTCACGCTACGGCAAGGCGGCCCTGGTGACAATGGCATTCGATCCGCGTTTTGCAGCGGGCTACATCAGCTCTTCCGGCGAGGTAGGGGCGAAGCTGAGCCGGCGCACGTGGGGCGAGCTTGTGGAGAACATCACCGCCGACGAGTACTACTGGATGGCTGGCAATTTCCTGAAGTATGGCGGACCGCTCACACGCAATGACCTGCCCGTCGATGCGCATGATCTCATCGCCCTGTGTGCACCTCGCGCCGTGTATCTAAGCGCCGGTACGCAGGCCGCAGGCGATGGTTGGGTCGATGCGCGCGGCAGCTTTCTTGCCGCCGTGGCTGCCGGACCGGTGTACCGGCTGCTCGGAACGCAGGACCTGGGCACGAGTACCCAGCCGGCGCTGCTCACAGAGGTCGGTGCCGGGCCGCTGGCATTTCGGCAGCATGATCAGGGGCATACGCCTGCACCGAACTGGCCCGCGTTCCTGGCGTTCGCGCAACGGGAGTTTCGCGGTCCGGATTTCGCCCTGAACGTGAAGGCGCAGGAGACTAAGGAGTAGAGCTGAACCTAGTAGAACTTCTTCAGGTCCATCCCAGCGTAGAGTCCGGCGACCTGATCGCTGTAGCCGTTAAAGGGCAGCGTTGGCACCGTCTTCGGGAAGAAGCTGTTGGAGTTGAGGAGCCGTTCGTGTGCCTGCGACCACCGGGCGTTGTCGTAGTTTGGGTTGACGTTGGAGTAGAAGCCATATTCCTGGGCATCAAGGATGTTCCAGGTGATCCGGGGTTCCTTGTCGACGAACCGGATCTCCACGATGGACTTGGGTGACTTGAAGCCGTACTTCCACGGCACCACGACGCGGACGGGCGCGCCCTGCTGATTGGCGAGCGTCTCGCCGTAGGCACCGAAGGTGAGCAGTGTGAGCGGGTGCATCGCTTCGTCCATGCGCAGGCCCTCGGTGTAGGGCAGGGGGATGGAACTTCCAGAGATACCCATGCTTTTGTCGGATACGGAGAGGAACTCGACGTATTTGGCACTGGGCAGAGGGTCCATGGCCTTCAGGAACTCTGACAGGGAGTAACCGTCCCACGGGATCACCATGGACCAGGCCTCGACGCAGCGGAAGCGATAGACACGCTGCTCCAGCGGCCGGTAGGCCATCATTTTGTCAATGTCGATGATCTGAGGCTTCTTGCAGAGGCCGCTGACCTTAACCGTCCAGGGGCGGGTGCGGAGGCCCTTGGCATTCTGTGCGGGATCGCCCTTGTCCGTACCGAACTCATAGAAATTGTTGTAGCTCTGGGCCTTGGCCGCCGGTGTGACGTCGCGATCATTCACGATATAGGGCGAGCTGACTGTGTTGAGCTTCGTGAGTGCTTCCGCGACACCTGGGAAGGCAGCACCGGCGAGGGCAGCAGCGCCCACGGCACCGAGGCCCTTGAGCAGCTCGCGACGGCTCGCACGAAAGGTCTTGTAGGCCTCCCTGGGTGTGATCTCGGAGGAGGCAATCTCTTTTTCGGTGCGCAAAAGCATAGTTCGTACCTTTCCCGATGTGGGCCGTGCTGTATGGCATGCCTGCGTGGTGTCTGTGATAGGGCAGGTTTTACGGAAGCTGCCGCTGAAACATCACGCTGGTTATTGGACGCCCCAGGTCATCCCCTGGTTACAGAACGCACGGTAGGCGTTCCTGGATGAGCTCGCTCCCACCATAAAAACGCCCCCGAGCCCAGCATGACGACGACGGCGCTCAACACCAGCTCGCGACTAAAGCCGGGACGGGACAGCACCAGGAAGCCGAAGCCGAGCAACGCCAGAAGCGGCGGCAACGGATAGAGCCACATGCGGAAGGGCCGCGGGAGATCGGGCCGGCGCCAGCGCAGCACCATCACGCCGACCTGCTGCAGGCCAAACTGCAGCAGAACGCGCAGGACCACCAGGGCCGCGATGACGTCCCGGAGCGAAAAGCAGCAGAAGACACAGGCGATTCCGGCCAGCACGAGCAGCGAGACGGTGGGTATGCCCAACTGTGGATGCAAGCGTGCAAAGGGCTGGAAGAAGTTGCCGTCCCGGGCCGCCGCAAAGGGAATGCGGGAGTAGCCCAGCAGCAACGAGAAGACGCTGGCGAAGGCTGTAACCATAACCAGCAACGCCGCCAGACGCCCCAGCCACAGGCCGCCCGTGGCGCCGAGCACGGGGGCATAGGCCGGCTGCATGACGGCTGTGAGCAGGGCTGGTTGGGTGCCCTCCGATGCCATGCCCAGCATGGCGGGCGCGCCGATCAGGGCCAGAACGCTTGCGTTGAGCAGGAGATACAGCCCTGTCACGACGGCAATCGAAAGCAACAGAGCGCGAGGGATGGTGCGCCCGGGATCGCGGACCTCGCCACCAAGAAAGGTGACGTTGTAGTAGCCCCAGAAGTCATACGTGGCCACCAGCATGGCCGCACCCAGGCCGGCGAAGAAGGACCGTGAGAGGTGAAAGGCACCCGGCGTAAAGGCGACCACCTGTGCCCAGTGACCGCGCCACAGTGCGGTGGCTACCGTCCATCCGATGGCGAGCAGCACAACCAGCAGGAGCGCCCGGCCTACGCGTTCCACGTGTGTGAGGCGGCGGTAGAGGAGCAGCAGGGCCAGCGCGATGGCACCCACTGCGACCAGGGTGGGCAAGCCCAGGCCGAAGCCGAAGCGGTACGGGCCAAGCTTTGCCGCGTGCAGGGTCATAGGCTGGCCCAGGCGGGGCCACAGTCCCCCGGCGTACTGGGACAGGCCGATGCAGCCGCTGGCGATGCTGAGCGGCGCAGAAATGCAGAGCTGAAAGACGAAGAGGAAGCTCAGCCAGCGCCCGAGCCGTCCCGGGAAGATGCCGCGGAGATAGGCGTAGGTGCCGCCGGCCTCCGGCATGGCCGCGCCGAGTTCAGCCCAGACCAGGCCATCGCAGACGGCCAGTAGAGCGCCGAGGAGCCAGCCCAGCATGGCCTGCGGACCGCCCATGGCCCCGACGAGCAGTGGCAGGGTGATAAACGGTCCCACGCCGATCATGTCCAGCAGGTTCAGCGTGACCGCGCCGCGAAGGCCCAGGGTGCGGTCGAGCTGGACTTCCTGTGGGGGCATACAGGTGAGTGTAGTGGCGGGCTTGCGGCAGTTAAATTCGCCAGATTCGTTCGCCGCTGCTGGGGACGATTTAGGCTGGGGCCATGCGCTCCCCTGCTCCCTGGTTTGCCCTGGCCCTGCTGGCCCTGGTTCCCCCTGCCTCCCTGTCTGCGCAGCAGCCTGGAGGCGTCACGTACCCGCCGGTTCACCTGCCAACTTGGTCCCAGGGGATCGCCATCCGCGAGGGCTGGCTGACGCAGCGTCATGCTCTGTTGCTGGACATGATGCGCCGCCACAACATCGACATGTGGATCGTGGTGAACGAGGAATTTCACGATGATCCATTGACCCAGTACATTGCGCCACCCCGGCCCTACACCGGCAATCGCGACCTGTTCGTGTTCGTCGACACCGGTACTGGCCTGCGCAAGCTGGCTATTACCGGCTATGCGGAGGAGAGCGTGCAGCGCTTCTTTGAGGCCCCGGATGACCCCAAGCCTGCCGCGGAGGTCCTGCCGGCGCTGTATGCGCAATACCACCCCAAGCACATTGGGCTGTCGATTGATGCCAAGCGCGGTGTGCAACGATCGTTGACCTATGACAGCTACAACTTCCTCGCGCAGACGCTGGGCCCGGAGGCGACCACGCACTTTGTGCCAGCCGCGGACCTGATCGAGGAGTACAGCGACACGCGGCTGCCCGCGGAGTTCGATCTATACAAACAGCTGGTGACGTTGACCGATCAGTTGACGAAACGTGCGTTTTCAAACGAGGTCATCACACCGGGCAAGACCACGGTCGGCGATGTGCGGCGCTGGCTGTACGACGCCATGGGACAGAACGATGTGACGACGTGGTTCCAACCCGACCTTCGGCTGCAGCGGCGTGGCCGCGCGCCCACGACCTCACGCGGTTTTCTCGCCGTGGAGCCCGAGGCAACCGTGATTGAGCCTGGCGATCTGATTCACCTCGACTTCGGCATTACGGCGTTTGGGCTGAACACCGATTGGCAGAAGATGGCTTACATTCTGCGGCCGGGCGAGACGGATGCCTCTGACGGGCTGAAGCAGGTGCTGCGGAACACCAACACGCTGCAGGAGAGCCTGATGACGCGCTCCCGCCCCGGCCTGCCCGCGGGCGATGTCTACAACGGCATCATGGCGGACATGAAGGCGCGCGGTATTGAGGCCAAGGTGTACTCGCACCCCATTGGCGAGCAGGGTCACGGGCTGGGCGCAGGGCTGGATTACCGTGCTGCCCAGGCCTCGGCTTCCGGGGGCAAGCGCATGCGCAAGGGCTCGTATATCTCCATCGAACTGAACACGACCATGCCGGTGCCGGAATGGGGCAACCAGAGGGTGTCGATGATGGGCGAGGACGATGCGTACCTGACCGACGAAGGTTTCAAGACGTTTCTGCCGCGCCAGACGAGTTTGTATCTGATCCATCCGTAGCTCCGTAAACTGCGGGGCAGGCCGGTTGTGTGGCTGCGGCGTTCGCGTGAGAGGCTAGGGCTATGAAGCCTGCCGCGCTCTTCAGCCTTGCGACTCTCTTCGCGAGCACCGTCCACGCACAAGCCACGTTCACGGATCCCGCCAATCTGCGGGGCGAGCGCATCAGCCCGAAGACGGGCCGTGAGCTCCCGATCGAGGAGGGCGCGCTCGGGCTGCAGCAACAGCTTCGCAAGCTCGCGACGCGGGCGTCACTGATGCTGATTGTTGCCCACCCGGACGATGAGGATGGCGGCATGCTGACGCTGTACTCACGCGGCGCGGGAGCCCGTGCGGGGATGCTGACGCTGACGCGGGGCGAGGGCGGCCAGAATGCCATGACGGGCGATTTTGAAGATGCGCTTGGCCTGATCCGCACGCAGGAGCTACTGGCCGCGGACCGCTACTTCGGCGCCGACCAGATGTTCGGTACGGAGGTCGATTTTGGCTTCTCGAAGACCAAGGAAGAGGCCTTTGGCAAGTGGACGCATGAGCGCGTGTTGTATGACGCGGTGCGCGCGGTGCGCCTGTATCGGCCTCTGGTGATCGCGGCGGTGTTCGTTGGCGGCGTGAGCGATGGGCATGGGCAGCATCAGGTATCCGGCGAGATTGCGCAGGAGGTGTTCAAGGCGGCTGCCGATCCGAAGGTATTTCCGGAGCTCACCCGCGAGGGCATTCTCCCCTGGGCGCCGCTAAAGGTCTATGCCCGCGTTCCATCGTTTGCGATCACGGAAAAGGGCCTCTTCGACTACGCCACGTCTCAGTACGCCGAGCCGCACTTCACCAACTACGTCACGGGCGTGACGAGCTCGACGCCACCCACCGCCGATGTACCGATTCACGAGGGCGAGACGGACCCGCTGCTGACGCGTGCGGGCGCGAGTGCTGCGGATCTGGGGTCCATGGCGGCTGATGCAAAGGGCAGGCTCAGCTATGTGCAGTTTGCGCGTTTGGGATTGGGGCTGCAGCGGACGCAGATTGGTCCCGGTGTGCGCCTCGCTTCGCCCGGGGCGTACGACATCAGCTATCACCGGTATGGCTCGCGGTTGAAGAATCAGCCTGGCCACGAAAGCAGCTTCTTCGATGGGATAGACACATCGCTGGATGGTATTGCGGCACTTTCGTCCGCTCCGCCAGCAGGTCTTGCACACGGGATGCATCAGCTAAGCCGAGCTGTGGCGGAGATTGCTGCGAAACTTGACGCGGGACACCCGCAGGCGAGCGCACAGCCGCTTGCCGAGGCGCAGCACCAGCTGGGAGCACTGCTGTACACGCTGGAGCAGACGTCGTTTCCCGGAAAGGCCGACGTGCTGCACGAATTGCGCATCAAGCAGGCACAGCTGAACGAGGCCCTGGTGTTGGCTCTCGGCTTGCAGCTCACGGCGGTTGCAGATACAGCAAATGCGGATGTTGTTCAAGGCAGTGCGGTGCGCGTGAAGCTTTCGCTCACAAGCAAAGCCAGTGAGCCAGTCGGGGTCTTCTCCGTGGCAGTGAAAGATCCTGCAGGCAAGGGGCCTGAGAAGCTGCTGGCGATCAACGAGGAGCCCGTTTTAGAGGCGGAGCGGGCCTTTACGCAAACTTTAGAAACGACACGCGAGCTTACCGGAACGCCGACCAGGCCGGCCTTTCAACGGGAGGGTATTGAGCAGCCGGTTTACACGATGCGCGACCCCGCGCTGCGCAATGCGCCGGGGACACCGCCGCCGCTGACGGCGTGGGTAACGCTGCGTTACCACGAGACTGAGGTGCAGCTGGGAGACGTGGTTTCAGAGGGAGGGCAGGCCATTGCGATCGTTCCTTCGGCCTCGGTGTCACTGCCCTCCCATGCGCAGATTGCCGTGCACGGGGAGAACTCGCTGACCGTGAAGGTGCAGGTCAGCCCACCGGGGGTTGCGGTACAGGGAGAGGCGTCGGGAGGGTGGAAGGTGACCCCACTAGCGACGCCTGCGGGGCGCTTGGCTGGAGAGGCATCTTTCCGCCTGGACGCTCTCACGACAGCGCAACATCCCACGGTCTTTCAGGCCGTCGCGGTACCTTCGCAAGGTAAGCCGGCCCGGGAGGGATTTCGCCCGGTTGGGTACGCCGGGCTGCCACGAACCAACTTTTACAGGCCGGCGACCCTGAAGCTTGTGCCCATCGATCTGCGCCTGCCAACTCGCCGACGCATCGGGTATCTACCCGGCACGGGGGATGCGGTGGCGGACAACCTGCGGTCACTGGGCCTGCCTGTGACGATGTTGAGCGTCGGGGATCTCACGCCGGCGCGGCTGGCGAGCTTTGATACAGTTCTGCTCGGCGTGCGCACCTACAACGCGCATCCGGACCTCGCCGGCGCGGCGACGCAGGCGCTGTTCGATTTCGCGCGAGGGGGTGGCAATGTCATTGTGCAGTACCAGACGGGTGAGTTTAACGGGGCCGATGCGCCTTATCCGCTGTCACTTGGCAATGCAGAAAAGGTCGTGGATGAGACCGCACCGGTGCGCCTCGTAGACGGAGCTCCTGCCCTTGCAAGCCCGAATCGCATCACCCCTGCGGACTTCAACGGCTGGGTGGAAGAACGCGGCCATGGCTTCCTGGGGAGCTGGGACCCGCGTTACACCGCACTCACGGAGACGCATGATCCGGGCTCGGAGAGTGAGCATGTGGCACCGCAGATGCCCCAGCGCGGCGGTCTGATCACGGTTACCCTGGGCAAGGGACACTGGACCTACTGCGCCTTCGCGCTGTACCGTCAGCTGCCCGAGGCTGTTCCGGGGGCATTTCGCCTCCTTGCCAATCTGCTGGCGTTGGCGGACGAAGAGCAGGTAAACCCGTAGCGCAGGGGTGACCGGGCAAAAGAAAGAGCAGCCCGTTTAGGGCTGCTCTTTCTTTCCTCAAGCCGGGCCCTAGTGCGTCGTGCGGCGACGCACAGGGGTGGTGGCCTTCTTGGGTGCTTCCTTCTTCTCGACCACGGCTCCGTCACTCATCTGGATCATGAGCGGGGTTTGTGTGTAGGAGGCGTAGGTTCCCGAAACGTTGATAACGGCACCAACGGCGGGAGGCGTCGTCAGCGGTGTCTTCATAGCGATAGTGAAGTCAGCGGTCTTGGGTTGCGCGTTCTTGGCGTCGTCCGAGACAGCTACCTGCAGTTGATCCGCTGTTGCGGCAACCACGACAGCTCCCGGAATCTCGACGGTCTTGCCCTTGATGGTGTCGAAGACCTTGTCGGCATCTGCCGGTTGGCCGTACTGCAGGACGAACTCCTTATCGCTGAGAGCAAGCGTCGCGAGGTCAGGTGTGGTTGCAATCAGGTTTTTGACGATGTCTTCCGGCTTAGGGGCCGGGGTGACGGTGGTGGCCAGATCCGCAGGGGGGTTCAGAGTCGCCTGGGCCTGGGCCTGCAGCTTGTCGAAGCCTTCCTGCGAACCGTGGTACTTGCCGTAGCAGTAGGCGGCGAGTTGCTGGATGTTGGCCTTCTGTGCGGCTGGGGCAAAGGCTCCTGTTCGGGCAGCGTACCAGGCGCAGTTCAGGTAATCCGGCGGGGTCGAGTTCATGTAAGCGTTCGCGAGGGTGTATTCATCCTGCAGCACAGGGCCAACGCTCTGTGTCTGGTCCGGAGGAACGGCCGCAAGCTCATCCTTGATGACCTGAATCGCTGCAGCATTGTCCTTCTTCGCCACGTCGTCGGCGGCCAGCGCCGAGCTGAACACCGGCAGGGTGCGCGACTTCAGTTGCTGAAAGTCCGCATCGGCCATGCCCTTTGGAGCCGAGCCCTTGTCGACGGTGAGGCCTGTCTGGGCGTAGCCGGCGACCTTGTCCAGCGCTGCCTGCTTGGCAGTTGGATCCGTCAGCTTGTCGGCATCGGCCTTGCCGTAATAGACCTCAAACGCCAGGGCGCGGAGGTTGTTGGGATCTACCGCAAGCAGTTGGCTGGACGCGTCCAGGATCTGGGCCTGGTCCTGCGTCTGCGTCGCCGCACCGAGGATGTCGGTCAAAACCGAAGCCTTCAAGGGAGAGTTCGGATACTTCTGCAGGTATGCCTTGAGCGCGACGACCTTTGCCGCTGGCTGCCCAGCTCCCTCGGCTGCCTGGTAGACATTGAACTCATCCGGTGGCAGCGTGACCTGCTGCCCGGTTGCGCCCGCGGCTCCGGCTGCCGGTGCGCTGGCATCCTGGGCCAGCGTGTAGGGCGTGAATGCTGCGACGCCGGCAACTGCCAGCAGCGATGTAAGAACCACCTTCTTCATGCGATCTCCTCGGGACTGATCCCGAACCTGATTTGGGCAACTTGGCTGCCGAAGCCCTGAAGGCCGAGGCTGAACGGACTACGGCGAATGATGCGGATTATAGGAACGCGTGTTGCTCTCATGCAACTTACGTCTGAGAGACCCGACGGTTTAGTGCCGAAAGTCACCGTAAAAGTGCTTTTTGCGGTTACTACCGCCTTATCCACAGGTTCCCTGCCGGACATGTTGCCTCCTGAGGTACCCGTCCCTACCATGTTTAGAGTACCCGGCCTTGCCCCCGGTCCAATGAGAGAGGTCTGTCACTTCCTGTGCTCCAGCTAAAAAAAGTTCAGATTCTCGGGTTCAAATCCTTTTGCGACAGAACAGAGGTCCAGCTTGAGGGACAGGGTATTGCTGCGATTGTAGGGCCCAACGGCTGCGGCAAATCCAATATCTCCGATGCCATCACCTGGGTGCTGGGTGAGCAGTCTGCAAAGAGCCTGCGCGGCCTGAAGATGGAGGACGTGATCTTTGCGGGGACCCGCGATCGGCGGCCCACAGGCATGGCCGAGGTTTCGTTAACGCTGGTGGATCCCGCGGTGTACGACGGCGGAGAGAACGAGCCAGCCGAGATAGCCGCCCCCCCAAGCCCTGACCTGGCCGGCGACTGGGATGAGCGTGCCCTGCGCGAGCAGACGGCACAGGAAACCGACGAGGCTGTGCTGGAGGCGCAGCCCGGGCAGACCTATGAGGCGGAGGGCGTACCTGCCGCCCCCGCAGAGGCCGAGGAAGCAGCTTCCGATGCGGCCGTTGGGGAGTTGGGATCCAGCGTTGTGCTGAAGGTGCGTCGCCGCAAGTTCGGCCGTACCCCTGCCCGTGCGGGCGAGATCACCGTTACCCGCCGCCTGTTTCGTTCCGGCGAGAGCGAATACCTGTTGAACGGCAAGATGTGCCGCCTGCGTGACATTCAGGACATTTTTCTGGGTACCGGACTGGGTGGTGAGGGCTACGCCATCATCGGCCAGGAACGTATCGGCCAGCTGCTCAGCTCCAAGCCCCTGGACCGGCGATCCATTATCGAGGAGGCTGCAGGCATCACGCGGTTCAAGACCAAGAAGCGTCTGGCCGAGCTGCGGCTGGATTCGGCGAAGACCAATCTTTCCCGGGTCAATGACATCTTTGACGAGGTGACCCGGCAGGTCGCCGTGCTCAAGCGGCAGGCCTCCAAAGCGGAGAGGTACGGGGATCTGCGTGCGGAGTTCCTGGCCAAGCTGCGGGTCCTGCTGGCCAGCCGGCTGGGTCTGATGGATGCCGAGTCGGCGTCCTTGACTGCGGAGCTAGGGCAACTGGCGGGCCAGATCGAGGCGCGGACCACGGAGCTGGAGACGCTGGACGGCGAGCATCGCACGGGAACCGCGCGGGGGTATGACCTCGACCGCGAACTGCGGGAAACGACTGCGCGTGCGAGCTCGTCGGCGGTGGAGCTCGAGCGCACCCAGGCCCGCATGCATGCCAACACCGACCGGGCCGCGGAACTGACCCAGAGGATGGCGACGGCACATGCCGAGCTGGCGCAGGCTCGCGAGGCTCTGGCCCATCTTGCCGGTGAGCGTGAGCAGCACCGCAGCTTCCTGGAAACCGCGACGGCCGAGGCAAACGCCCACAAAGCCGATGCCCAGGCGCAAGCGGGGCGCGCCCAGGACGCCATGCGCGGCGTGCTGGCCGCAGAAGGACAGGCAGAACAGGGCCGCCGTAACGCCATGAACGTGATGCAGCGGGCCAATGGCGCACGTAACGAGATAACACAGGCTGAGGCGGGGCTGGCAGGACTGGATCGGGAGACCGAGCGCCTGGCTGCAGAGTCAGAGGGTGCTCGCCGCGAGCTGGAGACGTTGGGTCAGCAACGCGGGCAAGCGCGGATGACCTTTGAGACGGTGACCGAGAAGCTGAAACGCCTGGAGATCGAGATTGCCGACTTGCGGGGGCGCCTGGAACAGCGTCGGGTCGAAGAGACGCAGTCACGCCGGCGCGGCGATGGGCTGCGGGCGGAGCTCGCGACGTTGCTTGGCCGCCGTGGTTCGCTGGAAGCACTTATCCGCGAACACAGCTACTCCACCGACACGGTGCGCAACCTGTTCCGAGCCAATGCCCGCCGTGCCCAGGGAATCGCGGGCGGAATGGCCCCGGTTGGGACGCTCGCCGACTTCCTGGAAGTGGATGGCCGCTATGAGAACGTCGTGGATGAGTTTCTGCGCGACGAGCTGAACTACATTGTCGTGAAGAGCTGGGACGCTGCCGATGAGGGCGTGCGACTGCTGCACGGCGATGTAGCGGGGCGCGCGACGTTTTTGGTGCATCCGGAGGACTCGCAGGCCGCGTTCCCGTTCGCCGATGGTATGGCCAGCTCCGCCAATCCAGGGCGCGAGGGCGTTGTGCCGCTGACCGAGTGCGTGCGCGTGCTGAACGGCTTTGGTCGCTCGCTGGAAGTCATTCTTCCCCGGCTGCGCGAGGGCTTTGTGACGCCGGATTCGGCGACGGCCCGTTCCCTTGCGCTGTCCAACCCGAATGCGTTTTTTCTATCGCCGACGGGCGAGACCTTCCACAATGTGACGGTGACAGGCGGCAAACCCCGCACACAGGGGCCGCTGGCCCTGAAGCGTGAGCTGGGGGAGCTGCAGACGAAAATCAGCACTCTGGAAACGGAGTTCTCCAAGAACGAGACGGCTACCGCGGCCCTCACGCGTGAGATCGCGGAGGTGACGGCGACGCTGGACGCGCGCAATCACGAGCGCCGCGACACCGAACGCGAATCAGCGAACTCCGGTGCGGCGCTTCGCCAGATGGAGGCGGAGGTCGGGCGGCTGGAGCGCCGCCTGGGAGAGTGGCAGCTTGCGCTGAGCCGCAACAAGGACCAGCGCGGCGCCCGCGAGGAGCTGATCGGACGCAAGCGAGGGGAGGCCGAACGGCTGGAAGCCGAGCGCGCCGGCCTGGAAGACGGAGTTGCGGAGCTGACCACGCGGCTCGCCACGCTGCGCGCTGAGCGTGAAGACCTGCAGGCCGCGGCGTCGGTCGCCAACGCCGCGCTGGCTGGCCTGGAGGAGCGCCGCCGCAATGCAGGGGCCAACGCGGAGCGGACAGAGCGGCTGTATGCCGGGCAGGAGCAGCGGATCGGTCAGATCGAAGGCACTCTCAGCAACGCCCAGGGGGAAAAAGATCGCCGCGAGGAAGAAAACCTCTCGCTGGGGACGCAGGTGGAGGAGCTCGCCGCAACGCGCAAAGAAGCAGTGGAGGCCAGCGATCGTTTGACCGCCGAGGCCTCCGCGCTGCGCGAACGCATTGCGGATTTGGACACGCGACTACGGACGCTGCGGGGTGACACCGAGGCGTTACGGGAGCAGCGGAGTGTACGCACCGCGCGTCACGCCAAGCTCACCTCAGACCTGGAACACCTCGAAACCGCGTGCATCCATGAACTCTCCGTCGAACCAGCGAGTCTGCGGGAGGATATTGCGCTCGAGCGCCTCGAGGGCGACGCGCTGCAGGCCACGGACGAACAGACTCGGTCGCTGCGCAAGAAGATGGAAGGCATGGGTCCGGTGAACATGATGGCCCTGGAGGAGCTCCGCGAGGCCTCGGAGCGCTTCAATCATCTGGAAGCCCAGCGCAAGGACCTGATCGAGGCGATCGACAACACGGCCGCGTCCATTCGCGAGATTGAGGACGTCTCGCGCGTGAAGTTTGACGAGGCTTTCAAAATCATCAACGAGAACTTCTCGCAGACGTTCAGCAAGCTCTTCGCCGGCGGGCAGGCCTTTATGCGGCTGACCGACACTGAGGACAGCAAGGACGACCTTGCCGGCATCGACATCATTGCATCGCCCCCCGGGAAGAAGCTGCAGAACGTTCTGCTGCTTTCAGGCGGGGAGAAAGCGCTCACAGCACTTTCCCTGCTGGTGGGCATCTTTCAGTTCCAGCCAGCTCCATTTTGCATCCTGGATGAAGTAGACGCACCGCTGGACGAGACCAACGTGGGCCGTTTTGCGCGGTTAATCGCCGAGCTGAGCGACACCACGCAGTTCATCGTGATCACGCACTCAAAGCGCACTATGGAGCAGGCCGACATCATGTACGGCGTCACCATGCAGGAGCCGGGCGTAAGCAAGGTGGTAAGCGTGACCCTGGGCGGGCGGACACGGGGCCGAGAGGCCCGGAACGCGGCATAACGTTCGATCAGACAGAAGGCAACCGGCCTCTTGCCGGGCTAGCTCGCAGCCTCTTTCTGTGTCCGTGTGATGTACTCGGGGTATGTCGTTGAAATCAGGCCGGCTCAGAACAACCGCGCTTAGCCTTGGCTGTCTGGCCTTGGGAACTTCGCTGCTGCTCCTGCTTGCGTCCTTCTTTCGCTCCGCCGCTCCTGCCGATTATGTTGAACGAACGAAAGAAACGGTGGTGTGGGTCCGGTGGGGAGTGTCCAGCTCCCTTGCAGCGATTGCTCTCTGTCCGTTTGGCTATGGTGCGATCCGGGCAGCAACGATCGTGACGGCGTTGGTGGTGCTTTCCTTTTGGTTGTTCATCGCCGCCTCACTGCATTGATCCGGCCACCAGGTAGCTATTCTTCTCATGAATCCTCTTGACTGGCTGCTGGCCGCACTTCTCGTCTATTCCGCTGTACGGGCAGCGTTGAACGGCTTTTTCCGCGAGGCATTTACGCTCGCGGGTCTGCTCATCGGCTTTCCCCTGGCCTGCTGGTACTACCACACGCTGGCGCACGCGCTGGCCGGCCTGATTACAGCGCCGACCCTTGCGCTGCTGGTAGCGTTTTTTCTAATTCTTACGGCAGTCACCATGGCGGCCTCAATGCTGGGCCGGCTGTTTCGGCGGGGAGCCCGCACGGTTGGTCTTGGCTTTGCCGACCGGTTGGGGGGCGCAATCTTTGGTCTGCTACGAGGCACAGGGGTGGGTGTGGCCCTTCTTTTCGCGATCACGGCCTTTTTGCCGGCGGCACCCTGGGTGCAAACATCACAGATTGCTCCTTATTTGCTGCGTGCGGCCCATGCTGTATCCTTCGTCATGCCCACGGATCTGAGGCTCCGGCTGTGGGATGGACTTGAACACCTCAACCATAGCTCCCCCGATTGGATCAAGTCCGGGCCCCTGTCGCACACTAGTTCAAAGAGACTTCAGCCATAGCGGGAGAGAACGCGAGTGAAACGCGAGCTGGAACACCTGGTACTCAGCATGCACGCCTCCGGTATGACCTACACGGACGCCGTGCGCGAGTTCAAAAAGCGTTTCATCACCGAAGTTCTGGCACGCCACCGCGGCAACCAGTGCAAGGCAGCTGAAGAGCTCGGCATGCATCGCAATACCCTTAGCCGCACGCTTACCGAGCTCGGCATGGACTCCGCGCAGATCCGCCGCGGCATGCGCCGGCCACCCCGCTCGGTGCGCCCCGGCCGACCGGAACTGCAGATCGTCCCCACCGGCACCGGACGTTAGCTGTCGCGCTTCGTCCAACCCCCAGCAATGCCCCTTCCTCCGCACAGCCAGCGAACTCGGTCTTCCGGCGCATACAGGCTGCACCTTGGCCCTGGTGCCTGGCATGGTGGCGCAGCGCTGTGGCTCGCGGCATGCCTGTCGGCATCGCACGCGCAGACAGCGGCCAATCCGGCTGGAACCGATGCCCCGGCCGTGGTGCGGTCGGCTCCCGCGCAAACCGAAATTACAGAGATCTCCGCGAAGGGTCGTCGCGACGCGGATGACGCATACCTGAAGGGCGCACGGGCGCTGGAGCGCCGCGACCTCCCTGAGGCGGAGCAGCAGTTTGCACGGGCCGTCCGGCTTAACCCGCAAAACCGGGACTACGCGCTTGCCTTTGCAGTGACCCGGGAGCATCGGCTGACCGACCTGGTGCAACAGGCAGCCAAGGCCCGCCAGACGGGCCAAGCCGAAGAGGCAGACCGCCTGTTGAAGCGGGCCCGCGAGATCGATCCGCAGAACGCCGTTGTGCTGCAACACTTCTCCCCGGACGGCGCGCTGGCCCCGGCACCGAGCCTGGACGCCGAGGCGGTACCCGGGGCCGCCTCCCGCCTTGCGGATGCAGTGAGCCTCGCTGGCCCCGTGAAGCTTGAGCCTTCCACTGACCGGCACAGCTTTCACCTCCATGTCAGCGCCCATGACCTCCTGGTGCAGATTGCCCAGGCCTACGGGGTCAGGTCCACCGTGGTGGATCCGCTCGGCTCTGGAAACGCGGGGCAGGTGCTGCGATTTGATCTGGACGATGCGAACTTTGCCCAAGCCCTCCGCACCGCCGAGACCCTCACCCACACCTTCAGCGTTCCCCTGCAGCCGAAAGAACTGCTGTTTGCGGGTGACACACCCGAAAACCGCGCCCAGTACATGCCCTTGGTGGAAGAGACGTTGTATCTGCCGGGCACCTCCGCGACAGACATGGCGGAGTACGCCAACCTTGCCCGCAATGTCTTCAACCTTCGGGTGGTGAACGCAGTGACCAACTCCGGCTCGCTGGTGCTGCGTGGTGATGAGGACACCCTGGGGAACGTGAATGCCACCTTCGCCGATCTGATCGATGGTGGCTCCGACGTGCTGCTGGATCTCACGCTGTACGAAGTCGATAAGAGCCGTATCAACAACGTCGGGGTGCAGTTGCCGTCCTCTTTGGGCGCCTTTCCGGTGGCGGCGACGGCGCAGAATTTGATCAATGCCAACCAGTCGCTGATCTCGGAGGCGGTGGCCAATAACCTCATTACGTTGACGGGCAATGCCTACACTGATGCCCTTACGGAGTTGGAGTTTCTGCTGGCGTCGGGAACGGTCAGCAGCTCGCAGTTCACCAATCTGCTGGGGGTCTTTGGTCACTACGGTGGTCTGCCGCTTGCGGGGGTATTTCTCGGCTCAAGCACCACACTGAACGCATCCCTGACGTCCTCTGACGTTCGCCTGCTGGACACGGTGCAGCTGCGGATCGGCGATAAGGCGGACGGCCAGTTTCGCGCAGGGACACGGTACCCGATCGAGACTGGCATTTACAGCTCCAGCGTCCCGAGCAGCGTCAGCTCGGCTGTGGCTGGCCTCTCGGTAAATGGGACCAGCGTCAGTTCCCTGCTTTCGCAGTACCTGGGGACCGGTGCGAGCTCGATTCCGCAGATTCAGTATGAGGACCTGGGGCTCACGCTGAAGGCCACGCCGCAGATTCTGCGCACCGGCGAGGTTTCGGTCAAGCTTGACTTCAAGCTGGAGGCGCTTGGCTCTGGCAGCATCAACTCGTTGCCGATCCTGAACAGTCGCCAGCTCACCTCAACGATCACGGTGCCTCGCGGCCAGACGGCGATGCTGGCCAGCAATGTGAACAGCACAGAACTGCGGGCCATCTCCGGCCTGCCGTTTCTGAGCGAGATACCGGGTTTTGAGAGCACCAACAAGAGCACGGAGAAGGACAGCATGGAGTTGCTCATCATGCTGACACCGCACATCGTGCGGAACAAGAACCTTCAGATTACGAGCCGTCGCCTGCTGCTCGCGAACGGGAATGCAGGCGCACCACAGTAGGCTTGCTCCGAGGTGGGGAGAGGTTGCGCCGGTTTAGGCTTTCACAGCCGGGGCTTCCCAAAGCCTGCACCCTCTGTTACATTCAAGTGGTGGGCGGGAGTAGCTCAGTGGTAGAGTGCTTCCTTGCCAAGGAAGATGTCGCCGGT
>CAXTVC010000013.1:0-10205 GCA_964247615.1 uncultured Acidobacteriaceae bacterium
ACGAAGATGCCGTACTCGCCTTCGCTGGATCTCAACAGCCTGGATCGCGCGGTGGATCCGTGCGTTGATTTTTACAAGTTCTCCTGCGGTGGATGGATGACGCGGAACCCGATCCCGGCCGACCAGGCAGGGTGGAGCGTGTACGCGAAGCTTGCCAATGATAATCAGCAGTTTCTATGGGGCATTCTGGATGCGGATGCCAAGGCCACGGGACGCACACCCGTGCAGCAGAAGGTGGGCGACTACTTCGGAAGCTGCATGGATACCGCAGCGATCGATGCCGCAGGCCTGAAGCCGCTGGAGCCGGTTCTGCGGGAGGTAAACGCGGCCACGACGCGCGAGGCGCTTGCCGCGATGCTGCCCACGCTCGCTCACGAGAACATGGGGAGTTTTTTCTTCAATACGGGCACCGAACAGGACGCGGTGAGCGCCTCGACGATGATCGTTGGCGTGGGCGCCGGGGGCCTTGGTTTGCCGGACCGCGATTACTACGTGAACAGCGATGCCCACAGCGTGCAGATCCGAGAGCAGTACCGTGCCTTTGTGCAGAAGCTGATGGCCCTGTCAGGGCAATCAGCTGAAGAGGCGAAGGCCGATGCCGACACAGTGGTGCGGATTGAGACGGCCCTGGCAACGGCGCAGCTGACACGGGTGGAGATGCGCGACCCGCACAAGATCTACCACCCCATGCCCGTGAGCCAGTTGCAGGGGATTGTGCCCGCGGTGCAATGGGGGCACTTCTTTGCCGTTGAAGGCGCGCCAGCTGCCGCGAAGCTGAATGTGTCGCAGCCGGAGGCGATGAAGGCAGTGCAGGCTGTGCTCACGACCGAGCCCGTGGCGGCGCTGAAGACCTACGTGCGATTCCATCTGCTGGTGGCCGCGGCACCGTACCTCGCGACGCCGTATCGCCAGGCGCAGTTCGAGTTTTACTCGCATACACTACGGGGCGTGGCCCAGGAGCCGCCGCGCTGGAAGAGTTGTGTGCGAGCAGTCGACAACAACCTTGGCGAGGCGCTGGGGCAGGAGTTTGTGGCGCGAACTTTCTCCGCCGATATGAAGGCCAAAACCGAACTCATGACCGGGCAGATCGAGACGGAGATGGGCAAGGAGATCGGCGGATTGGCATGGATGAGCGAGCCGACCAAGGCCGAGGCCATGCGTAAACTGCATGCTATCCGCAACAAGATCGGCTATCCGGCACACTGGCGCGATTACACGGCGCTGGAGGTCAAACGGGACGACTACTTTGCGAATACGCGACGCGCCTATGCGTTTGAGGACGCAAGGCAGTGGGCGAAGCTGGGCAAGCCCGTGGACCTGAACGAGTGGGGCATGACGCCGCCGACAGTGAACGCCTACTTCAATCCGCAGATGAACGACATCAACTTCCCCGCAGGTGTGCTGCAACCGCCGCTGTATGACCCGTCGCTGGATGACGCGCCGAACTACGGCAATACCGGGGCGACGATCGGCCATGAGCTGACGCATGCCTTTGACGATGAAGGACGGCAGTTCGATGCCGGGGGCAATCTCCGGGACTGGTGGACTCCTGCCGATGCGAAAGGCTTTGAAGATCGCATCAACTGCGTGCGTGATCAGTATGCGACGTACGTGGTCGTCGACAACATTCACATCAATTCAAAGCTGACCAGCGGCGAGGATGTGGCGGACCTTGGCGGCACGTACCTTGCCTACCTGGCGTGGAAGCTGCAGGAGACGGGCAAGCCGCTGACGAGTGTCGATGGTTTCACGCCGGAGCAGCGGTTCTTCATCGGCATGGGACAGTGGGCTTGTGAGAATGCGCGGCCAGAGAACCTGCGGGTGCAGGCAATCACAGATCCCCACTCGCCGGGCTTTGCGCGCATCAACGGCGTGGTGAGCAACATGCCGGAATTCGGGAAGGCGTTTGGCTGCAAGGCCGGTCAGCCCATGGTGCACGCACCGGCATGCAAGGTGTGGTGATGTCGGTTCCCCGCGAATGATGAGACGTCCTGCCGCATGAACGGGCTGCGGCAGTTGAAACCTGTGCCGCTGCAAAACCGCTTCACGGTGCGCTGGACGTGGCAGTTGATGCTCGCGGCGGTCACCGTGGGGGCGGTGAGTGCGCTGGCCGCCGCGGCCGTGCGGCTGGGCTTTCGCGGGCTGCAATGGATCCTTACCGGCTCGGGTGCCGACCTGCCACTGGCGGCTATGCAACTTCCATCATGGCGACGTGCCATTACGCCGATGGCAGGCGCTCTGCTGGCGATGGGCGTGCTGGTGTTGAAGCAGAGGCTCCAACCACAAAAGGCAAAAGGGCCCGAAGTGTACGCGGAGTATGTCGAGGCGGTGCAGCGTGGGCGTGGGGTGATACCGCTGGGGCCAAATTGCTGGCGAACCCTTGCTGGGGCGTTTTCTGTAGCGAGTGGAGCCACGGTTGGGCGGGAAGGCGCGATGATCCAGTTCGCGGCGACCGTGGGAAGTGCCTGCGCACGCTGGCGTGGATGGCTGGACGGCGGTGATGGACGGCAACGCAGCCTGCTGGTGGCGTGCGGTGTGGCGGGCGGGGTGACCACGGCTTATAACGCGCCCCTGGCGGCTACGTTCTTTGCGGCGGAGATCGTGCTGGGAGGTCTGCGATGGCCCGAGTTGCCGCCGCTGGGCCTGGCTGCCGGCGCAGGCTGGCTTGTGAGTGGCGCCCTGCTGGGTCGTGAGCGCCTGTACCCCGCGCAGGCGACATTGCACTGGGGACTGGAGCTCTGGCTGCTGCCTGTGCTCGCCGTTTTGGGAGGCCTAGCCGGGCCGGTGTATATGTGGCTACTGGAATGCCTGCCGAGGGCTCGCCGGCTGCCGTTGCCGCTGCTGTGGAGTGGGGTCGTGGTGGGCTGCCTGGCCCTGGGCGATCCGCGGGTATGGGGAAACGGCGACGTGGGTCTGCGGGTGGTGCTGCTGAGCGGAGGCGCGCTTCCAGCGCCGGGCGGCGTCAAACCTCTGCTGTGGCTGCTGCTGTCGCGGCTTGCTGCCAGCCTTGCGTGCGTGTGGACAGGCACGATTGGTGGTGTGTTTACGCCGACGCTGTTCGCGGGAGGAGCCGCAGGGGCGCTGCTCGCGGCGTATCTTCCTGGTGGGTCGGCACATCTGTGGGCGATCGCAGGCATGAGTTTTCTGGTGGCTGCGGTAACCCATGCACCCCTGATGTCTGCATGTATGGTTGTTGAACTGACGGGGGACTGGACGCTGCTGCCGCTGCTGTTGCCGCTGAACTTTCTTTGCTCGCGAATCGCACGAAGCCTGTCGCCACGAGGGATGTATGCGCTCGCTTCCGAGTCGCCGGCGAACAGGAGTGCCATGCCCCTCACGGCACAGGAACGATAGAGTGAGTGGGGATGGCATTGCCGCAGCATGAAGGATCGTGTAGAAGAAGAGGCCGCAGCTAGAGGCAGGCAGTACATGGACTGGCTTTTTGCGCCGGTGAGCACGCTTTCGGGGCGCAGCCGGCGCTGGACCGTGGCGCTGTGCTCGTCCCTGGTGCTTGGCTGGTGCGCGTTCCGCAACGGGGACCTGGCGCCTGAGTGGGACCTGCCCGACGTCCGGTTCTACGTGGACATGGCGCAGCGCCGCTTTGACCTTGTCCCACAGCCTTTTACGTCGCGGCCGCTGGCACCCCTGCTGGCCAGGTACCTTGCGCCCCTGGCACACGGGAGTGTGCACGCCGGCTTCATCGTGCTCGCGTACGTATCGCTGCTCTGGACGCTGGTGGTGGTGTTCTGGCTGTTGCTGCGGTCGCGCTCGCCGCGCTGGATGGTAGGGGCGGTTGCGATTGTGCCCTTCTGGTGGCAGCTGCTGGGGTATGCCGGGCTGCCGGATCCGCTGTATACGGCGCTGCTGGCCACGCTGCTGCTCGCTCTGGAGTGCGGATGGACTTACAGCGCGGCAGGGCTGATGTTGCCGTTGATGCTCGCGCGGGAGTCGACTTCGCTGACCCTGTTATGCCTGTTGGCCGTGGGCTGGCGGAGGCTGCGCCCGGTCGGCTGTCTGCTGGCGGTGGGAAGCGCCGCTGCGGGTGCGTTCGCGGTGCATCGCCTGAGCGCCGCGGGACTGCCCAACCCGGAGCACCTGTCCGGGGGCGTGTACATGGTGGGCAAGCTCGTGTCGAACTCGCTGCGCAGCTTTGGGGTGCTGCCCTGGAGCAATGTGTACCCGGTGCTGTGCGCTGCGCCCTCGTGGCAGATGAGCCTGCCTATGGGACGCGTGCAGAGCGTGGGCGTGTGTACGTGGGATACCGTGGCGCCGATGCAGCTGATCTGGGCGCTTTTGACTACGTTTGGCCTGCTGCCGTTGCTGGCCATTGCTTTGTGGCGGAGGTGGATTCCGGCGTTCCGTCATGATGACCTGGCCCTCCGTTTCTGCCTGCTGTATGGGGGCCTATCGCTGCTTCTGGCCCCGGCGCTGGGCACCTGGTATGCGCGGCTCTTCGCGTATGGCTGGCCGCTGCTGCTGGTGGCGGTTCCACGGCTGCTGGATTGTGGGCCGGGGGACCGCCGTGGTTGGCGGTTGGCGGGTGCGGGGCCGTATCGCTGGGGAGCTCTGCTGCTGGTGCACGTGGTTCTCTTCGTGCTGGGAGACGGGATGAGCACGGGGCGGGGTGTTGTGGAGGCCGCGGTGTTGTACATGCTGGCGGCTGCACTGTTTCTGGTGCATCGGCGGATGCCAAAACCGACCCCGCAAAGGGTCTGAGGCAGGTCCTCCGCATGGTAAAATCTTGATAGGGAAAACACATTTTACGCGGCGTTTCCCGGCAGTTTGCGAGCATTTCGCTCCCCTTTCCTAACGCTTGCGCCGCTATCTGGAGTTCGATTGGCTACCCAAACCCCCCTTCCTGATCCGCAGCAGTCCACCCCCTCTACGTCCGGCAACTACAGCGGCGAGAACATCACGATCCTTGAGGGGCTGGCAGCGGTCCGGTTGCGTCCGGCGATGTATATCGGGTCGACCAGCGAGCAGGGGCTGCATCACCTGGTGTACGAGGTGGTGGACAACTCGGTGGATGAGGCGCTTGCCGGCTACGCGACCCGGATTGACGTGACCATTCACGTGGACAACTCGGTGACAGTGGTGGATGACGGCCGGGGGATCCCGGTGGACAACAAGACGCTGCCCACGGGTGAGGTGATGCCGGCAGTGCAGGTGGTGCTGACCATGCTGCATGCGGGCGGCAAATTCGATGCGTCGAACTACAAGGTCTCGGGTGGTCTGCACGGCGTGGGTGTGAGCTGCGTGAACGCGCTCAGCGAAGAGTTTGACGTGGAGATCTGGCGCGATGGGTATGCGTGGGAGATGGATTACAGCAAGGGCGATCCGATCAGTGAGCTGCGCAAGATGGGGCCCTCGAAGCGGCGCGGGACCAAGGTACATTTCCTGCCGGACAAGTCCATCTTTACGGTGACCGAATACAACGCCGACACGCTGCAGAATCGGTTGCGGCAGCTGGCGTTCTTGAACAAGGGCATTGAGATTACGTTGACCGATGAGCGCGTAGCTGATGCCAAGACGGGCGAGGCGAAGACGCAGGCGTTCAAGTTCAACGATGGTATTGCGGGCTTTATTCGCCATTTGAACAAGGGCAAGCAGGTGCTGCACGAAAAGGCGATCTACATGGAGGCCGAGCAGGGCTCGCTCGTCATGGAGATTGCGCTGCAGTACAACGATGCGTACACCGATACGGTGTTCAGCTTTGCAAACAACATCAACACGGTGGATGGCGGAACGCACCTCTCGGGCTTTCGCACAGCGCTGACGCGCACCATCAATGCGCAGGGCAAGAAGCTGGGCCTATTCAAGAACGACACCGAAGGCCTGACCGGCGACGATGTGCGTGAAGGGCTTGTCGCCGTGATCAGCGTGAAGCTGCCGCAGCCGCAGTTTGAAGGCCAGACCAAGGGCAAGCTGAACTCGGATGTATCGGGCGCGGTGCAGCAGTTTGTGAACGATCGCCTGACAGCGTTTCTGGAGCAGAATCCGCAGGTCGCGAAGAAGATTATCGGCAAGGCAATCGATGCGTCGCGTGCCCGTGAGGCGGCGCGCAAGGCGCGTGATTTGACGCGGCGCAAGGGCGTGCTGGATGGCGGTGGCCTGCCCGGCAAGCTGGCCGATTGTTCCGAGCGCAAGCCGGAGTTGTGCGAGCTGTACCTGGTCGAGGGTGAGAGCGCCGGCGGCACGGCCAAGCAGGGCCGCGACCGCAAGTTCCAGGCGATTCTGCCGTTGAAGGGCAAGATCCTGAACGTGGAGAAGGCGCGCTACGACAAGATGCTGGGCCATGAAGAAATTCGCGCCATGATCACGGCGCTGGGTACGGGCATTGGCAAGGACGACTTCGACATTGCGAAGCTACGCTACGGCAAGCTGATCCTGATGACCGATGCCGACGTCGACGGATCCCACATCCGCACGCTGCTGCTGACGTTCTTCTTCCGCCACATGGGCGAGCTGATCAAGCGGGGCAATGTGTACATCGCGCAGCCGCCGCTGTATCGCATCAAGAAGGGCAAGTTCGAGCAGTACATCAAGGATGACCGCGAGTATGTGCAGGTGATGGTGAAGCGCGCGTCCGACGGCATGGTGCTGCTCTATGGCGATGCGGGTGCACGGCTGCAGGGACCGGAACTGGCCAAGTTCATGGGGCAGCTGGATGACTACCTTGGGTACTTTGGCAAGGTAAACAAGCGGCTGCGCAATGACGAGGTGGTTCGGGCGTTTGCGGAGATTTTTGCCAATGAAGGCAAGGAGCCTGCGAAGCGTGCTGACTTTGAATCCAAGGACAAGCTGGAGACCATGCGTCTGCGGCTGAAGGATCTGGAGCGCCACTGGCAGTTCAAGGCGGTCAGTGATGTGGAGTTCGACGAAGAGCACCAGATGTATTCGGTGACGTTCACCGATGCGCAGGGGGCGCCGCGCAAGATCGACTGGGCGCTGGCTGCTTCCCCGGAGTCACGCCAGCTTTTGAGCAAGCAGGCGCATCTGGGCGAGGCTCTGAAGGGGCCATTCCATATCGAGTATGCGGCCAAGGGCGATGCGCGGAAAGACGACACGGTTGTGAGTGCGACGCCATCGCAGGAAGAGTTGGACGAGGCCGATGAGGTGGAGCAGGAAGAGGGCGTGAACGAGACGATCGCGGCCGCTCCCGGCACCAAGGATGAGGCCAGGCCCGGCAAGCGCCAGACGAAGGGAACGCAGGATCCGGTCGAGAAAGCAACGGTGCGTGAGGTGTTTGAGTACGTCATCGAACAGGGCCGCAAGGAGTACCAGGTACAGCGGTATAAGGGCCTGGGCGAGATGACCGCGGGGCAGCTTTGGGAGACGACGATGGACCCGGCCAAGCGCACGCTGCTGCAGGTGCGGCTTGAGGACATTGCGGCGACGGAAGAGATCTTCACCACGCTGATGGGTGAAGATGTCGAGTCACGGCGCCGGTTCATTGAAGAGAATGCGCTGGATGTGAAGAACCTGGACATCTAGGCTCGGTCTCGCTTGCTTATGGGCCCGGTATCTCTTGCGAGATGCCGGGCCTTTCTGTTTCATGCAAGCACGGTGTAGCAGCCCTTCAGCGTGAGGTAATTACTACTCGACTGCGCCAGCTGAGGGCCAGGAGCGCAATGAGGCAGAGGGTGCCGGCGTAGAAGGTGCCTCGCAGCACAGCGTAGTCGCTGAGCTCCATGTTGATGACGTCGGGGGCGAGCGGACGGTACAGGAGGGCGGCGCTTGCGATCGTTAATGCCGCTATCATCCATGCGATGCGCGACGGCTTGCGGTTGAGGGCGGCCTGCGTCAGCATCATGAGCGGGATGGCCATGACGATAAAGTAGTGTGTCCAGGCAATGGGCGCGAAGAGGGTCATGGCGATCAAGGTGATGCCTGCGCCATAGGGAACGCCCATGCTTTCTGCTGTAGGTGTCGAAGCTGCGTGGCTCTGGACGGGCAGATCGAGCAGGCCGCCCGCGGCGCTGCAGAGCACCATGAGGGCCGTGGAGACGAGGCGCAGGGCCGATGGTAAGGCAAAGGCGTTGACATCGAAGACTTCGTCCGGGGTGAAGAAGCGGTCCATGAACCAGGCCGCGAGGGATTGGTTGTTTTCGGAGACGAGCAGGACCTGCGATACGCGATGCATGCTGGTGGTGAAGTCGCCGAAGAGCGACCCGCCGGCGATGATGCGCGTCCCTGCGAGCAACAGCCCGGACCACAGGAGCAGACTGAGCGCGGCGCGCCAGCGTCGGTTGGCTAGCCAGTAGACCAGCAGGATGCCCGGGGTAATTTTGATCGCTGCGGCACAGGCCACGCAGAGGCCCGCTGCCACGGGACGGTCGCGCTGCGCGAGGACTATGCCGGCGATCGTGAGCAGGAGCAGGAGTGCGTGTGTCTGCACGAGCTGCAAGGCGAAGAGGAAGGGTTCGGATAAGGAGAGTGCGAGGAAGATGCAGGTGAGCGCGACTGGTCCGAAGAGGCGGGGCGTCCAGTAGCGGGCGACGAGAAGAACGTAGCCTGCGATGGAGCCGAGCGACAGCAAGACGAAGAGGTGCTTGAAGGCAGGCCACTGCGTGCCATTGCAGAGTGGGCGAAGCAGCCACGCCCAGAGCGGCGTTTGCACATAGGGATGCAGCCAGCCGCCGTAGCCACCACGCGCCGCGGCCTGGGCCCAGACGGGATCCGGGTCTCTGATGCTGGCGAAGTTGACCGGGTCGTAGCTGTAGAGCGAGGCTCCGGCACCAGACGCAAGCACGCGACAGCCGACGTAGGAGGAGGCGAGGTCGTCGCCACGAGCGTTCCAGAAGAACGCGGTGCCCAGCAGGATGAAGAAGAGCACCGGAGCGTAGAGAAGCCAAGAGCTGCGTTGGCTTTCATGATTGGCTCCGGGCATAGATCTCCTTGTGTGACCACAGTAGGGCAACCGGTGCCGGGCGGCAATGTGTTGCAGTTCTGGCGCACATGCAGGCGGGAACAAAAGGCTGGTTTCGCGGGTCTAAGCAGGTAGTGGATGGAGGCTCTTCCATGAGAGCAGCGGTGCTTCCTCTTTGCTTGATGTATGTCGTGTTGCCCGTTGTGGGCCAAAGCTCGCAGACAGCGCCAATACCTCGACGCGAGAGAGTGGCCGCGAAGCGTGTAAGCGCAGAGACGCAGGCTGATCCGCTGCGGGTGACGCATGTTTCGCTTTACAAGAATGGCGTGGGGTTCTTTGAGCATGCCGCGAAGATCTCGGGCGATGCTTCGGTGAGCCTTCCTCTGAGCTCGGCACAATTGGACGATGTGCTGGGGACGTTGACGGCGGTAGATCTGGGTGGCGGGCATGTGACGGGAGCGCACTATAACTCGACGACTCCGCTGGATCAGCAGCTGCGCTCGTTGCCGTTGAGTCTGGGCGAGCAGCCGTCGCAGGAGGAGTTGTTCGGGGCGCTGCGGGGAGCGCGCGTGGAGATCACCGGCTCGGGCGCTACGTTTACCGGGCGGGTGCTGTCGTTCGAGATCCATCCCGCTGCGATGGCAGAGGGACAGGCTAGCAAGCCCTTGCCGGAGCATCGATCCGTGACTGTCGTGGCGGACGCGGGGGCGACACGGACGGTGGAGCTGGGGCCGAATACAGTGGTGCGGTTGCTGGATAGCGGGCTGCGGGCGGACTTGAATACCTACATGGCGCTGCTTGATAGCAATCGTACGGAGGGTATACGGCATGTGGTCTTGACGGATCGTGGTGTGGGAACGCGGGAGTTGCGCGTGTCGTTTCTGTCGGAGGTGCCGGTGTGGAAGTCGACGTATCGCGTGCTGCTGACGACCGGCGCACAGGGCGGAGCGGGTGGGGATGGCAAGGCGACAGTGCAGGGTTTCTCGGTGGTGGACAACACGACGGGCGAGGACTGGAACAAGGTGCAGCTTTCGTTAATTGCGGGGAGCCCGCAGAGTTTTCTGCAGCCGATATCCCAGCCTGTCTATGACCGCCGGCCGGAAATCCCCATTGCGGAGAATGCGCAGACTACGCCGCAGACTCATGAGTCTGGTGAGGGGAGCGTGGCGCCGCCGGGGAGCGCGTCTGCGGATCTGAGTAGTGGTTCAGGAGGGAATCCGACATCGCTGTATGGTTCACCGAGTGGAACGGGCACAGGCAGCAACATGGGTGGAGGCGTGGTGTCTGCCGCAAAGCCAAAGTACATCAACATGATGAAGGACACGGGGCCGCCGCC
>CAXTVC010000013.1:10305-52998 GCA_964247615.1 uncultured Acidobacteriaceae bacterium
GATCCGGTGACGATTCCGCGCAATGGGTCGGCGCTGGTGCCCATCCTGCAGGCACGGTTGCCGGTGGAGAGTGTGACGTTGTGGTCGCGGAGTGAGCCGACACCGTTGCGTGCGCTCTGGGTGACGAACAGCTCGGGGCTGACGCTGGATCGGGGCTCTTTTTCGGTCGTGGAGAACGGATCGTTTGCGGGTCAGGGACTTGTCGATCCGGTGCATCCGGGAGAGCGGCGGTTGTTGTCGTACGCGGTGGACCAAGCGGTGCGGGTTACGCCGGAGAACGAAGTGAACACTCGGCGCATCAGCGCTCTTTCTGCCTCCGGCGGTGTGCTGCATGCCACGACCGTGGAGGTGAATGAGGCGAAGTACAAGATCTCCGATGCCGCACCTGAAGGGCGCACCGTGGTGCTGGAGGAGACGCGCCGGTCCGGGTGGACGCTTGATCCCGCGGCAAAGCCGGATGAGACCACGCCGGGCAGTTACCGCTTCCGGGTCGCGGTGGCGGCGGGTCGGGCGGCGCAGCTTACGGTGACGCAGCAGCGAACCCTGGAGGAAGCATTTCGCCTGGTGGACAACACCGAGGAGCAGCTGACCGTGTATCTGCGGGCTAACGGGGCCGATCCGAAGGTGATGGGGCAGCTGCAGCCGGTGTTTGCGGCGCGGCGTCGCGTGGCAGAGCTGGACCGGCAGATTGGGGAGGTCCGGGCCCGGATGCATGGCGTCGGTGAAGACCAGAAACGTCTGCGCGAGAACCTCATCGCGTTGAAAGGCTCAGCCGAAGAGCGTGCACTGGTCAAGCGGTATACGGGAGAGCTGAACGCGCAGGAGGATGCCCTGAGTGGGCTGCAGCATGACCTGGACGCACTGCAGGGGCAGCGCGGTGCCGCGGATGCCGAGCTGAACGGCCTCATCCAAAACCTGCAGATCACCTAAAGGGCGCACGGTGACCTGGTAGAAGGTTACGGGGGGCAGCGGTTACCCTGATCGTTGAGGACTTTGGGCTTGGTAGAACGTTTTTTGGGCAGGTTGCAGTCGCTTCATGTTGGTGTCGTTGCTTTGGGGCTGATGGCTTCTCCCGGGGTCGGCGCGGCCGATCTACCGAGCAAGCAACAGGCGACAGTCCCCATCCCTGCTGCCGCAAGCACCGAGGGTGAGACGCGCCCCGTTCCGGTGCCAGCGGGTGCGGCAGGTGCCCCTGGAAGCACAGGGCTGACAGCAACGATTGCTGCTGCGACGACCCCTGCGGTGAAACCCCCGGCGGCGGCAACGCTTGAGAGTGCGAACGCCTCGTTGAAGAGCGCGGATGCGAGTGCCGTGCTGCTGGCACAGATCGCCCGCCTGCCGCCGCTGGTTGGCACGGGCATCGACGTCACCAAGCGGAGTGCCGAGGTGCGGGCGCACCTGAACGCCATCCTGCGCTTTTACCGGACGGCAGTTGTGCCCGTGCAGAAGGTGGGCGAGCCGAGCGATGTGCTGTATGCGGAGCAGAGCCAGACGGAAGCGATACAGATCGCGCAGCTGGCATTTCAGGCAGCCAAAAATGAAGCAGCCCTGCTGAACCGGGTACCGGGTGCCGTGAAGGCGGAGGGTGCGAGTGGTGCTTCTGGCGCGTCCGGGGCCCCTGGTGCTTCTGGTGCACAAGGCACGTCTAGCGACGCAGGGGGGAGCCAGGCGGAGCGCATTGCTGCTGTACGGACGCAGGCGCAGGAGAAACTGGTGGCGTTGCAGGCGCAGCACACCGCGATCGATGGGCAGTTGACCAAGGCACGTGGTGACGGGCGGGCGACGTTGCTGCAGCAACAGGAGCAGATTGAGGGTGGCATTGAACTGCAGCAGGCCATGGTGGAGGCCCTGGGGAAGATCAATGCCTTTTCCGCACAGCAGGCGCAGACAGGGTTGGCGGGGGACATCGACCGTCTGCAGCGGTCGGCCCCGGAGCTGCTGAGCAAGCCGTTAAAGACGCCGCCGCCGCCGGTGCTGGAAAGTGTCTCTGCTGCTCATGAGGCCGGCGTGTCCACGCAGGCCGGGGTGTTGTTTCAGCTGCTGGGCACGCTGCATACGCTGGATCAGCAGATCAAGGCCGTTGACCAGCTAAGCAAGCAGGCAACAGAGCAGCGGACGCCGTTCATCAAGGTGCTGCGGTCGACCATTCAGCAGGGGCAGGTGCTGACGCAGCAAAGCATCGATCTGCAGGCGACGCCAACGACCAATGCGCAGGACCTGGTAAACACGCGCAAGCAGTTCGATACGCTGACCTCGACGTTCCAGGTGCTGGCAAATGCGACCCTGCCGCTGAGCCAGGAGAGTGTGCTGCTGGACAACGCGCGCGGCACGCTGACCACGTGGCGCGCCACGGTGGATGCCGAGTACAAGGACGTTCTGCGCAGCCTGCTGGTTCGCGTCGCGATTATCGCGATTGCACTGGGCATCCTGGCCATCATCAATCGCGTGCTGAACGGGGCGGCGGTGAAGTATGTGAGCGATGTGCGGCGGCGGCGGCAGTTGCTGCTGTTGCGGCGGATCCTGGTCGGTTTCCTCACCGGACTGGTGCTGATCTTTGGATTTGTGACGCAATTCAGCTCACTGGCCACGTTTGCAGGCTTTATCACCGCCGGCATTGCCGTTGGTTTGCAAAGCATTCTGCTGAGCGTTGCGGCTTACTTCTTTATTGTGGGGCGCTATGGGATCCGGGTGGGGGATCGTGTGACGGTGGCAGGGGTCACGGGCGAGGTGATCGAGGTTGGCCTGGTGCGGTTTTACATGATGGAGTTGGTGGGCAGCGGAACGGAGCTGCACTCGACGGGGCGGGTGGCCGTGTTTGCCAACTCCGTGCTCTTCCAGAGCGGAACGCCGATTTACAAGCAAATGCCAGGCACCGAGTATGCCTGGCATGAGTTGACGGCCAAGCTGATTCCCGGGGCCGATCCGAAGGCGGCTTCAAGCGCCGTGCTCAAGGTGGTGACGGACGTGTACGCCACGTATGCCGCCAAGATCGAGGCGCAAAACCATCAGGTGGAGAGCTGGATGGGAGCAGCCATGCCACAGCCCCAGGTGGAGTCCCGGCTGCAGCTCACGGACGGAGGACTGCAATTTGCGGTGCTCTTTCCCGTGGAGCTCGAACACGCGGCCGAGGTGGATCAGCAGATCGCGGAGGCCCTGGTCCGGGAACTGCGCACGGACGGCCCGTTAAAGGCGGGGATCTCTGATTTGCCGGTTATCAAGGCGGCTGTCAAGAGTTGAGCGCGGGCGGGCGGCGGGCATAGAAAAAGCATTGCCCTTCCTTCAGCCCAAAGGAAGGGCAATGGCGGTACGGAGGGGGAGAGGCACGACTGAGGCCCTCAGGAGACTTCAACCCGGCGCGCTCTCCCCTCTGATATGCATTGACGAGAGTTCAGCGGCAGAAGACTACAAAAACGTGGAATAAAATCAGCGACTATGACCTCAAAACAGGACGCCTCCTGTGTTGCCCATGCAACACGACGTCGTTTTCTGGGCGTGACGACCGCCCTTGGCCTGGGATCGACATTGTTTCCGGGTGCTCTGCTAGCTGTAGCTGCTGCCCAAACCGAGGCACAGGCTGGTTCTGAGGCTGCGGCTCTGCCCAGGATTACGGAGGCCATGGTGGAGGCCGCGGCGGCTATTGCCGGGGTGAGCCTGACCGAAGAGCAGCGCGGGGTGATGCTCGAAGGACTGAATAGCCAGCGCGAGGATCGCGAAGAAATCCAGAAGATGGCGCTGCCAAACAGCGTTTCTCCTTCGCTGGTGCAGGACCCGGTGCTGCCGGGGACGGTGCTGGAGACGGCCAAAGTTGCGGCGAAGCTGGGTCCTGCGCCGTCGGTTGCGGGGCTTTCGGCGAGCAACGAGGAGCAGGTTGCCTTCGCCACGACGCGGCAGCTGGGCGCCCTGCTGCGCGCGGGTCAGCTCACCTCCGTCGCACTGACAAAGCTGTACCTTGCCCGGTTGAAGCGCTATGACCCGCAGCTGCATTTTGCGATCACCCTGACCGAGGCGCGGGCGATGGAGCAGGCAGCGGCGGCGGATCGGGAGTTGGCTGCGGGCAAGGTGCGGGGCCCGCTGCACGGTATCCCGTGGGGTGCCAAGGACCTGCTGGCGGTGAAGGGTTACCCGACGACCTGGGGTGCGGGCCCGTACATGACGCAGACCTTCGACTACGACGCCGAGGTGGTCAAGCGCCTGGATGCGGCAGGCGCGGTGCTGGTAGCGAAGCTGACGCTGGGGGCATTGGCGCAAGGGGATCTGTGGGGTCCGAAGCCGGGAGTGCGGACGCGCAATCCGTGGAACCGCAACCAGGGGTCCAGTGGGTCGTCTGCCGGTGTGGCGAGTGCGGTGGCCGCGGGGTGTGTGGGCTTCGGAATCGGCACGGAGACGCTTGGGTCGATCTCTTCGCCGAGCACGCGTTGCGGCTGCACGGGATTGCGGCCGAGCTTTGGGCTGGTGCCGCGGACCGGGGCCATGGCGCTGAGCTGGTCGATGGACAAGATTGGGCCGATTACCCGCAGCGTGCAAGATGCCGCGCTGGTGCTGGAGGCCATCTACGGGCCGGACGGGCACGACCCCAGCGTGCAGCCGGCGGCGTTTAACGTGGACCTGACGGCCGACGTGCGCAAGCTGCGGGTGGGGTACCTGAAGAGTGCGTTTGAGCAGCCCACGATGGAGGCAATCAAGCCCCCTAGCGAGACCCTTGCAGGTAAGGAGTTGGAGGCCTATAACCGTCGCGTTGCGGGGCGCAAAGCGGCATTTGCGCAGGAGATGTACGACATCCAGTACGCGCAAAAGGCGCTGGGCGTGCTGCGCGGCATGGGCGTGACCCTGCAAGCGGTTGAGTTCCCGAAGTTTCCGTATGGGTCGCTGGTGCCGATGCTGGAGGCCGAGGCGGCTGCTGCCTTTGACGAGCTGACGCGCTCCGGGCGGGATGCACAGCTGGCCGGGCAGAAGCCCTATGACTGGCCGAACAGCTTCCGCACGGCGCGGCTGTACCCGGCGGTGGACTACATCAATGCGTCCAGGGCGCGGCGGCTGGCGATGGAGAAGGTCGCGGCGTTCTTTGGGGACTTCGACGTGGTGGTGACGCCCAGCGAAGGGGCCCAGCTCACGGCGACCAATCTTTGCGGGCAGCCGGCGGTGATTGTGCCGAATGGCTTCCGTGGAGCGGATGCACCACCGCCTCCGACGACGGATTTGAACGACTACGCCAACGAGGGCGGACCGGGAACGCCGGTGTCGCTGACCTTTTTGGCACCGTTGTATGGGGATGCGAAAGCCTGTGCGCTGGCGTATGCGTACCAGGAGAAGACAGGGTTTCAGCTGCAGCATCCGAAGCTGGGCTGACGCCGGCTTGCGATAATGGGGTGAGGAGCGCCCTATCGCAACCCTTGCGTCATCGCCTCAGAAGGGCAATCCCACGACGGGGGGGATTGCGCCCCTTTGTCTTGCGCCGCTTCGCATTGACCCGGCGCAGCTCACGAAGATCACGGTGTGCACGCGGCCGTTTCGCAGGGAGGGGCCGCGGATCGAGGCGGAGCGCTTCGGCGACAAGCTCGTGGTGCACAACTACGGGCATGGCGGTTCGGGGTGGTCGCTGAGCTGGGGTTGTGCGTCGCTGGTGGTGCCCCTGGCGATGGGCGAGGGCGTGCGCGAGATCGCGGTCATCGGGTGCGGGGCGATGGGCCTGACCTCGGCGATTTCGCTGCAGCGTGCCGGGGCCAGGGTGACGATCTATGCGCGGGATCTGCCGGCGACGACGCGGTCCGCCCGCGCAACGGGTACATGGACGCCCGATGCCCGCGTAGCGATGGGAAGCCACATCGATGCAGGCTTCCCGCAGCGCTGGGAGAGCATGGCGCGGTTCTCGTTTGCGGCGTACGAGGGGCTGCTCGCTTTGCCCGGAAGGCCGGTCGAGGTGCATGACCGCTACACGCTGTCCGACCTGCCGCCGGATGAGGCCTGGGCGAAGAGGGTGGCGGAGGATCCGATCGGGTTTGCGCGGCTGGAGCACCGCATTGCGGACCTGTACCCGGAGCCGATCGATTACGGACCGGGAGCGCATCCGTTTTCTCCCCGTTACTGCCGGCATACGACGGGGTACCGCTTCAACATCGCTGCGTACTCGCAACATCTTGAGACGGAGTTTCGTGCGCGGGGTGGAGAGCTCCGGCGGGCGGAGTTTCATGGCGCGGCGGACCTGCTGGCCCTGCCGGAGCGCGCCATTGTGAACTGCACGGGATTTGGTGCGCGGGCTCTGTTGGGCGACCAATCGCTGATCCCGGTACGCGGCCAGATTACATGGCTGCCACCGCAGCCGACCTTGCCCTACAGCATCGTGTGGGGTGATCTGAACCTGGTGCCGCGGGCCGATGGAACGGTGGTGCAGTGGGGTGCGCAGGGGGATGGCACAGGGTGGGAAGACGCCGGGGAAGAGCCGGACACGGCCGAGGCGGAGAGTGCCCTGGCCAAGGCGGCTGGTCTTTACGCGCGTGCGGCGACATCCTCTTCGACGGCTTCCTGAGAGGGATGTCCGGCCTCAACCTGATGATGAAGCACCGTTGCTTTGCCTTTGTGCGTCCATTAGGCAGGATGCTGAAGTTTCTAGTTGCAGGTGCAGTATGCGTGTGTGCTCCGGTGGTGGCGGGGGCGCAGCAGCAGGTGATGTCCGCGCGCACGTTGATTGAAGCTATTGAGCAGCATGGGTCGTCTGGGACGAGCATCGAGCCGGCAAGTGCGCCGGTGCCGATGTGGATGGGCATGCGGAGTGGCTGGCAGTTGATGCTGCATGCCAATGCGTTTGCGGCGAATACGCAGCAGCAGGCGGACTCGCCGCGGAACCGCGATGCCTTTTTCTCGACGAACTGGATTATGCCGATGGCGCAGCGGGCGTTTGGAAGCGAGCGCCCGGATGGGAGCGGCAGCACCGGGGGACTGCTGACGCTGCGCACCATGCTCTCGTTTGAGCCGGCGACAATCCCGCATCGGAACTATCCGGAGCTCTTCCAGCAGGGGGAGACGGCGTATGGCGCGCCCATCGTCGACGGCCAGCACCCGCATGATTTCTGGATGGAAGTGGCTGCGCTGTATGACCTCCACCTGTCGAAGAACACGTTGTTTTCTCTGTATGCAGCGCCCGTTGGGGATCCGGCGGTTGGGCCGACGGCGTATCCGCACCGGCTCTCCGCGAGTGAGGACCCCATTGCCGCGCTGGGACATCATCAGGAAGACTCGACGCATATTGCCTTTAATGTCGTGACGGGCGGGCTGACGTACAAGTGGGCTCGGGTGGAGCTGGGGGGCTTCCATGGCGGTGAGCCGGAGGAGGCGCATTGGCATTTTCAGCCGTCGGTAAACGGGGTCGCGATGGACTCAGTTGCAACGCGCGTCACGGTGTCGCCTACGGCAGACTGGACGGGGCAGTATTCGATCGCGCATATCCATTCGCCGGAGGCCCTGTATCCGAACGAGGATCAAGGGCGCCAGACGGCCAGCGTCATGTATCACCACACGTTTGTGAGTGCGAAGGCCCCGATGAAGCCGATGAACATGGGCGGCCAGGCGATGGGCTCGATGAAGGGCATGGACATGGGCTCCTCTGGCGGCAGCATGGCGGGCAAGCCGATGCCGCCCATGCATATGGCGCCGCAGCCGCGGACCGATCTGTCGATGACCGCATTGTGGGGGCGTACGCGGTCGCTGGCCGACAGCAGTAAGGAAAACAGCTATCTCCTCGAGGCGTTATTACGCTTCAAGGCGAGTAACTACCTGTGGACGCGGATGGAGAACGCCGGGCGTTCTAACGAGTTGTTGCTGACGCCCGGGACAGCGCTGCCGGAGGGGTTTACTGAGTCACCGATCGGCCATGTGGCGGCGTACAGCTTTGGCTATGACCATGACATCGCGCTGGGGCCACATCTGTTGGCCGCTCCCGGAGTGCAGTTCACGGCTTATCGGACCCCGGAGCAGTTGCGTAGTTCGTATGGTGCGACACCTACGGCGGAGCTGGTGTTTGTTCGCTTTCGGCTGCGTTAAGGGCCTAGCCAACCCGGTTCAGGGCTTCTTCTTCCTATTGCGGGTGTCGGACGTGAAGTGGTTGAAGAAGAACTCCTGCACTAGGTCGTTCATGGCGTCGCCGGCAATGGCGAGGATGCTGTTTTCCAGAAATACGGCACCGCCCTGGCGATCGGATGCGGGGTAATACAGGTTCGAGATCGCGCCTGCGGAGATGTCGCCCAGCACCCCGGCGTAGTTGGGCTGATCTTTGCCGTTGTCGCCGCGCGTGATCACCGAGCGGGAGAGGGCGTAGAGCACTCGTGCCCGCTTGGTCCCTGTGCCCTTGTAGAAGTAGCGTGGGTCCTGATGAAAGAGCGACGGCAGCACGGCGCCGCCCATGTAGGTGCCTACCACCAGGTTGCCGAGATCGGCACCATAGCGCTGACCGTAGCCCTTGAGCCCTTGCCCGTAACCAGGAAAGGCGTTGCTGGCCTGCTGCACGCCCGAAACTACGCCGACCAGGACAAGGTTGCCGGGGTCAAGCACGTTGTGGGTGGACAGGGTAAATTTCTGGCGCGTCGTGAGCGGAGGGGCAGTCCAGTTGTAGCTGACAAAGAAGTTGGGCAGCACGCCGATGAGGCGCTGGTGCTCCTCGGTGTGCAGCTGCTCCAGTGCCAGTTGCTCTGGCGTAAGCGCGTCGACACTGATGCTCACGGTTGCGAGGGACAGTCTGGCCGGCGGCAGGTCCAGCGTCTCGCCAGGCTGAATATCGACAGCCTGCGTGGCCACAGTGAAGCCCGGCAGACGAATCGTCAGCGTGTAGGATCCGGAGGCTAGTTCAGGCACAACGAAGTGCCCGTTGGCATCCGAATTAGACCTTCTTTCCGGGTTGCCGGAGGCAGAGGTCAGCGTGATCAGGGCGCCTGAAATCGTGGCGCCATCGTCACTCAGGACCTGGCCGGTCAGGCGTGCGGAGGCCGCTGGTTGCCCGGCTGTTCTGGCGGAAGCGGCCTGCGGCAAGGGAGCGGACGGCAGGTCCTGGGCCTCGATGGAGACCGGGCGCAGAAGGCAGAACGTGAAGGCGCAGACGAAAGAACCCCGGCGCGGACGGAGCAGGGAGGCAGGGCCGCGCCGTAAGGGTATTCCCGGTTGAGGGCACGCGGAGGAGCGCCGGAGAGCTAATTGGCGGGGATTTGCGACAGGTTTTGAAACGGGGGGCCTCAAGGAGCGTCAGCCGCCGTAACCGCCGTTGGCACTTTCTTCTTCCGCCGTGAGCGGTCTGCCGCCGGCGAGCTCCTTTTTTACAAGCTCGCTTACTGTCTTGGTATCCACGAAGAGGCCACTGGCCATAATGCGTTGCTGCACCACACGCATGGTGGGACCCATGTCCTTGGGGCCGGGGCGCTGGCCGTCGTTGCCGGCAGCGACATGCTCGATGGCACCTAAAATGATGGGGCGGATGTCGTCTTCCTTCGCCTGCTGGGGCAAGTACATCTCGATGTAGCCGATTTCCATGCGTTCTTTTTCAGCGAGCTCGGGGCGACCGCCCTTGGTGAACTGCTCGGCGGAGTCGCGGCGCTGTTTGATGAGCGTACCGAGGATGGTCTGCTCCTCTTTTTCGGTCAGCGGCTCGCGCTTGTCGATCTGCTTGGACTTCAGCGCGGACTTGACCATGCGCAGGGTAGTCAACTTGGCCTCAGAGCGGGCTTTCATGGCGGTGATGATGTCAGTTTCGAGGCGGTCCGCGATGGCAGGCATGGGGGATAACTCCAGTGCTGTCAGGATACAGTGCGCACCCGGTGCCTGTTGCGTGTGGCTGCGTGTGGCTGTAACGGAGGTGGTGCGCGACGACTCAGGTCAAGCGAAAGGTCGAACAGGCACGGTCGCCTCGCTAGAATAGGGACATATGATCCGGAAGACGCGTCTCTTCACGCCTGGCCCAACCCCCCTGCTTCCAGCCGCGCAGTTCGCCATGGCAGCTGCCGATATTCACCACCGAACCCCTGAGTTCAGGGCGCTGTTCAAGCGCGTTTTGCAGCAGCTCAAGGTGTTTGTCGGTACTCAGAACGATGTGGTGGTCCTGTCGAGCTCCGGCACCGGCGCCATGGAAGCTGCTGTCTCAAACCTGACCTCGCCGGGTGACCGTGTGCTGGTGCTTTCGGCCGGCAAATTCGGCGAGCGCTGGACGGCGCTGGCCAAGGCGTTTGGCTGTGTCGTGGATGTCGTGTCGATGCCTTATGGCGATACATTCACGATCGAAGACATCAAAAAGGAACTGCGGCTGGAGACACGTGTCGTCTTTGTGCAGGCCAACGAGACCTCCACCGGCACGCGGCATGACATCCAGGCGATTGCGCAGCTGCTGAAGGATGAACACTCGGAGGCGCTGCTGGTTGTGGACGCCATCACCGGGCTGGGCACAACGCACCTGGACATGGATGCCTGGGGTGTGGACGTGCTGATCGGTGGGTCGCAGAAGGCCGTTATGATCCCGCCGGGTCTGAGCTATCTCGCAGTGAGTGAGCGCGCGTGGGATCGCATGGAAGCGACCTTTAACCCGCGCTACTATTTCGACCTGCGTAAGGAGCGCAAGAACGCGAAGAACGGTGAGAGTGCGTATACGCCGGCCGTGGCCTTGATTGCGGCGCTTGGGGCGTCACTGGACTGGATTGCCGCGCAGGCGGCCACGCCGGAGAACCCCGCAGGCGATCTCGCGCAGGGGCGGGACATGCTCATCGATAACGCGGAGCTGATTGCGAGCATGACGCGTGCGGCAATGCTGCGTATGGGGCTGACCCTGTTCTCGCAGTCGGCAGGCGCGGCCGCGACGGCGGTGAATGCTCCTGAGGGTGTGGACTCCGGGATTATCTGCAAGGGCCTGAAGAGCCGCTTCGGCGCCATCATCACCAACGGCCAGGGCGAGATGCAGGGCAAGATCTTTCGCATCGCGCACCTGGGATTCTTCGATTACATGGATACGGTGGCGCTGATCGCGGCGCTGGAGCAGGTGATTGTGAAGAGCCTGCCGCAGCTTGGCGTGAAGTTCGGTACCGGGCTGATTGCGGCGCAGGAGATCTACGCGGAGCGCACCAACCGGTAGGGCACCCAATTTATACGCAACAAGAGAGGCAGACCTTCGGGTCTGCCTCTTTGCCTTGCGGTGTAGTACCCCTCCGAAGGTTGCAGCGAGGGGTAACCGGAACGAGATGACCGTCGGTATACCCGTGGGATTCTATCTCGTCTCGCACTGAACGATAACGACAGAAGCCCGCAGTCTCTCTTGCGCGACATAGCGCAAGTGGGCTGTGAGGGTCTTGGCAGGATGTCACTGTCGCCGCATGGCGCGGCGCAGATGGTGACGTTCGCCTTGTCGAAATCGGTTCAGGACTTACGAGGTGCTCTTTATGTTTTTCCGTGCGCGCACAATAGCCCGAACAGCCTGTGGTGTTTTTTTAACAGCATGTTTTCTGCTTCTCACCGGCTGCGGTGCCGGGGTCCTCGCGGGCCCATCGCCACTTCCGGGTTTCAAGATCAAGGGTAATGTTCATGGGGGTGCATGGCCTATCCAGGGCGCGACGATCCGCCTGATGGAAACAAGCTCCAACGGCACCTGGAATGCAGTCACGAATTCTTACAGCGGCACCGCGCAGCAGCTTTTGCAGACCACGTCAGACAGCTTAGGTTACTTCGCCTTTCCGGATACGGGATGGACCTGCAACGAAGGGCAATACGCTTACATCACCGTGACCGGTGGTCATACCGCGACGCTGAACAACAACAACGTGGTGCAGGTCGGCGTGATCGGAAGCTGCGCGACAAACCTGGCGACCCAGACAGAGATCGACAACGTGAATGTGTATATCTCTGAGCTGAGCACGATCGCCGCAGCGTATGCGCTGGGGAACTTTATCTCGATTGACAACACCAATGCGGCGACCGGCCAGCAGATCGTCAACATCACAGCGCCGGCGAGTAACAACAGCCTTACCCCGGGCTGCACGGGCACGGGTCTTACCGGAGTCAATCCGTTGACGTGTGCGCATGCGGGCCTGGCGCACGCCTTCCAGAATGCCTACAACCTGGTGGATCAGGTGACGTTTGGGAGCAGGCAGTTTCCAACTGGAACCGCGCGGGCCACGCTGCCTAAGAATGCTCAGGGAGCCGTGCCGCAGGCCCTGATCAATACCATGGGGAACATCCTGCAGAGCTGTGTGGATTCCGGCGGCGGCAGTGTCGCGGACTACTCGAGTTATGTCCCTGGCAACACCGGGAGTTCACGCTGCGGAGACCTGTTTTACTGGGCGACGCCGCCAAGCCAGAGCATTGCCCCGACGAATACCCTGCAGGTGGCGCTCAACATGGCCCGATACCCTACCAACAACGTCGATGCGCTGTTCAGGCTGCAGCCCCGTGCGGTGTTTTTCACGCCGGATATGGTGAGCGACACGCTAAGTACCGACAGCTCGAAGCTGATGTCCTATACCGTGTCCATCTTTTATCTTGGGACCGGGCTGCCGAATGACACAGGCATGCCGTATCCCGTTGATGTGGCGCTGGACGCAAACGATAACGCCTATGTGGCGTATAGCGGTGCCAATACCGGCAAGACCTATGCCGCAGTGAATGAGTTCGGGTCTGATGGAACAGGCGTCTTTGCAGGCGCGCACCAGGCAACGATCTCCAACCCTGGATCGCTGGCGCTGGATGCGAATGGCTATGCGTGGCTTTCGAACGACTCCCCCACGAACGGCAACGTGTACCAGATCAAGACGCCGGGTTCGGGTGGAACGTATGGTGGTCTCGGCACCACGCTCGCCGTACCGAATGGCAACGCAGCGGGTGTAGCGACGGATATGTCCAACAACGTATGGATCGTGAGAGATGCGGCGAGTAATCAGTCGATCTACCGCTTCGAAGCGGGCAATGGGTATGCGGCCAGTCCGTTTGCAGTGGCTCCGAACCTTGGCATGAGTTCCAAGCGGCTCTTCGTGGATTACCGGCAGAATGTACTTGGGGTAAGCAGTAATACAGACTTGCTAGGGGCCCTGCTGACTAACAACGCGACGCAGGTGTGGTTGTTTCCGTATGCCACGGGAGGCATCACCACCTTCACCTATGCGACGGCATTGAATGCGTCGGGCGGCTATGGGCTTGCGATGAGCAATACCGATGTGACCTATGTCCCGGTCAACCAGGAGCTTGATACCGAGACGGGTTACAAGACCGGACAGATGAACGCAAACGGTGGCGGGTCTTATTCAGGGCCGTCGACCACGAACTCCACCTATACCTCACCGATGGGCGTAGCCATGGACGGGGCCGGCCAGCTGTTCTGGTCGGACTATGAGACCTCAGGCCAGATCTTCTGGATGCAGCCGACGGATTCATCCTCTGTGAATACAGGGACTCTGGTTTCGTTCTTTCCCTGCTATCCGGTGGGGGGGCAGTGCTACAGCGGGGCGTCGACGTATCTGCGCGGCATGTCGATCGATAGCACGGGCGCGCTGTGGTATCTGGGCGATAGCACGTCGGGTGCTGTCATACAAACTCTTGGGCTCGGCGCACCCACATACCCGCTGCTGTCGTATGCCCGCGGTGGCGTTGTTATTCAATAAAAGGAGCGCACGTCAGTAATGCCTCGGTAGGGGGAGGAACAGGATCTGCTCTCCCCCGATTGGGTTTGCGTCCATCCCCCGGGTCTCCCTGTTGTGGGGATGCCCCTGGCGAAGGTTGCATGCTGCCATAACCAGAAACGGGCGGAGAGGGGCGCAGGGTGGGATTTCCCTGCGTTGCTTTCTGGACGATAACGGTCTGGAGCCTGGGAGTTCAGAAGCAAAAACGCGTGGAAGATTCTGCCCTGGCGAGACGCGGGGCAAAGGTCGAAGTGCCAGACCATTCCCGCTTTGCTGCAGAGAGACGCCTGGGCCAGGATCACCCTGGGGGCGACATGGTTATGGTTCGTGTGCGTAAGCTGGCTGGGCTGGGCGCAGCCCTGGTACTGAGCTCCGGCGTTGCCCTGCTTACCGGTTGCAGTATGGGCGTCACGACAGGCGCGGGAGACAGCGCCCCGGAGACTATGTCCATCACGGGAGCCCATATCCGCGGCAGGGTTCATGGCGGCATGTATCCCATTCAGGGCGCAAATATCGAACTGTGGCAAACGGGAGTCGGCGCCCTGAACGCCACGACGGGAAGCTACGCTCCGTCGTACTTCAATACGACGACGAACACGAACTACATCGCGGCGACAGTGTCCGCGACGCAGGGAGATGGCAGCGGCCGCGCGCCGGGCTATTTTGACTTCGGCACAACATCCCTGACTTGTACGCCGGGCAGTTTTGTTTACCTGACCACCACGGGTGGAGGGACCATCCCCGGCAAGACAAACAGCAGTGTGATCCAGGTTGCGATGATCGGCAAGTGCCCCGCCAGCGCGAGCCAGGCTGCCTACTTCAACAATGTCAATGTGTATCTTTCCGAAACGAGTACAGTAGCCGCGGCGTATACGTTGGGCAACTTTATCTCGGTGGACACCGATCCGACGACGACTCTTCAAAGGGTGAATATTACGGCTCCGACGGACAACACAGCCACGGGCGCCTGCACGGTCCTCAACAATGTAATGAGTTGCACCGCAGCCGGTCTGGCGCACGGTGTTGCGAATGCGATGAACCTGGTTGACTTTGTGACGTTTGATGGCTCAATGCCCTCTGGCGCGGCCCGGTCGGCGCTCCCCGGGAACAGCCAGGCGGTGGCACCGCAGGCCATGGTGAATACCCTGGGGAACGTGCTGCAGTCCTGCGTGGATTCAGGCCCGTCGACGACGACCGCGCCCAGCTCCACGTGCAAGATGCTGCTGAAGTATGCCCCTGCCTCGGCGGCTGGAGCGGCACCAACAAACACGCTGCAGGTGGCTCTGAATCTGGCGGTCAGTCCGAGCACGAACGTGAATAATCTGTATGCGTTGCAAACGCAAAACTCGCCGTTCACGCCGATGATGTCGGCGGCTCCCACCGCCTTCAGTCTCTCGATCTTTTACCCTGCAGCAGCGGTCGGTGACACGACGTTCACCGCGCCTGCCGACGTGGCGCTGGATTCGCAGGACAACGTCTACGTGGCGTACTCGCAGGGCACAACGGGGTCGCTGGCTGAGCTGACTTCCGCAGGCACGCAGGTGTTTTCCGCCTCGACCCCGACGTTGCCGCAGACCCTGACGAACCCGGGGACGATCGCCATCGATGCGGGCGGCAATGCATGGGTGACGGACGACACAGCGAACAAAAATAACGTCGCGACTCTGGGTAACGCTGTCGGCTTTTACACCAGCGTGAGCGCAGGGACCAAGACCGTGGGCAGCTACAACGGGACCTATACCGTCCCGTATGGAAAAGCTTCCGGTATCGCCTTTGATCAGGCAGGGAACGCATTCATCACGCGGGACGCCGCAGACAAACGTGTGAACGACTACCTCTACGCAAGTGGCAGCCTTACCAATACGCAGGCGGGCACCTTCACGGGAAGCAGCTTGTTGCGGGCCCAGGTGGATTCCTTTGGGACCTTCAAGGCAGTGGGGTCGACTTCGTTCCTTACCTTTGCCCCGGAGCCGTGTGGCACAGGAAAGTATGCCGAAAGTTCTGTCGCGTTGGATACCGCCGGCGCTGGCACGTATGCACTCGCTATCGACAATCGCGCGAACAATTACAACACCTTTCTTCCCATCACCAAAGAACTGGCGACCGCAAACGTAACCATTGCGGACCAGCACACCTGCTGGACCACAACAAGCACCGTAAACGACTATGCCGGCAGCGTAGCAACAGATTCTTTCCCGCATTCGGCAGCTCTGGATGGCTCAGGCAATCTGTTCTGGTCAGGCAGGCAGGGCAAAATCAACAGCTATCTCAACGCCGAGGCCAACGAGACCACCACGGGAGGCACCCTGAGCGGCACCGTCACAGCCTTCACCCCCTGCTACCTGGGCAGTGCCACTTCCTGCACTTACCCGTCGTCGCTGGCGGGTTTGGCTGTAGATAGCTCCGGGACGATGTGGTACGCCGCGCCGAACGTGGGCGGCGCGCCCTACCTTGTACAGACGTTCGGCTTGGCGGAACCGACCTGGCCCCTGCTGACCTATGCGCACTCCGGCATCGCTTTCTAAGGGATGGATTCTTCGTAGGCGCCGACAACCCCGAGTTGTCGGCGCCTTTTCCTCATTTCCACGGTGCGGGCAGTGGAAAGGGTGGGGAAACCGTCGGCGGGCGCAAGGAATCCGAACGGCATAGTCTTGGAGATTATGGCCGCGCTTTCGATGCCTCTTGCCTCTGCTGAGGGGCTCCCTTCCTCGATCCAGACCGAAGTCACGGTGCTCGGCGCGATGCTGCTCGATGCGGTCGCGATTACCGACGCCACTGCGAAGCTGCGCTCTGAAGACTTTGCGCTCGATTCGCACCAGCGGATCTACCGCGTGATGACGGATCTGATGGCGCAGGGCCATGCGGTCGACCTGATCACGGTGATGGATGCCCTGAGCCGGCGCAAGGAGCTGGATGCTGTCGGCGGCGCGGCGTACCTGGCCTATTTGACCGAGGGCATACCGCGCAATCCGAACATCGAGAGCTATGTCCGCATCGTCAAGGACAAGAGCCTGCTGCGGCAGCTGCTGGGCATCTTTAATGAGGGCATGGCCGCGGCCTCGGACCAGAGCGAAGACGCCACTACGGTGCTGAACGATGTTGAGGTAAAGCTGGCCGAAGTGGCAGATTCTGCCATTCAGCGCGGCTTTTCGAACATCCCGGACATTGTTGCGAGTTCGTTCGGGTCGATTGATGCGCTTTATGAGCAGGGCCGTGAAGTCACCGGGCTCGCGACGCACTACATCGAGTTCGACAAGATGACTTCGGGCCTGCAGGACAGCGAATTGATCATCATCGCCGCTCGTCCATCGATGGGCAAGACAGCGTGGGCGATCAACATCGGGCAGAACTGCGCCGTGCGTGACGGCAAGGTCGTGGCGATCTTTTCACTGGAAATGTCGAAGGAGAGCTTGCTGCGCCGCATGCTTGCGTCTGAGGCCATGGTGGGCAGCCGCAAGCTGCAGACGGGGTTTATCCCGCGTGAGGACAAGGGCAAGCTGATTGCCGCGCTGGATCGCTTGATGAACTCCAAGATGTACGTGGACGATACGCCGGGCATCACGCTGGCCGAGATGCGCGCGAAGTGTCGCCGCCTGATGCAGCAGGAGAGCGGGCTGGACCTGATCATCATTGACTACCTGCAGCTCATGACAGGAAGCAACAGTGGGAGCAAGAAGGGCGGCTTCGAGAGCCGGACGCAGGAGGTTGCGTCCATCTCGCGTGGCCTCAAAGCGCTGGCCAAGGAGCTGCGCGTGCCCGTGATTGCACTATCGCAGCTGTCGCGTGGATCCGAGCAGCGTACGGGCGACAAGAAGCCGCTGCTTTCGGATCTGCGGGAGTCCGGCTCGATCGAGCAGGATGCCGATGTGGTGGCCTTTATCCATCGCGAGGAGTATTACGACCGCGAAAACGAGGATGTGAAGGGCAAGGCCGAGATCATCATCGCCAAGCAGCGTAACGGGCCGACAGGGTCCATCCAGATGGCCTATCTGAGCGACTACACACGCTTTGAAAACCTTGCTACCGGGGATGATTTCGGCGGCGGTGGCGACGCTTACTAGAACGGCTTCGGCAAGCATCAGGTGCCCTTGCTACACTTCACCGTTCCTGGTTTCAGGTTCGGGAGAGTCGCGTGACACCAAGATGTCTTCTGCGTAGCGTGCTGCTGTGCTGCAGCGTATCCGGGTTTGTCGGCATGACAGGCAGGGCGCAGCAGGCCGCTCCGCCATTGGCGCCCGCCCATGCCAGGAGAGGTCCGGCACAAGGTCCCCGCATCAACGGGTTCGAGCCGAAGTGGTGGAAAGAAGCGGTTGTGTATCAGGTGTATCCCCGCTCATTCAAGGACTCGAACGGGGACGGCATTGGGGACCTGAACGGCATTACGGAGAAGCTCGATTATCTGCAGCAGTTAGGCATCAACGTGATCTGGCTGAGCCCGCATTACGACTCGCCGAATGCGGACAACGGGTATGACATTCGCGACTACCGCAAGGTGATGACCGAGTTCGGCACGATGGGCGACTTCGATCGCCTGCTGGCGGGTGTGAAGCAGCGCAAGATGCGGCTCATTGTGGATCTGGTGGTCAATCACACCTCGGACGAGCACCAGTGGTTTGCGCAGTCGCGGTCTTCGCGGACGGGCCCGTATCGCAACTTCTACATCTGGAAAGACGGCAAGCCGGATGCATCTGCGCCGCACGGGTTCGATCCGCCGAACAACTATCCGAGTTTCTTTTCCGGATCTGCGTGGCAGTTCGACGACACGACCAAGCAGTTCTATCTGCACCTGTTTGCGGCAAAGCAGCCGGATCTGAACTGGGATGAGCCCCAGGTCCGCAAAGAGGTGTATGCGCTGATGCGCTTCTGGCTGGACAAGGGGGTCGATGGCTTCAGGATGGACGTCATTCCGCTGATCTCCAAGCAGCCGGGATTGCCAGACCTGACGCCGGAGCAGCTCAAGACAGGCAGCTATGTGCGGACGTTCGCCAACGGGCCGCATCGTGATGAGTACCTGCAGGAGATGAACCACGAGGTGCTGTCCCGGTATGACGCGATGACGGTTGGCGAGGCGTTGGGGATTTCCCTGAAGGAGGAGCCCAAGATTGTTGCCGAAAACCGCCACGAACTCAACATGGTGTTCAACTTCGACGCGATCCGGGTGAATCGGGGCGCAGGGTACACGGAGCGCAAGTGGACGCTCCCGGAGCTCAAGGCTATCTACGACAGCCATGCCCGTGATCTCGGCAAGGATAGCTGGGATACGGTGTTTCTTTCGAACCACGACAATCCGCGGCTGGTGTCCAATTTCGGGGATGACTCGCCGCAATACCGTGCGGTGTCCGCGAAGATGCTTGAGACCATGCTGTTGACCTTGCGAGGAACGACCTTTCTGTACCAGGGTGACGAACTGGGCATGACGAACTACCCGTTCGAAAGGCTGGAGCAGTTCAACGATATCGAGGTGAAGAACGCGTACAAGGCCCGGGTTGAGACGAAGGAGATGACGGAAGCGGAGTTCGTGGCGCAGTCGCACCGCTTCGGCCGCGACAACTCCCGCACGCCGATGCAGTGGGACAGCTCGGCTAACGCTGGTTTCACCACGGAGGCGGCGAGACCGTGGCTGGCCGTGAACCCGAACTACAGGACGATCAATGCGGCGGAGGAGCTGCGGAATCCGGAGTCGGTGTACCACTTCACCCAAAAGCTGATTGCCCTGCGGCACGCCCACCAGGCCTTTGTGTATGGCGATTATCGCGATCTGGATCCGGGGAGCCTGCAGGTGTTTGCGTACACACGTGTTCTTGGGGACGAGCGCTTCCTGACGGTGCTGAACTATACCGGACACGACGTCACGTACTCCCTGCCGGCTGGGGTGAAGGCTGGGGCGCTGGAGATTGGCAATCTGTCCACCACGGAAGGGCATACCTCCGTGCTGCACCTGAGGCCCTGGGAGGCGCGGGTGTATCGCTTCTGAGGGCGTTCTGTCGATACGGCGCAGGCGAACGAGAGCGCGGGACGCACATCCCGGGTGCTTCCGGTACCCTGTCCTAGATGCGTTGGAACGGTTTTCTGATTGGCCCTGCCCAGCGGGTTGCGGCGCTGCTGCTGCTGGTGTTGCTGGGCGAGTGCCTGTGGACGATCGCGCACCAGCCGTTGAATTCGGATGACTACCGCTATGCGCGCTGCGGGCGCGAGATGTGGGAGCGGCCTTCGCCGCTGCAGGGCTACTTCACCACGTGCGGCAACCTGAATGGCGATGGCACCCTGGCGTACCGGGTGGCGGGCCTGCCCCTTACGCTGCAGCGGTTGACCCTGCTGGCGGTAGATCACCTGCACAAGCCGGAAGATCGTGAGTACAGCGGCGGCTCGCTGAACGGGTCCACGTGGGAGGCGCGGCATGAGCTGGGCTACCTCCAATGGCTGATTCGTGTGCCGTTTGTGCTTTTTGCGGTGTGGCTGGGCGGAGGGTTGTGGTGGGTGGCGAGGCGGCTGTATGGCAATGAGGGTGGGGCGATCGCCCTGGCGCTCTATGTGTTTTGCCCCGCGATCGTGCGCTACGCGACGACCCCGAACAACGAGATCCTGGCGCTGTGGGGCCTGTATGGCCTGGTGTATACGGCTATCGGGGTGGCCCATGCGCTGCAGGGGCCTCGGCGCAAGTGGAAGCCCCGCATCCTTCTGCTGACGGTAGCCCTGGGGCTGACGGCGGCTGCCCACCTGCTGGCCGGGGCCATCGGCTTCGCTGCCGGTGTGTTGTTCTTCTATTACCTTGCCGAGCGCCGGCGAGCCTACGTAGCCCAGATCATGATCTACGCCGCCCTGGGCGCCGCGGTGGTCCTTTTTGCGAGCTTTTCCTTTCGGCTGAGTGCCTATAGCTACGTCTTTACCGGCGGCGCGGGACGCTTCTGGTTTTCTCTGGAGCCGGCGCGGCACTTTGCACGTGATCTCGCCAACGCGCCCATCCTGGTGGTAACGGGTGTGGCGTTGGTCGTGTATCTCGCGGCCCGGCGGTCGCGGTACTTCGGCAACACGACCCCCCTGCTCATGGTGCTGGTGTTGGTGCCGCTTTATACGAGCCAGGTGGTCTCGGCACCGTGGCTCTGGGCGCTGCCGTTCCTGTTTACCTTTGTGGGCGGTGTGTTTGCGGACGTGCTGGAATCGCGGCAACGCCGTGTGTTTCTGCTGCTTTCGGGGGCGGCGGTCGCGGCGCAGGCCGTGCTTTGCTGGACTGCGCTGCGCAATGGGGCAATTGGCTAGCGGAAGTGTTTTTCTTTGGGTCAATTTCAACTTTTGAGCGGACCGAGGTGGGTGCCGGATCCCACGAAAGCGCTAGGCTGGCAGCTCGGGTCCATGTCATTCTTGTGCATCCAACGTAGGAATTAACGCTCCTCTTTTTGAGCAGACAAGGCCCCCCGACCGCCGTGACGACGCTGTACCCTTCTTTTCGCCAGACCCCATCTTTTCGACTTCGCCGCTCCCTTGCCGCCGCCCTGCTGGGCACCTGCGTGCTCTTTCCGGTAGCCGGCTGCAAGAACCATAAGCTTTCCAGCTTATTTCACCACCGCCGAGCCAAGTCGACACCCAATACGACGGATTACAGCGACAACCTGCAGCAGGTTGCCGGATCGCCGCAGCTTGGCCTCTTGAAGTGGGGGAACTTCGCGGACGACCAGCCCCTCGTCCAGAAGTTCTACGAGGACCGGAACTGGGAGGTGGCCTGGACGCGGGACGGCAAGCCGACCAAGACGGCAGCCGCGCTGATTCAGCTGTTCACCGACGCCGATAAGAAAGGTTTGCGCCCGGATGACTATGACGGGCAGCGCTGGCAGGATCACATTCATGCCGTCCTCGCAGCTCCCAAGGACGAGAACACACTGGCGCAGTTCGACGTGGCCGTAACGGTGACGGCGATCCGTTATCTCAGCGACCTGCACCTCGGACGGATCAATCCGCAGGCGTTGAACTTTGATATCGATGTGCCGGCGAAGCGTGCTGGCTTTGACGTCGCGACGCTGCTGAACGATCAGTTGGTGGACACCGATGATGTCGCGAGCGTGGTGGAAGGCATTGAGCCGCAGAACCCCCTGTACAAGGCGACAGAGGCCGCCCTGCCGCACTATCTGGAACTGGCGGAAAAGGCGAGCGCGCAACCAGGAACGGCTCTGCCTACCGTGGACAAGCCGATCGCCCCGGGCGGCAGCTACCCGGCGTTGGCTCAACTGGCACAGCGACTGGCGCTTGAGGGCGATGGCACCCCCGCTCCCAATGGCAACCAGTACACACCAGACGTCGCACAGGCTGTCCAGCGTTTCCAGGCGCGCGTCGGGCTCACTCCGGACGGCAAGCTCTCGCAGGGAACCATCGCTGCGCTGAATGTGCCGATGGGCGCTCGAGTGCAACAGGTCGACGATGCATTGGAGAAATGGCGCTGGCTGCCTGACCAGTACGTGAAGCCCAGAGTGCTGGTGAACCTGCCGGAGTTCCTGGTGCGCACCTATAACCAGGGCGGCGACCTTGCCTTCAAGATGAAGGTGGTGGACGGAGAAGCCAAGGGCAACCACGACACGCCTGTCTTTGTGCGGACGATGAAGTACATGATCTTCCGACCCTACTGGAATCTTCCGGTTTCGATCGTGAAGAAAGACCTGATGAAGCACCTGAGCGGAGGGAACGGCTACCTGGAGGCACATGGGTACGAGGTCGTGAATGCAAAGGGCGAGGCCGTTACCGGATGGGGTGCGGCTGACCTGGAGCACTCGCGTTACCTGGTGCGACAGAAGCCCGGACCGAAGAACTCCCTGGGCCTGGTGAAGTTCATGTTCCCCAACGAGTACGACATCTACCTGCACTCGACGCCGGAGATCAACCTCTTTAATCTGGCGCGGCGTGACCGCTCGCATGGGTGTGTTCGTCTGAACGATGCAGAGAAGATGGCGAACTGGGTCTTGAGCGGTCAGGACGACTGGGACGCGAACAAAATCCACCAGGCCATGTATGGCGAGCCCTTGGCAGGGGATGCCGCCGATGCAAGCACCGACGCGAAACAGCCCTCCGGCGGAGATCCCGAGTCAGGGCCGACCTCGACAAGCGATCAGGTAAAGGACAACAAGCAGGTGAATCTGAAGACGCAGCTGCCCGTTGTCATTACGTATCTCACCGCAAATGCCGACGAGGACGGGACGATGCACTTCTTCGACGACATCTATGGCTATGACAAGATGCTTGAAGATGCGCTGGCGAAGCCGAGGCCGTATAACCGCAACACCGTGAAGATCGACCCGAAGCTGACGCCCGGGGAGACCGAGTAACGTGTGTTGTAGCCAAAGGAAAACGCCAGCTCCTCTTTGGAGCTGGCGTTTTTTATTTGGCTTCGTTTTATTTGCTTGCTGGCTCAGTCATTTTTTCATGCATTTTGGCTACGAGGCTCTCGGGAGCAAGACCCGCAAGCGCACCCTGAATCTTGGTGCCGAGGCTGGCTGAATAGACGTGCTCCTCCCCGTCCATCAGGGCCTTGAAGCCCTGCTTGGCTACGTCATAGGGCTCGGAGTCCTTCTTGCCCTCGGTGCCAACCTTGGTATCACCCATATCGGCGCGCTCGAAGAAGTTGGTATCCACGGGCCCGGGCTGCAGGGCGGTTACAGTTACGCCTGTGTCCTTCAGCTCGTAGCGGAGGCTCTTCGCGAAGGAGAGATCGAAGGCCTTGGAGGCGGCGTAGACGGCTTCCTTAGGGGCGACCATCTCGGCGACGATGGAAGAGGTGATGAGGATTTTGCCTTCACCCTGGGAGACCATCTTGCGCACCGCGTACTTTGCGATGTGAACGGTGCTCTCGCAGTTCAGGCGAACAATGTTGATTTCCTTGTCGAGGTCCGTCTCGGCGAAGAGACCACCCTCACCCACGCCGGCGTTGATCGCGATTGCATCAAGCTTGCGGCCTGTGCCTTCTACCTGCTGCCAGAACTGTTTGCACCCCTCGACGGTAGCCAGATCAGCCTGGACGGGAGTCACAGTTACGCCGAGTGACCTGAAGTCGTAGGCTGCCTTCTGGATACCGCTGTCCTCAGCGCCGATGACGAGGTCGTAGCCATTTTCGGCGAAGACCTTGGCCAAGTTATACCCGATGCCACTGGAGGCACCGGTCACTGCTGCGAGCTTGTCTGCCATTAGATTTCCTCCGGCTCCAGGCGCTGGCCCCGAGCTCAATGAGAATCAGATGCAGTCGGATGATGAGAGGCGGAGAAGACTCCAGAGGGGCAGGGAGAAGGCCGGTGTACCGGATCATCCTCGACCTGCATGTCTTGAGTCATTTGGTGCCGAAGAAAGGACTCGAACCTTCACACCCTTGCGAGTACATGGACCTGAACCATGCGCGTCTGCCAATTCCGCCACTTCGGCTCACTTGCCGATGCCTTCGCATCCGCGCTGTGACAACTTAGTCTCCCAAACCGGGGCACGCCTGTCAAACTCCCAACACCGCGGATACACTGGAGATTGGGGAAGCACGGTCGCAGCTGAGCCGCTTTGACGAGACGATTGTCCCCATGGAGCCCAGTGTCCGCATGAGTGAACCTTCCAGTTCGTTACCAGCTTCCAGCGCCCGGATACCTGAAGAAGTGGCGATCGAGATCCGGCGTATCGCGCACGAGCTCTCGAATTCGCTTGAAGTGATTGTGCAGACCAGCTACCTGCTTTCGTTGGCTGAGTTGAAGGAGCCGGCTGCGGAGTGGCTGCGCATGCTGGACACCGGCGTGAGCAAAGCCCTGGAGCAGAACAGCAGCCTGCGGGAGTACATCAAGCAGAACGCTGCTCGTTAGGGCTGCCTCAGTGTTGTGAGCACTAATTTAGCCGGGCGATGGCAGCAACGATCCTGTCCATTGTGATCCGGTCTACAGGCGTGCCCGGTTCGTGATTGTCGACCAGGATGGAAAAGATCAGCCGCTTCCCGCTCACGCAATCCACGTAGCCCGCCAGCGCCCGCGTTTCGCCCAGTGTGCCGGTCTTTGCGTAGACATGGCCTTTCAAAGGCGGGTCCGGGAAACGTGAGGCAAGCGTTCCATCGAATCCCCCCAGCGGCAGAGCCGCAATCCATTGCGATCCCCAGGGCTGTGCGGCGGCGTAGGCGAGCAGCTTCGCTTCCCCGCGTGGCGTGACCAGGTCCTTGGTGCTCAGGCCGGAGCCGTCGTAAAGCGTGACGTCGCCTTCCTGCAGGCCGGTGCGCAACAGCCATGCCCTGAGGACGCGCGCACCGTCCAGCGTGGTAACGCCTGTGCAGGAACCAAGTAGCCCAAGGTGGTGGAGCAGCAGCTCGGCATGGACGTTCGCCGAGGTCTTCAGCGTGAACGCGACGTCCTCGATGAGAGGTCGTGACAGGTGTTCCACGAGGGGAGCTGCGGATTTACCGGTGCCAACGCAGGGGGGCGTGCAAGGAGGACCTTCGCCCCCCGGCAGCGTCGCGCAAACCGGCTTGCGGAGCGTTGCGAGAAAGGCAACGGGCTGCGATGGGTGTGGGGTGTGCAGGGTCCCTGCCTCGGCGTTCAGTTGAACGCTCCGCTCGGCCAGCAACGCGCGAAGGGCGTTGCCCGCGTAGAGGGCCGGCTCCGGGAGCGCGAGGTGCTCCTCAACGGGTGGCCCCCCGGCTCGGATGCTGCCGAATAATCTGACCGTACGGGGTGTGTCCGGGACAGCTTCGGCATCTACAGCGGTTCTTCCTGCGCTGTCCGGGGGGAGCGTGATGACCTCGTTGACCAGCGCGAGGTAAGGGTAGAGCTGGTCGGCACGCGCGCTCGAACCGGGCAGGGCCGTGGCTTGTGGTGATAGAGCCTGCATCGCTCCAGGCCGCACCGTGATGCGCAGTTCGTTGTCGCCGATCGTTAGCGCGTCCGGCAGAGCACCATAGCCCCACAGCAGGTCTTCGGCGGCCCACCCTTCGGGTGCGGTTGGGGGCTCGAACAGGGTGTCGTCCGCGATGACCTGACCGGTGATCTGTTTCAGCCCTTTGGCCACAAGCGTGTCCGTAAGGCCCGCGAGACTGTTGTCGGAGGGCACACCCTCCGTCGGCTCACCTTTTGCCCGTTCACGATGGTATGGAAGGTCATCGGTCCCGAAGCTCGGATCGCCGCCGCCCAGCAGGGTTAGGTCGCCGTGCACGATGCCCGTAGCGGGCTCGAGGTCCCCGTAGACGCGTGTCGTGAAGCGGTGATCCGGACCGAGCAACGCCAGAGCAGCTGCCGCCGTGAAGAGCTTTGCGGTGGAGGCTGGGCGGAACAGCTTGCCTTCGTCCAGACCGAAGACGGCATCACCGGTAAGCGTTGTGACGGCGATGCCCCAATGGGCACGGGCGACGGACGGGTCACGAAGCAACTCCTGGATCTGCCGGCCTAACTGGGTGTTCTCTCCAGAGGGGTATGCGGCCGGGACGCTCCCTGGTGCCTGCGCGGTCGCGTGCACTGCTGGAAGGCTGCCTATGGCCAGCATGGACACGAACAGGGCAAAGCGTACCGTCATGGGCGCAGTCTATCGCACTGATTCCTGGGTGGCGCAAAGCCGTTGGAGCGCGTCCTACGCGCATGGGCTTTCTTCCACGACCACGCTTTGAGTGGCAGCTACGCAGTCGCGTGCTCCCTCTTGGTCAGCGCACGCAGGTAATGGCAATACTGAATCTCACGCCGGACAGCTTCTCCGGGGATGGCTTGGGCAATCGGGGTCTCAGGGAGGCTGTTGACGCAGCCTGTCGCGCTCTGGATGACGGTGCGGACATCCTGGATATGGGTGCGGAGTCGACGCGGCCCGGGGCGCAGCCGATCTCTCCGGAGCAGGAGCAGGCCCGCTTATTGCCGGTGCTGCGCGCATTGATGCAGGAGCGTCCGTCGGCGCTTGTCTCCGTCGACAGCTACCATGCGGCAACCGCCATCGCGGCGGCGGAGCTTGGGGCGGAGATCATCAACGATGTCTCCGGCCTGCAGTGGGACAGCGAGATGGCCGGTGCCGTGCAACAGACAGGCTGTGGCCTGGTATTGATGCATACCCGGGGACGGCCTCCGGAGTGGCGGAGCCTGCCTGCACAGGGACGTGAGGCCATGTTGCGTCATGTGTTCAGTGGCCTGGTGGAGGGTCTCGCACTGGCTGAGATGAGCGGCATCCCGACAGAGGCCATTGTGCTTGATCCGGGCTTCGCTTTTGGCAAGATGGGGGCGGAAAACTTTGCGTTGCTAGCGGAGATCTGTTCTCTGCACCAGCTCGGGCGTCCGCTGCTGGTGGGGCTGTCGCGGAAGGGATTTCTTGGCGAGGCCGTTCGCGCCCTGCAGACCGCTTCGCATGCCGCTGAACCGCCAAGTATCACGCGCCGTAACGCCACGCTTGCGGCGAACGTGGCGGCGGTGCTTGGGGGTGCGCACATCCTGCGTGTCCATGATGTGCAAGCGACACGGGAGGCCGCCGCGATTGCTGATGCAGTGCTCGCAGCTGGCGTCAGTCCGGAGGGCAACCCGCTTCCCGCTTAGCGGCCCGTGTTGGGGTTGGGAGGAACCTTGGCCCCTTCGCGACGCGCCTTTGCCAGCCCGATGGCGATGGCCTGCCTGGGGTTCGTGACCTTCTTGTCGGAGCGGCCGATGTGGAGCTGTCCGCGTTTCATCTCGTGCATCTCCTCACGGACGTCTTCGCCTGCTTGCCGATCGAACTTGTTGCCTCTGCTGTTCTTTGCGGTAGTTTTCTTCGCGGCTGTCTTCTTTGCAGCCGGCTTTTTCGCGGTGGCACCGCTTACAGACTTCTTCGCCGCGCTCTTCGATGTTGTTTTCCTGGCAGCGGACTTGCGTTCCGCTGTCTTCTTTGCGGTTGCCATAAGGGATTGAGCCTCCCGTTGTCGTTGGAGCAGAGACTGCACTAGTTTCGTTGCATGTCTTTGATCGTCGGTCCCGTGAGTTTTCGCCGCAGTAGACGGAGGAGAAACCAGGTCGCCCCACCCATGGCCGCAAGGAGAAGGATGATGGCTGCTAGGGCAGTATGGAAGGCAGAACGAAATACGGAGTTCGTTCGCTCGAGCTTGCCATCTTCCCAGGCCGCATAGGTTTCTCGAAGGTCATTTGCCAGCCCGGGGATGCTGATAGCGCGAAAATCCTTCTCGCTTCCGGGATCTGCGGGCAGGGAGCCGAAGATGCGTTCGGGCTGTGGTGCTGCACCGGAACGATCTTTTGGAATGACAGCAAAGAGGCCGTTGACCTCCGCATCTTTGGGATCGTCGAAGAGTGTGCTGTCGGCGGTGTTGGGGAACAGGGTCGACTTGCCTGTCATCTTCTTCTCCACCGCCGAGACGGGATCCTGGCAAACGCCAAGGGCGTAGTAGCCGCCAAAAGACAGGGTCGGCCGTGCGGCATGCTGATGCATGTAGGCCAGCGTGATGAGCCCGATGAGGCGCGTGACCTCAAGCGCCTGCGGCCCGGTGTAGGTGTGCGCATCGCGCTTCAGGACCCATGTCTGATCGAGCGTGTCCATCGTGCGCCACTCGGCTTTGCCGTCGATGCCGAAGTAGTGGCTGACGTCTGCATTGATCTGCGGTCCCCGGATGTGCCATTCATATTCCGCATGTGACACAGGCACCAGCAGCGGGCGGGGGCGGCGAAAGAGGCCGCCGGTGTGAGGAACGGCGATCTCCGTGTTGATCCAGAAAGGCATCATCACGTCCTGACCCTTGTAGTGCAGATGGCCGAAGTTCGCAAAGTAGCGCGAGTCCGTGACAGATACGGTGTGGCCGGTGGCGAGCAGCGCTTCGACCAGGCTTTCCGGGGTGGTGGCCTGTCTGCCGGCGAGGACAGCGGTGAAGGTCCTGGCATCATCGAGCCTGTTGGCGCTTAGGCGATTCAGCACATCCGCGAGGCGCTGCGATGCCGCGTGTTCCGGCGCGAGATGGTTGGGGCCATCCCCGCGGAGAAGACCTGCACCGACCGGCGTCACGATGCCCTGCGTCGTAAAGGGAGGGTAGGTGGAAGGTTCGTTCAACGACACCGTTTGCGTTTTCTCCAGGGAATACGCCCCAAGATCGAGGAAGGCGCGGGCCTGCTGATCGTCCAGAGGAGGCGACGCAGCCCCGGGGTGGACCGCACTCAGGCCTTCAAGGACGGGATCCTTGCCGACGACCTTGTCGGCAAGGCGAACCGTGGGATTAATCTCCCGCATGGACCATCCGGGAAAGCGGTCGAGCCCGTCCCAGTCTTTGCCCAGGATCCGCTTGCGGAGCTCATCGAGAAGCCGTGGCGTGAGCAGCGCCGGGCCCTTCTTGCCGGTCTGCGCTTTGGCGCCATCGAGCTGCTGCAGTAGGGCTTCTGTGAAGCCGGGCTGTGCGGAAAGCTCGCGCATGACCTGCGAGAGCAGGACGGTGTTTGCGGGCATCGGTCCTTCGGGAACGACGCCCCGGGTGCGACAGCCGGCAAGGGATAGCACGGCTGAAAGCAGGGTCAGCTTCTGCGTGAGGCGCATCCCCCTATGATGCCCGCGTTTCCCCGTTTTTGCCCATACAACCAGGGGATACAGGGAACGAACACCGCGGGGGGAAGGACGTTTTCCCGGCATGATGGCGTAGGCAGGGTAAGATTTTCGCAATCTATGGAGTGTTCTTCTTGAACCCATTCCTCGCGTCTTGTCGCAGCGCCTTCAGATTGATGGTTGCGGTCCCGCTGTTGTGCCTGGTGCCTGGGCTATCTGCGCAAAAGCAGGCCCCACATCCGTTTCCTACGGGTTCGGTGACCGGCCACGTTCTGTGCAGCGACACGCAACGGCCAGCGCGGGGAGCGCACGTGTTTCTTCAACCCATCGTGGACAAGGATTCCTACGCCTTGCAGAAGGATGGCAGCCATGGCCGTGAGACCAATGTCACGCTGACCCCAACGATGCTGGACGGCTCCTTTGCCATAGCCAACGTGCCCGTGGGCAAGTACTACGTCATCGCGGAGCAGGAGGGCTACATCTCGCCCGTGTCTGTCTTTACGCGTGAGCAGCTCAACCATCCTGACGGGGCCACCTTGACGCGCATCGCTGCCTTGATGACAGCGATCTCCGTATCGGCTGGCCACACAACGCAGACTGAAGTCCATCTTCTGCGCGGTGGAGCGATCTCCGGCAACGTTCATTTCGATGACGGAGCCCCCGCTATCCACACAGAAATGAAGTTGCTGCGCAGAAACACGGACGGGAAGTGGGCGGAGACGCGCATCAGCACGGTAGCCAACTCGTTTGGCGGCTTTAACACCGATGACCGAGGCATGTATCGCATCGGGGGCCTGCCGGAAGGGGAGTACCTGGTGCGAGCGAATGTGTCGCTCCATGCTGTGGCCAGCGACCATGTCTTTGCCGGCCAGGGAGGCACGGCGTGGCTGGACAAGGGTGCCTTTGATCTGGACTTCTTTCCGGGCGATACCTTTCGCTCGAAAGATGCCAAGCCTCTCAAAGTAAGTGAAGGCAGCGAGGCCACGCAGGTCGACATCGACATCCCCGTGTCCGCGCTCTACACCGTCAGTGGCACCGTGCTGCAGGGAGGGACCGCCCACATGGTGAACGGAGCCGACCTGGAACTGGTCTATGCCGACGATGAAACGAAGCTCGCAGCAACCAAAGTGGGAGAGGACGGCCAGTTCCATTTCCTGTTTGTTCCCGCAGGCCAGTTTCTGCTGAAGGCGACCAAGGTGCACGAGGTCGAACGGACCGAGGTGCCCACCTGCGATCAGTGCATGCCGCCTACGCGGACCGAAGAAAAGGTGCTGCGCGGCTACGCAGATGGAAAACAGCCTGTGCTCGTGCAGAGTGATCTCACGGGCGTCACGGTGAATGTGCAGCCTGCAGCAGCCACGAAGTGAAGCGAAGGCCCTAAAGGGAGGGAGGGGCTACGGCCTGCATCGCTGCCAGGGTGGAATGCGCTTCGGGGTCCACGGCAGGGTGTCCTGCGAGATAGCGGTGAACGTCCGAGATGACCACCGAGCCTTCCCCCACAGCAGAGGCCACGCGCTTTACGGAGTCGGAGCGCACATCGCCAACGGCAAAGATGCCGGGGACACTGGTGGCATAACGTGTGTTCTCAAAGGCCCTCTCTGTACCGGTGACGATGAAGCCCTTCTTGTCCAGGGCGAGTGTTCCATAAAGCCATCCGGTGTTGGGTTCCGCGCCGATCATGGCAAACATGGCAGCTATCTGGCGGGTGGTGCGTTCGCCTGTCTTCCGATTAGCCCACGTGGCACAACGGAGCGCGGTGTCGCCATCCAGGTGCTCGACGTCGGTGTCGGCATGCAGCGTGATGTGAGTGGAGTGTTCGATTCGTGAGATCAGGTACTGGGACATGCTGTCGACCAGCGATCCGCCGCGGATGATGAGGTGAACATGCCGCGCAATGCCGGAGAGAAAGATGGCGGCCTGCCCGGCAGAGTTACCGCCGCCTATGACGGCGACCTCCTGCTCGCGGCAAAGCTGTGCCTCCATCGCGGTGGCCGCGTAGTGAATGCCCTGGTTTTCGAAACGCTCGAAGTTGGGCACCTGCAGCTTGCGATACTGCGCGCCGGTCGCGATGACCACGGCGCGGGAGCAGACCTTCGTGCCTCCGACGATCGTGATCTTGTGGACACCATCGATTTGATCAACGCAGACCGCCTCGCGCGAGACGGCAAGACGGGCACCGAACTTCTGTGCCTGCACCTGGGCGCGATTGGCAAGCTCCTGCCCTGACACACCGGTCGGGAAGCCAAGGTAGTTCTCGATCTTGGAGCTGGTGCCCGCCTGGCCTCCGGGCGCGATGCCTTCGATGACGAGGGTCGACAGGCCCTCGGAAGCGCCGTATACGGCGGCCGCCAAACCAGATGGACCTGCGCCGATCACCGTGAGGTCGTAGGTGATGTGAGGATCCAGTATCTCCGTCATGCCGAGCTCGTCCGCTAAATTGGCAACGGAGGGACGATGCAGAATGCGGCCATCCGGGAAGACAATTGCGGGCAGAAGATAGGGACCGGCGGCGGTCTCCTGGGAACCCGGTTCAGAGCTGGCGTACTGTTCCGCCGTGGGTTCCAGGAGCCGATGCGGATAGTTGTTTCGTGTAAGAAAGCGCTGCAGATGGATGGTGTCGGAAGCAATCCCGCTCCCCACCAGAACGATGCCTGCCTCTGCTCGCTGCAGAATGCCCAGGCGCCGCCAGATGGTGGCCTGCATGATCAGGTTGGCAATGTCGCCTTCCGCTCGCATCATGCGCTGCAGGGAGGATCGTTCGATCCGCAGCAAGGTGCATGCTGTCACCGTGCAGCCATCGACGAGTGTCTGGCGGGAACTCAGGAGGTCCAGCTCGCCGGAGAACTGCCCTTCGCGAAATACAGCAATAGCCTGCCGGCGATCCCCGATCTGGTCGTAGACCTCCACCATGCCCTTCAGGACGATGAACAGATCCACGTCGCGTTCCCCACGGGACCACAGGGTGACATCAGCCTCGACATTTTCTTCATGCCCGTAACCCCGCGCACGTTCGAGCATGTCCTCTGTAAGGAATGGAAAAGCCAGCTCCGGACGGAACGCGGCAACGAGGCTGGAAACGATAGAAGGCGTGGAAGCGTCGTGCATGGGTACCTCATGGCAGAAAGGAGTGGAAGCACCTGCTGGCGACACAAGCCGCTACCGTACGTGCGTGTACATGCGCGAGTCCAAAGGGCAACCCACTGGCTTTGATCTTATGCTTTCGACTCCTCCGCCTGTCGTGTGAAAAGCGGCCATAAGCCTCCATGGAGGCTCAGTGTGTCGCGCCCCCGTCCAGGATGCGGAAGTTGCCGCTGCAGTGCAACAGGCTCATCAGGTAGAGCATGCCGTCGAAGTATCGTTGGTCGCCGACGGGGATGGGCGTGCGCCAGAGCTCCTCGACAAAGGCCTTCTCGTGCGGGCCGGGCGTGGCCGCAAGGCCAGCGACGGTGGTCGCTGCGACCATACCGACCGAGTGTCGTGTCGAGAGGGGCCTGCCCTCCAGGGTGTACTGGTCGGCAAAGGTGCTGATGCCCTGCCCGATCAAAAACGTTTGAATGCGGTCGCTGAGCTCCGTTTGGCGGGCGTCCTTGCCCCACCAGCTCGCGTCTACGGACCAGTTGCTGGCCGTGCGCCAGGAGTCGTAGCTGAATGGTGTCGGTTCACCCCGACGATTCACTATGGGGCTCATGTCGAAGTTGTTGCGGTCCGGCGAGAGCCCAGTGTGAGGCCCGACGACCCTGACAAAGAGGTCACGACTGACGTCGGCGGCCTTAAGCCAGAAGTCGCGATCCCCCTGCGGTCCCCACCGCGCGAAGAGCTCGTAAAAGGCGGGCAGATGATAGGAAGCATCGGTGAAGCCGTCGCCCACATCGGGTACGAAGCGGATCATGTTGTGGGCCTCCTCCAGCATGGGGCCGGCCGTCTCTTTGCGGGTGGCATCCCCGTGCCAGCGGAAGGGTGGTGGCGGGGTCTTGCCCTGACCCTTGAGTTCCAGGGCGACATTGGCCTGCGCCTGCAGGCGCTCGGTGGTGTTGGGGCTAGTCTCACGGGTGGGGTCAAAGACAAAGGGCTGGTCGCCAGGGTGGATGCGGAAGGGTCCGGTCTGCGTCATCACGGGGTGGTGGCGCATGCCGCGCAGGATGCGCTCCGCCTGCTCCCCGTAGTTGTAGATGCCCTGCCCGTTGCCCCAGCGGCGCGCTGCAAAGAGAAGCGCCATTGCGTAGTATTCTTCGCCGTCGGGTGCGGGACCGGTAGAGCGCGGGGTGCCGTCCGTATTCATCGACCAGGCGAAATAACCCACGTTGGGATTGCCCGGGTCCGTGATGAGCATGTAGGTGTTCGACCAGTTCCATAGTGCATCGAACTCATGCTTCCGGTTCATCTGCACGGCGATCATCATGCCGTAGCTCATGCCTTCAGTACGAGCATCGTTGTTGGCCCAATCGGTCATGTAGGCGAGCGGACCGTTCGCGTTGGAGCCGCCCTCGAAGTACACCCGCTCCGTCAGCGGGTCACCGTGAAAGAGCTGCTCAAAGGCGCGATTCAGCTTTGCTTCCGTTTCGGCCTGTGGGTGACCCGCCTCCGAGAACAGGTCGCGGTAGTGCCCGGTCCGGTAGGCCCCGGAACCGTCCCCGGGCATCCGCTTGATCTCCGGCAAAGGCCCGTTTGTATGCGGTGCTGGAGGGGAAGATTGTGCGGCAGCCGCGATGGAAGCAAGGCCAAGCGAGAGAGACAGGATGAAGCGAGAAGAGCGCAGGATACACCTCGAGCCGAACAGGGACAGCCACCGGCGTGACCTATTCCACTACGAAGCAGGGACTTTCGTCGAGTCTCAAACTAATTGCAGTGTCTTAAGCGGCATGTAGCCTCGGCGACCTGCGACGCGAGAGATCTAGTTTGCGTCCAGCTTCTTTACCACGAGCTCATTCAGCAAGGCAGGGTTGGCCTGCCCCTTGCTGAGCTTCATGACCTGGCCCACGAAGAAGGCGGAGACGGTACGTTTGCCCCCCTTGAACTGCTCCAGCTGCTTGGGATTCGCAGCGATCACCTGGTCGATCATGCCCTCCAGCGCGGAGCTGTCGGAGATCTGCTCCGGCTTGTCGCGGTCATAGATGACGGCGAAGTCCTGCGCTTCGGCGAAGCAGGTGTCGAGCAGCTGCTTGAGCTGTTTGGAGCTGATGTCGCCGGCTTCGGTGAGGTCCGCGGCCAGCACGATGCCGTCCATGGTGACCGGCGATTCGTTGAAGTCCTCAATGCCCGCGGCACGGAGGCGCGCGGTGATTTCGCTGAGCAGGATCGCGGCGACGCGCCGAGGACTCTTTGCCCGCTTGGCGGCGGCTTCAAAGCGATCTGCAAAGGTGCGTTCGGCGGCAACGGTGGCGGCGTCCTGCGTGGAGAGGCCATAGTCCGCGATGAGGCGGGCGCGACGAGCCTCCGGCAGCTCCGGCATGCGGGACAGGATGGTGGTCTTCCAGGCCTCGCCGATGACCAGGGGCGGCAGGTCAGGCTCGGGAAAGTAGCGATAGTCGTGGGCCTGTTCCTTGCTGCGCATGGAGAAGGTGCGGCCCTCGGCGTTGTTCCACAGGCGTGATTCCTGCACAACACGGCCGCCGTCCTCAATGACACCGATCTGGCGTTCGATCTCGTATTCCAGCGCCGCACGGATGTAGCGAAAGCTGTTGACGTTTTTGACTTCCGCCTTGGTGCCGTACTGTGCCGCGCCTTTGAGCATGACGCTGACGTTGGCGTCGCAACGGAGCGAGCCCTCCTCCATGTTGCAGTCGGAGACACCGGTGTAGAGCAGGATCTCCTTCAGGCGAGTGAGGTATTCAAAGGCCTCATCGGGCGTGCGCAGATCGGGCTCGGAGACGATCTCGATCAGGGGCGTGCCGCAGCGATTCAGGTCGATATAGGTGCGCGTGGCGGAGTCGGCGAAGCCGTCGTGCAGGCTCTTGCCGGCGTCTTCTTCCAGATGCAGGCGCGTAATGTTGATGAGCTTGGCGTTGCCGTCCGCGTCCGGAACGTAGATCTTGCCGAACTCGGCAAGAGGCTTGTCGAACTGGGAGATCTGGTAGCCCTTGGGGGAATCGGGATAGAAGTAATTCTTTCGCGAGAAGATGCTGGTCGCATTGATGCGGCAGCCGATAGCACTGGCCGCGAGCACAGCTTTTTCGACGGCATCGCGGTTCAGCACGGGAAGCGCACCGGGCAACCCAAGACACACGGGGCAGGTGTGGGTGTTGGGCTCGCCGCCATACTCGTTCCTGCAGCCACAGAAGTTCTTGGAGGCCGTGAGCAGCTGAACGTGCACCTCGAGACCAATCACGGGCTGGTACTTCGCGAGGACCTCAGGAGTGAGCGCGGCGAGAACGGGCATGGGCTGATTTTAGCAATCGCCCTCAGACATCATGGGCGGTGGCATCACACGCTCAGCAAGCCTGGCCCAATTGCAGAACACCCTAGGGCGGATAGGCATAGCTACAAACGCGTAAGGAGAGAACGATGGAGGATGGACGAGGGCAGGGAAGCGGTCGGGACGAGACGCAGGACGCACCTGACGCGGATCGTTCCGGAGCGCAAAGGAATCTGGAACGGCCCAGTGCGGAAGACATTTACCAGCAGGTTGCAGGCAATGCCAGGCAGGAGCTGAGGCGTCGCAGCGTGTCGCTGGCAGTTTCGGGGTTTACCGGCGGTACCTTCATGGGCTTCTCTGCGTTGGGGGTGGGCGTCGTTCTCGCAACGCTCGGTACCGGGCCAAAGGCCTTTCTGCTCTCCCGGATGCTGTACCCGCTCGGCTTCATTGTGGTGATCGTGGGCCGATCCCAGCTGTTCACCGAAAACACGCTCTATCCGGTGGCCCTGGTGTTGGCGGAGAGGCGGGAGCTGTGGAATACACTGCGGCTCTGGGCCATTGTGCTGCCTTCGAACCTGGCGGGCGCCTTCGCGTTTGCCTGCCTCATCTCGTTGACCCACGCGCTCCCTGGGCCGATCGTGCAGGCCATCGCCCAGCTTGGCATCCAGACGGTCGGTGTGTCCCCAGGTACCGTTTTCTGGTCGGGGGTGATGGGCGGCTGGATCATCGCGACAGCCGCATGGATGGTCTCCGGGTCACACTCCGTGACCGGGTCCATTGCGCTCATCTGGCTTCTTACATTTCTTGTTGGCGCGGGAAACTTTGCGCACTGCATTGCGAGCTCAGGCGAAATACTAACCTCCGTGCTCACAGGGCAAGTTACCTTTGCCAACTATTTTCGATGGCTCGGCCCGGCAGTCGCGGGGAACATCTGTGGCGGTGTTCTAATGGTCACATTATTAGAGTATGGCCAGGCAATCTACGGGCGGGCGATAGAGGACAAAGTCGGCCCAGAATAGTCTCTTCGTGCTCCGCAGCTGATTTTCCGAGAAAAGCCCCGTCAGTCACGTGACCCATACGCGCCATTCGTTAAACATTAGAAATCGATTAGCTTCGTGGGTGAAGGCACGAGCGAGGCTTCCTTTGCTGAAGGCGAGCGGTCCACTCTACACCCGCAACCTGTTGATTCTGGACAACCGCGAGGCCATTCTGGCGCTAGCGCCGATGCTCGAGGAGTTGGCAGTCCGGTGTGGTCAGCCCGGTGCCATGCATTGGCTTGCGTATTTTCTGAACCAGGACGTGACCAAGCTGCGGGAACCGTTTCTGGTGCTCACCCTGCACTCAGAGGCAGATGTCGATCGCCGGCTGCAGGCTGACGATATAGACGCAGCCGCCCTCTTTTTCGAGTATCGCTTCTTTGGTATACGTTCCGGCATCGTGTCGACGGGGGATGCCGTCGGCTTCAACAGCATTGTGGCCCGGCGAGGCGAACGTGCCCGTGTGGCGGCCGCCGCGGCCAGGGCGCTGGTGCAGCGCGGTGCCGCTATCGTCCTGACCACCTATGAGAGTGCAGGCGAGCCCGAGGTTAAGGGCCTGCTTGTTGGATGGCCCGGCGTGCTTTGGGCGTGGCGTCAGCGTCGCGTGGGCCGCATCCTGCATTTGGAGCCCACCTTCGAAGCCACCCTGGCCCAACTGGGGAAGTCGACCCGCTTCAACCTTCGCTATTACCGCCGTCGCCTGGCGAAAGAGATGGACTGCGAGTACATCCAGGACGCGGCACCTCTTCTGAGTGGAGCCGACCTCCGGGCCATCAACGCCAACTCGCTCAACCCGGTAGATCCGGAGGAGTTTGAGCGGCGCGTCCAGAGTGCGTCTGAGCTGCCGGGCAGTTACCTGAGCGGTCTGCGGGCACCGGATGGGCGCTGGCTGAGCCTGATCGGCGGCTGGCGACAAGCTGGAACGACCGTCCTGTACTGGCAGATGAACACGCTGGGCTTTGAGAAGCACTCCATTGGCACGGTGATGCGGTCCTTTTACCTCGAACACGAGATTGGGGCAGGAGCGAAGCGACTGCTGATCTATGGGGGCACCTCGCACACCATGCGGCATGCTTTTGCCGAAGAACCCGTAGCCGACCTCATTGTGCAGCGCCGCGGATTGCGGGCCATGGCGCTTCGCCGTCTGGCGCAGTTCATGGGCTCACCCCGCAACCGGTTTGGTCGGCCGAACTTCCTGGCGGACACCCTTCGCAGCGCGGAGCTGCAGTGGGTGGCAGGACGCGCTTTGGGTCCCGGCAAGACGCCGGGCATGATCGAGACGCCACAACCGCGAAAGATCGCCTAGGCTTCGGTATCCGCCCGGACGGCTGGTTCCCGAGCCGATAGAATAGAAAGTGCATGATTCTTCCCTTTGTCCGCGAATTGATTGCGGATCTGGAGAGCACAGACGCTTTCTCCCGTGTGCGACGCCACCTTGCCGGTGGTGCCGGTCGTCGCCGTGTCTCCGGCCTGACTGCCACAGCGCGTGCCCTGTACCTTCCCTATTTCGTGCGCTCGTCCCCGGCGCCAGCCCTTGTGCTGGTCTCCGACAACAAGGCCGCCGAGGCGCTGCATACGGCGGTACTTGCCGCCTGTGAGCTGACAGGTGCCCTGAAGGGCATCGAGGTGCTGCGGCTGCCCGCCCACGATGTGCTGCCGTTTGAGAACCTGTCGCCTCACGGAGAGATCCAGGAGCAACGCGCGGCGGCTCTCTGGAAGATTGCGAGTGGCCAGGCACGCCTGGTGATCGCACCTGTGGAAGCTGCCTGCATGCGGCTGTTTGGGCGAGAGCACTATGCCTCCCTGGCGCTGGAGCTCCGCAGAGGCGAAGAGCACATCCCCGAGATGCTGGTGGAACACCTGCTCTCCGTTGGCTACACCCGCGTCGATGTGGTGGAGATGGCCGGCCAGGTGACCATGCGTGGCGGCATTGTGGACGTATACGGACCGGAGATGGAGCGCCCGGTTCGGGTGGATTTCTTTGGCGATGAGATTGAGTCCATCCGCCGGTTCGATCCGGACACGCAGCGATCCTCCAACCCTGTCGATCACGTGCTCCTGCTGCCGTTGACCGAGACGCCCGCCAGCGAAAAGCTGCTGGAGGCGATCAATGCCCGGCTGACGCGGTCCGGGACGGCGGGCAGTGCGCTGGAGGGCGGCGAGCTGCCGCGCGAGCTGCAATCGCACATTGCCGGCCGCGAAAGCAATGCCACCATCTTTGCGGGATGGGAGTTTTACGCGCCGGTGGGCGGCGCCATGTCCTGCCTGACGGACCTGCTGGGGCCGCAGACCCGGGTCTTTGTGGAAGAGCCTGCCATGGTCACCAACCAGGGCGAGCGTTGGTGGAACAAGGTGGAGCAGCGGCATGAGCGCTCCGGTATCGGCTCGCTGGTGCGCGCCGAGGATCTGTACCTTTCCCCCTGGGAGCTTGAGGACCGTATCCGTCGCATGCCCGGTTGTGACCTGGACCAGCTCGGCGCCGTGGACATCCTGGAGAGCAACCAGAGCGAGGGTTCGGAGATTGAGTTTGCCACGCGGCCCACGCTGCGGTTTCACGGCTCCATCCCGGCCATGGTGGATGAGCTGCGCAAGCTGATGGAAGCCGAGGCGCGCATCCTGATTGCGGCGCCGAACCAGGGCGAGGTGGAGCGGCTGGCGGGCCTGCTGCAGGAGTATGGTGTGCCGTACCGTATCGGCTGGCGTTCCGATGCAAGCGCGGGTGCCTCCGCGACGGTGTACTCGGAGTCAAGCTACCTGGCCGGCGATCTGCGCACGCCGGTGATTGTGCGTGCCGCTGTCGCGAATGGCGTGCAGGTGTTGGACAACGAGGCGCGTGCGTCGCGGCAGGTCGTCATCTTTGGCGCGAACGACCTCAGTGATGATGCCGACGTGAACGCGCGTCCGGCGCAGCGCAAGTCCAAGACATCGGCCTTCGTCTCGGACTTTCGCGATCTGGCTGTTGGCGATTACGTCGTCCACGTGGAGCACGGAATTGCGCGATACGAGGGGCTGCGCTCGCTGGACCAGCCGGACGGCTCCATGCTGGAGCTGATGATCCTGAACTTCGCCGATGATGCGAAGCTGTACGTTCCGTTGACACGGCTTGACTTGATCCAGAAGTATCGGTCGTCTGAGGGTGGACCGGCGCCGCAGCTGAACAAGCTCGGCAACCAGTCGTGGCAGAAGACCAAAGCACGCGTGAAGAAGGCCATGCAGGACATGGCCGACGAGTTGCTGAAGCTGTATGCGCAGCGCAAGGCCGCGCTTGGCTTCGCATTTTCGCCTGACACCGCCATGCTGCGCGAGTTTGAAGACGCCTTTGATTTCAACGAGACGGACGATCAGCTGCATGCGATCGAAGACATCAAGCGCGACATGGAATCCGTGCAGCCCATGGATCGGCTGCTGTGCGGCGACGTGGGCTATGGCAAGACCGAGGTCGCCATGCGCGCCGCATTCAAGGCCGTGCAGGACTCCAAGCAGATTGCCGTCCTGACCCCGACGACGGTTTTGTGTTTCCAGCATTTTGAGAGCTTCAAGAGGCGCTTCGCGAACTTCCCGGTGAAGGTGGAGATGATCTCCCGCTTCCGGACTGCGAAGGAGAAGAAGGAAGTTCTGGAGCAGGTCGCCGAGGGCAAGGTCGACATCCTGATCGGCACGCATGCGGTGCTGGGTGAGAACGTGCATTTTCAGGATCTCGGCCTGCTGGTCGTGGATGAAGAGCAGCGCTTCGGCGTGCGCCACAAGGAACGGCTCAAGAAGATGCGTGCGTCGGTCGATGTACTGAGCATGAGCGCGACACCGATCCCCCGCACGCTGCATATGTCGCTGGTAGGCCTGCGCGATATGAGCGTGATCGAAACGCCGCCCAAGGACCGCATGGCGATCCAGACGGTGGTGGCCAAGTTCGATGAGAAGCTCGTGCGTACGGCGATCGAGGTGGAGCTCGAACGGGGTGGACAGACGTACTTCGTTTCTAACCGTGTTGAGACCATCTATGAGATGGCGACACGCATCCGGGAGCTTGTACCACAGGCCCGTGTGGCTGTAGGCCATGGGCAGATGCCGGAGGCCGAGCTTGAGCGCGTGATGCTGGGCTTCATGCACGGTGAGTTTGACGTGCTGTGCGCCACCAGTATCGTGGAGAACGGCCTGGATGTCTCGCGCGCCAACACGATCATCATCAACCGGGCGGACCGGCATGGTTTGAGCGAGCTGTACCAGCTGCGCGGGCGCGTAGGCCGGTCGAATCGTAGGGCGTATGCGTACCTGTTGATCCCACCGGAGCAGCAGCTGACCGAAGTGGCACGTCGTCGGCTGGCCGCGTTGAAGGAGTTCTCAGACCTCGGTGCGGGCTTCAAGATCGCCGCGTTGGATCTGGAGCTGCGCGGTGCGGGCAACATGCTGGGCGGTGAGCAGAGCGGGCATATCGAGGCCATCGGCTTCGAGATGTACACGCAGATGCTGGAAGAGGCTGTCAGCCGCATGAAAGGCGAGTCGCGCGAGGAGCGCCCGGCCGTTACGGTCAACCTGGGTGTCTCGCTGCGTATCGACGAGAGCTATATTCCCGAAGAGAATCAACGGCTGCGCATGTACAAGCGCATTGCCGGTGCCGACACGGAAGCCGTGCTGACCGACGTGCGTGCGGAGCTGGAGGATCGTTACGGCAAGCCGCCTGAGTCGGTGCTGCATCTGCTGGCAGTCGGCGAGATCCGCCTTGTGTGTGAACGGTTAGGCATTGCGAATCTTGAGCGGAAGCGTGTGGCGGTAGAAGAGCCGAAGAAGCCCACGCCGACTCCTGTGAAGCCCGCGGTACGGCCGATCGTTCCGCAGCGTCCCGCGACCCCGAGCTGGGGCACGCCCTCGCGCTTTGGGACACAACCGCAGCTGCCCCTGGCGGGCCGTCACGGGCAGGCGCCGCGCGTGGCTGCCTTGAACTTTTCCAGCCGCGCCGCGCTTGCGGGCACCCCCGGCAGCAATGCGGCCAAAGCCGTACGCGAGGCTGTGGCGGCGAGACCGGCGGACGCTCCCGTGGTGGCCAAAGCCGGGCAGATGAAGTCGATGCGTGACATGGTCTTTCTCAGCTTCAGCGACAAGCTGCATGCTGCGCCTGCGGAGCCGGGGAAAGGCATCAACATTGGCGCGATGATGAAGCTGGTGGGCCGCAGCGCCAAGGACGGTGCGCAGCTTACGCCCCAGGGCGTCCTGCGCTGGCCCTTGACCAGCGCCAAGGCAGAAGATGTCATTCGCGAGACGCGTGATCTGCTGGCGGCGCTGGAACTTTCACACGGGTAAGCGTCACCCGTTAGGATGGTCTGGTTCCGCTGCGGACATTTTAGTTCGTAGCGTCCATGGGAGACCTTCACCTTGTTTCAGCACCTGATACTCTGCCTTGCCGTGGTCTTTGGCCTTTCATCCGTTGCCCTCAACGCACAATCACCTAAACCTGTGCGCGTGGCGATCGTCGGCCTGGTACACGGGCATGTAGGGGGTTTTTTGCCTGCTTTGGCCAAGAGCCAGGACGCACAACTGGTGGCCGTTGTTGAACCGAACACGGCGCTTGCGCGCCAGTATGCCGATCGATATCACTTGCCGCAGAGCCTGTTCTACACCGATCTTGACGCGATGCTGAAGGGGCTGCATCCCGATGCGGTGCTGGTGTACACGACCATCCTCGATCATCGCCGCGTGATCGAAGCGGCCGCAAAGTATGGCATTTCGTCGATGGTAGAGAAGCCTCTGGCGACCACCATGGATGACGCGCTCGCGATCCGCCGTGCCGCCCGCGAGCACCACGTGCATGTGCTGGTGAATTACGAGACGACCTGGTACGCGAGCAATGCCGAAGCCATCGCAGCAGCGAAGCGCGGCGACCTGGGCCAGATCCGCAAGGTAGTGGTGCACGACGGGCACGAAGGCCCCAAGGAGATTGGCGTCGGGCCGGAGTGGCTTCCCTGGCTCACAGACCCTAAACAGAACGGCGCGGGTGCCCTGTTTGATTTCGGCTGCTATGGCGCGGACCTGATGACGGTGCTCCGCAACGGGGAAGCGCCGCTCAGCGTAACGGCGGTGATGCAGACCGACAAGCCCGACATCTACCCGCACGTCGACGATGACGCAACGATGATCCTTCGCTACCCCGGCGCGCAGGCCGTGCTGATGCCGTCCTGGAACTGGAGCTTCGCCCGCAAGGACATGGAGG
>CAXTVC010000014.1:0-23021 GCA_964247615.1 uncultured Acidobacteriaceae bacterium
GCGTCGTCCCGTTCCGCAACGAATCAGCTGCTTCACGCACACCCAGCGAGCCCCGTCCCTTCCTCGTTCAGGGAGAGCCGGGGCTCGAGCCACCTGCGCGCTCGTTACTGGTGTGGTGGCACCTGCTTTCGCTGGATGCGCCCACGGTTGCCGCTACGTGGACTGCCTTTCTTGCCTGGGCGGCTGGCTTGCGCGTCTCGGCGCTGGACCCCCTCGCCATGTTTCTTGCCGTGTGGATCCTGTATGCGGCGGACCGGCTCCTGGATTCCCGGTTGCTGGATGTGCTCCCCTCCGAGCAACATGCTCTTCCTGCGGGGCTGGAACAGCGGCACCGCTTTCATCACCGGTACCGGTCACGTCTTGTGGCAGCCATTCTTGTCTCGATCCTTCCGTTCACCTGGGTGCTGCACCATCTGAACAACGCCGAGTTACATCTGGATGTGCTTCTGGCGTCGTTGCTGAGCGCGTGGTTGATCCTGGTCCATGCCCGGCCCGCAGCCTCCTCCGCCACGGCACACCGTCTACCCAAAGAGCTCGCGGTGGGTGTGTTCTTCCCGGCGGCTGTGTTTCTGCCCACAGTGGCGCGGGACCCTGCGCTGCGTCTCGCCCTGCTGCTCCCAGCCCTCGCGTTTGCTGCGGTATGCACTTTGAATTGCCTGTTTCTCTTCGCCTGGGAGCATCCTGGAGACCGCAGCCACGCGCATCCGACGACGCGATGGGGTGCCGGCCACGTCGTGCCCCTGGCTGCTTGCGGGATGGGAGTGACAGCGCTTCTGGCCAGTCTGGAGCCGTTGGTCCCGATGCAGACGATTCCGCACGCCGGAGCAATCTTCTTCTGCTGCGGCTTCAGCAGTGCCCTGCTGCTGTTCCTGCACCTTGTGCGCCACCGGCTCCCCAGGACCTCGCTACGTGCACTGGCGGACGTGGCCCTGCTCACGCCTTTGCCGCTCCTGCTGCTTCGGAATTTCAGCTTTCGGCATGGATGAGCTTCCGGAGGCGGGGACAACAGACGGAGCTCCTGCACGTCCGCGCGCAAACTTCGACGCTGTCGCGCGGCCCTACCGCTGGGCCGAGTACCTCTGCCTTGGACCGCTGCTGCAGCGCACCCGCTGCCAGTACCTGCCGCAAATCGCTGGAGCCCGCCACGCGCTTGCGCTCGGCGATGGCGATGGACGATTCCTTGCAGCCCTGCTGCGCCGCTCGCCCGCTACCGAAGCCGTGGCGGTCGACACCAGTGCTGCCATGCTATCGATCCTAAGCGGACGTTGCGCCTTTGCGGGCTCTCGGCTGCACACATGCCAGGCTGACTTCGCCACCCTGCCCGGGCAGCTGGACCTGTCGCAGACGGATCTCGTGATCACGCATTTCTCGCTGGATTGCCTTCAACAGGACGAGATGGTCGCGCTTGCGCAGACGCTGGCCAGGACGATCCGGCCCGGCGCCCTGTGGGTGGTCTCCGACTTTGGCAAGCCCGGAAGCCAGCCATGGCGCTGGATGGCTGCGGTGTATGTGCGTGCCCTTTACCTTGCCTTCCGTCTGCTCACCGGCCTGCGTGTACGGGCGCTGCCCGACGTGCAGCACGCGCTCAAAAGCAGCGGCTTTCAGTTGCTGGGCAGAACACACCGCGCGAAGGGTCTGCTGTACAGCGAACTCTGGCGGCTGGGTGAATATGAAAACAGGCCGTAAATCACTCGATTACGCAACTTCACTTACATCCGTCTCATCCACCCTTCTGTGAGTACGAAACCCAACGAGATCCACCTTCACCCCGTCACCGCCAGAGCTGACTCCGCTAAAGCCGAGAGCGGCGCGTCCGCCAAACCGGACACTGCAGCTTCAAAAAGCGATCCCGCCTCCAAAGGAGGAGGTTCGGCTTCCAGAACTGGCTCACCTGCCAAGGGCGTTCCCGCGCCGGCCCTGACGTACTTCACGCACCCTAACCGCGAGGGGCTGAACGTCTTCCTGATGCGGCACGCGAGCGCCGGAACGCGACGCGTGAATCCCAAGCTCGACGTAAAACGGCCGCTGGACAAGGACGGCAAGCGCCATTGCCTGCAGCTCGCCCAGGTGCTGGGCGCCCAGCGCCTGAACTTCGACCTGATCGTCTCCAGCCCGCTCAAGCGCTGCCTGCAGACCGCGCAGCTGGTTGGGACAGAGATGGGCTATGAAGCCCGCATTCTGCACGCACAGGCTCTTGAGCCTGGCGCGGACTTCGCGCAATTCCAGCGCCTTCTGCATGAATGTCGCAGCTATGACAATGTGCTGATGGTTGGTCACAATCCGAACATGACAGCGTTTCTTGGGCAGCTGATCGCGCATAGCGACTCAAAGGAAACCGTGGCTCGGGAAGAGGCGATCAAGGAGAACGGGCAGGCCATCGCCGACGTTCGCCTGCGTAAAGGCGCGATTGCCCGCGTTACCGTGGAGCGCGGCCCCGCGGTCCTGAAATGGCTGCTGGATCCCCGCCTAGTGCGTGCGCTTTATGCCACTTCGACGAAAAGTTCGCGCCGAAAGATCTCGCGGAAGTAGGTCGCTTCCTTCTTTAGCGACCAGACTTCCAGCTCTGCGCCGCCCCGGGCGGGGTCGAGCTGTACCAGCACCCTTTTCGGGAACACACGGGTTTTGGCGCGCAACGCCCCCGCTGTACGCTCGCCGCACATCGCCTGGGCGAGCCGCAGCAGGACAACGGCGCTTCTTATATGGGCGTGCTCTTCGACCGGGATGAGGCGCATGGGCCGGTCCATTAGGCTGGGGCGGCTCTTGCCGAGATAACGGCTGATGGCGGCCACGATGGCGCGCTGTGTGGGAGAGAAGCCGAAGATTTCCGAATTCGCGACGATGTAGTGCGTGTGCCGGTGATGGCCCTGGTGGTTCATGAACTTGCCAACGTCACGCATCATGGCGGCGGCAGCCAGCCACAGCCTGTACTCCTCCGGCAGCTCATGAATCTTGGCCAGGCCGTCAAAAAAAGCCTCGGCCTGTCGGCGTACCGGCTCCTGCTTGGCGGGGTCAACGCGATAGCGCCGGCAGACCTCCAGCACGCCCTCCCAGCGCTCGCTCTCCATGGTGCGGTGCACGCTGGCCCGCGTGTCCGCATCGGCCAGCATCTGCGCAAGCACACCATCCCGTAGTCCCAGCGGCGAGTAGCGGAAGCCACCCAGCCCGGCACGCTCCAGCAGCGCCGCGTAGACCTGCGCGCCGCCCACGATGATTTCCGAGCGCTTGGGTCCAATGCCCGGCACGGCCGCGCGCTGGGCATTGTTCATTTTGATCAGCCGGTCCGCCAGGCGGCGCACGGAGGCCGTGTCGGTTTCCAGCACGGCAGGGGGTGTGGCTTTGCGCCCGCGCACGGGCTTGGCGACATGCTTCTCGATGGCTCCCTCGGCGGGGAGCGCATGGCTGGCTTCGGCGAGCGCCGCGGCTGTGCCCGAGGTAGCAATCACCGTATCAACGGCCGGCTTGCCCATCTTCCGGTCCAGGCGGGTCAGCTCCCGTTCAATAAACTGCCGCAAGCGTGCGATGTCCTGCTTGGAAGGCGGATCGGTACGCAGAAACTCCTGCTGCAAACGTACGGCGCCCAGCGGCAGGCTGACCATCTCCTGGATGCGCCCGGCATCGGAGAGCGTGATCTCGCATGATCCACCGCCGAGATCGATGAGCAGGCTGCGCTTACGCGCTTCGGGCTCATACGCCATCACGCCCAGGTGAATCAGCCGGCCCTCCTCCAGGCCGCTGATGATCTCCAGCGACCATCCCGTGGCGGACTTCACGCGCGTCTTGAACGCTTCCGCATTGAGGGCGTCGCGGGTGGCGCTGGTGGCCACCACACGAACCTGGTCCACCACATGCTCCTGAACGGATTTGTGGAAGCGCTTGAGCGCCTTGACCGTGCTGGCAATTGCCTCAGGCGAGATGACACCGGTCTCAAACACACTCTCGCCGAGCCGCGTTACCTCGCGGTCTTCATACAGTGTCCTGAGTTTGTGCTGCTGCGTCACCGAGGCGATGGCCAGGCGGCAGGAGTTGGAGCCGATATCGATCGCCGCGAACGTGGGCATGAGCCTGGGCACTCTCCTGTGCGGTAAGTCGCACGTTCAAGATACATGGCGGGGCTGTCTCTGGTGTGATGTCCGGCCTGGGACCCGCACCGGATTGCTACCCTAGGGGGAGCACTTCAGCACGCAAGATCGGATGTCCGCTTCATTGACCAGCACGGCCGCTCCCCAAACCGCACGCTTCTCGCGCGCCATCTCGCTTGCGCTCATAGGCCTGTCCTGGCTCATTCTTCAGTTTGGCGGCCTGTTCTCCCCGGGGCTGCTTGACGATGTCGACTCCGTCTATACGGAGATCGGCCGTGAGATGCTTGCGCGTCATGATTACGTGACGCCCACCATCGATGGCATCCGCTTCTTCGACAAACCGCCGCTGATGTACTGGATGGCCGCCGGCTCCATGCATGTCTTTGGCGCGCATGACTGGGCCGCACGGCTGCCCCTGGCGCTGGGCGTGCTTGGCCTGTTGCTGGCGGTGTATGCCCTGGGCAATCGCTTCTTTGCGTCGATCTCGCCGGCGGACGCGCCCGACCGCGGCGGCCTCTATGCTGCCCTGGCGACCGGGTTATGTCTCGGCACCTACCTGTACACACGCTTCTACATCCCGGACATCCTGATTGCGCTCTGGATGACCTTGTCCGTGCACCTGCTGCTGATCGCGCTGGATCGGCTGGATGAAGGCCGGTCGGCGTTGGGGCCCAGCTGTGCCTTTGCGGTTGCGCTCGCGTTGAACGTGCTCACCAAGGGTCTGATTGGCCTGGTATTTCCGCTTGGCTTCGTTCTGCTGTACCTGCTCTGGACGCGCCGGCTCGCCGCCTTGAGAGATCTCTGCCTGCCGACGTCCACGGCCGTCTTTCTGCTCATCGCGGCCCCCTGGCACATTCTCGCGGCCCTGCGGAACCCACCAATTGCCATGCCTCCGGGGCTGGGCCTGCCCGCACGCGCCGGCTGGGCGTGGTTCTACCTCTACAACGAACACATCGCGCGCTTCCTGCAACGCCGTATCCCGCACGACTATGGCCAGGTGCCTGTCCCACTCTTCTGGCTGCTGCTTTTTCTTTGGCTGATCCCCTGGACGGCCTTTGTGATCCCGGCCCTGCGCAACGCTGTGCGTGAGGTCCGCTCCGCGCATGACCGTCGCAAGCGCTTCGACTCGGACATTGCCTGGACCTCGCCCCTGGAGCAGGCCACGCTGCGCGACCGGCGCACGGAGGCTGCCCGCGCTACCCTGTTATGGGCCGGCCTGGTGCTTGGCTTTTTCACCCTGTCCTCGCGGCAGGAGTATTACCACCTGCCCGCCCTGCCCGCGCTGGCGCTGCTGGCCGGAGGATTGCTGGCTGCCGCGGACGCCCGGCTCTCTGATGGCAGTCCGGCCGGCTTTGACGCTGCCCAGGCCCGCAAGCAGGCCCTTTTTGCTTCACGCTGGTCGCTGGTTCCGCTTGGTGCGCTGCTTTTTGTTGTCTGCGCCTACTTCGCCCTGACGGCACCCCGACCCGCTGCGGGAGCGACGCTGAGCGAGCTGCTGAGCAGCAATCCCGATCTCTACAATCTGTCACTGGGGCATGTCTTCGATCTGACCGGCCGCGCCATGGGGCTCTTCCGTGGCCCGCTAACGGCGGTGGCGGTCGGCATGCTGCTCCTTGGCCCTGGGTCTCACCTGCTGCGACGCCGGGATCACAGCTACGCCGCGAACCTGCTGCTGGCCGCAGCAATGACGGTGGTTCTGCTGGGGGCGCACGAGGGACTGGTTCGCTTCTATCCCATCCTTGGCTCACAGGGACTCGCGAAAGCTATCCAGACGCATCGGCAACCCGGAGATATCGTCGCCATCGATGGCGAACTCACGTCGGGCTCCACGCTGCTGTTCTACGGCCAAACGCCGATCTACCTCGTGAACGGTCGCGTCAACGGCCCCTGGTTCGGCAGCTTCTGGCCCGATGCACCGCACATCTTTCTGGATGACGCGAACCTGGCGCGTCTATGGGCCGGGCCGAAGCCTGTCTACCTGTTCACCTACCACCCCGATACGCGCACCCCGGAGCTGTCCCGCTTGGGTCCGGTGCACGTTCTTGCAGCTGCCGGTGGCAAGACCGTTCTGACGAATCGATAGAGTCGCAAATGCTGTGCCTCACAGCATCAATCCGCCTGTCTCTCGCGACCGGAACGGAGCGCACTGGAGAGATCCGCCGCGGGTTGACCTGCTGCAAGAGTCGGCCTACCCGACCACCTCTTCCGGCAACTCCACCACGCCACCTTGCTTCAGGCGGTAGACCTTGCCGCGATAGTAGAAGTTTTCGCCAAGGTAGCTGCCCACCCAGAGCACGCTGCCGAGCAGGTCGCGAATCGGGTACATCAGCGTATGGAGCTCCCAGTCCGGGTCTCCCAGAACCAGCAGGATGCTTGCACCCTGTATGAGCCTGTTGGCCACTGCGAGCAGCAGCCAAAGGGCGCCCAGCCCCGGCTGGCCGTTGACCAGGCCCCACAGCAAGCCGAGCAGTCCGTACGGCGTCGCAAAGGTGAGCCCGCTGCCAAGATGCCCCCATGGCCGCGAGCGCCGCGTGCTCTGCATCCAGCGCAACTGGTTCCGGAAGCTCAGCCAGAAGGGAGAATCCTGCACCATTAAGCGGATGACATGCGTTGCGAGCCGGACGCCGACACCCTGCGCGGCGAGCCGGTTGCCCAGCACAAAGTCATCGGCATAGAACTGCCCCAGCTCGCCGAAGCCGCCAACGGCCTGAAAGCTGCGGCGGCGCACCGCCATGGTCGCGCCCAGAGCAAACTTCGTGCCCTCGATCATGTCCGCGACCAGCACGCCGGAGGTCATCTCGACGCTCTTGCCGACCGCATCGAGCCGTGACGCGAAACCCGCCCCACGATGCGCCGTGCCGATGTACACGCAAGAGGCGAGGCCCATCCCCGGATCGCGCAGATTCTGCACCATGCGGCGCAGGTACGCGGGGGTGACGCGCACGTCGGCATCGCTGGTGATGTAGTCATCATGGGCCGCAACGGAGTCCAGCTTTGCCAGCGAAAAGACCTTTGCATTGTGGAAGCGCGGCATCGGTTCGCCGCAGGTCATGTACTGCGCTTTGACGCCCGGGTACTCGGCCCCGACACGCCGCGCCAGCTTGAGGCCTTCATCAGTCTCCTGCCGCGCACAGAACAGCAGCTCGAACTCCGGGTAGTCCTGCTCGAAGAAGGTTCTGAGGTTGGCCTCCATGCCCGGCTCGGTGCCGTGCAGCGGTTTCAGCACGCTGAGCGGGGGTAGGAAGTCGGCTGGCTGCGCGGCCTCTCGTCGTTTGCGGAGGCCAAACCGAACCGCGGCCACAACGACCATGCCACAGTAAATCGTGGAGGTCACGGTGCCCAGCGCCGCCGCCCAAAATACAACCTTAGAAATCTTGCTCATAGAAACAAATTAAGTGCTTTCAAACTGGCAATGTGCGCCTGACCGGGCTCGCCCCAGTCTAGACGAGCGCACTCCCTGCGCGTTTCGCCGTGGGAGCGCAGTCCTGGCCCGCGGAGCTTCAATACAGTCGTGTACAAGAGACGCAGTAATCCCAGGATTGCAAGTGTCTTAGCGCTTCGCTCGTCCTTTACCCAACGAACCCTCACGTAGCGGCATCACCACCGGCCGGCGAAGCGGCACCAGCCCCGGTACGGACTGGTTCTGCGCCTGCTGCATGCGCGTCAGCATCTCCGTCCGCACATACTCCACAAATCCCTGCATCTGCCGGTTCATCTCTTCCATACGCTCCCGCATCTGCAACACGATCGCAATGCCTGCGATGTTGACGCCGAGATCCCGGGCCAGGTTCAGGATGAACTCCAGCCGCTCCAGATCCTCGTCCGTGTAAAGGCGCGTGTTGCCCTCCGAGCGCGACGGCCGCAGCAATCCTTCGCGCTCATACAGTCGCAGCGTCTGCGGATGAATGTCGTACATTTCGGCGACTGCCGAGATCATGTACGCGCCCTTTGATCTTCGTTTCGTAGCCATATGCGTTTTGCGGGCCTGCCAAATCGAGGATATCCTGCCGTTCCCCACATCGTCACACGCGTCTGCATCCAATCGGATATGGGTCGTTCCGCAAAATCTTCTCTCGCTGTCGCCGCTGCCGCCTTTGGCGTGACAGCCGCCGTCGTTGCCGCTGCACGCGCGCTCACCGCTACGCCGCCGCCGGAAGGAGCCGTCATTCTGATCACCGGCGGATCCCGCGGGCTGGGCTTTGCCATCGCCTCGCGCTTCGCGGAGCGCCCCGTCAATCTTGCGCTGGCAGCACGCGACTTCGCCGAGCTCGAAGAAGCACAGGCTTCCCTGCTCGCCAAACACCCGCACCTGCGGCCGGAAAACTTCTATCTCATCACCGCGGACCTCTCCAAACCCGAAGAGTGCCAGCGTATGGTGAACGACACCTTCGCCCGCTTCGGCCGGATCGATATCCTGGTCAACAACGCCGGCATCATCACAGTTGGTCCGGTGCAGGCGATGACTGCGGACCTGTTCGAACACACGATGCGGGTCAACTTCCTTGCGGCCATGCAGGCCTGCTGGGCTGCCCTGCCCCGGCTGATGGCGCAGAACCCAGCGCCAGGCTGGAGTCACCGCGCCGCGATCATCAACATCTCATCGATTGGTGGCAAGTTCGCGGTGCCGCATCTGCTGCCCTACTCCGCTGCCAAATTCGCCCTGACCGGCTTTTCCGAGGGGCTCTATGCCGAGCTCAAAGGCAAGGGCATCCACGTACTCACGGTCTGCCCAGGCCTCATGCGCACGGGCGGCGAGAACCACGCCATCTTTTTCGGCGACAAGGAGGCGGAGGCACGCTGGTTCAAGTTCTGCGGCAGCACGCCCGTCATTGCAACTACCGTGGAGCACGCGTCGAACAAGATCTTCACCGGCATCTCGCAGGCTCGAAGCGAAATTACCATCACACCACAGGCCTACGTTGGTGCACGCTTTGCCGGACTCTTTCCCGGCGCCTTGAACGTGATCAACCGTCTGACAAACGACTACCTTCTGCCCAAGCCTTAAGGCCGCCTGGTGAGGTGTGAACCCTACACCTCGCCAAGCATCTCCGCCCGGGGATCCTCTGGATTGAGCTTCTGCAGCTCCCGCAGGATCTCTTTAGAGCGCTCATCCTGCACCTTTGGGACGACAATTCTGACCTCGACAATCTGGTCGCCGCGCTGCCCGTCGCGCGCCGCTACCGGTGCACCCTTCTCCCGCATGCGCAGCTTCTGCCCGGTCTGTGTTCCGGGTGGAATCTTCAGCTGAGCGCGCCCGCCGTGCAGTCCCTCGCCGTCGATGGTTGGCACATCGATGCGCCCACCCAGCGCCGCTTCCATCGCGGTAACGGGCACGGTGACATGGATGTCGTCTCCCTGACGCTTGAATAGCTTGTGCTGCCCCACCTTGATGATCAGGTAGAGATCGCCCGCCGTGGCACCCTCCGTCCCGGCGTTGCCTTTACCGGCCAGGCGGATTCGCTGCCCGTCGCGGGTTCCCGACTTGATACGGAACTCAAGCGGCTCACGGCGCGTGAGTACGCCCGCTCCATCGCATGTCGGGCATGCATTTTGGACCTTGCCGGAGCCCCCGCAGCGCGGGCACTGAATGTTGAACTTCATTCGCCCACCCATCTGCGTGACCTGGCCGGTCCCATGGCACTCTGGGCACTCCGCACTGCCACCCTGCACGCCGCGCCCCTTGCAGGTATTGCACTGTTCTTGTCGCTGAATCTCCAGCCGGGTTACACCACCGCGCACCGCGGTCCAGAAGTCGATCTCCACCTGGTACTCCAGGTCCGTACCTGGCTGAGGTCCGCGTGCCTGACGACCGCCGCCGGCACCGCCATTGAACATCCCGCTGAAGATGTCGCGAAATCCGGAGCCAAAGCCGCCACCACTCTCGGTCGGGGGCCGGCCGCTGCCAGCCGCGCCACCGCCGCTGAAGTTTGAGAAATCAAAGCCGCCGAAGTCAAAGGGCACACCCTGACCGCGGCCAGCGCCTGGCTGCGCTCCACCAGGGAAGCCACCGGAGCCGGAACCACCGCCACGCGCATAGGCCTCGGCCGCCGCAGGGTCGATTGAGTCGGAGTAGAAGCCGATCTGGTCGAAAACCTTACGCTTCTTCTCGTCACTCAGGACATCGTTGGCTTCAGAGATCTCTTTAAACTTCTCCTCGGCCTTTTTGTCATTCGGGTTCACGTCAGGGTGGTATTTACGCGCAAGCTTCCGAAAGGCCTTGCGTATCTCATCGGCGGTGGCGGTCTTCTTCACGCCCAGCGTGCCGTAGTAGTCCTTCTGTTGTGGTTGTGCCATAGCTCTCTTGCGCTCTCTTGCGAGTGCCTTCTCAACACCTTAGATGATGATGGACTCAACTTGTCTCATCAGGTTACGTGCAACTCGCCAGGCGAGTTCCACATTAGCCGAGCACGCCGGCCTTCTTGGCTTTCAGCCTCGCCCGTGACGCCCGCAAACTCACTCCCTGCTCAAAGGCCGTGGCATTCTGCGCTTCGGTCGTAGCCTGGCAGACGGGGCACCAGTACAGCGTCCTTCCAGCAAGGTCGCGATGCAGAATCGGCGTGCTGCAAATGAAGCAGGGCTTGCCGTGACGCCGGTAGGTGTAGTGCTCCTCACCGCGCGTTGCCGGGTCTTTGCGGCTGGGTCGGTCGGCACGCTTTGTGCACACGATGCGACGGTCCACCATGCCCGCCTTCAGCAAAGGGATGGCGTCCTTCCAGATCGCCTTCAGGACCTTAGGCTCCATCTCCAACCCAGGCGTGAACGGATTGGCGCCGTGACGGAACAGGAGCTCCGCCCGGTAGATATTGCCAACCCCGGAGAGCACTTCCTGATCCATCAACAACTCGGCAATGGGCTTTTTAGCCTTCAGTACCTTGTCAAGATACCGCTTGGGATCATCGTGACCCGTGGCATCCTCGCCCAGTGGATCGGGGCCCAGCCGGTCAAGTAGCGCCTGCCACTTCGTGTGGCCATAGACGCTGCAGTCGGTCGGGCCGCGCAGTTCACACCACTCCACCTCGGCAGGCGGAAAGGACTCAGACCCATCGTCTGCCTGGCAGCGCAGGTTATGTGGCTGCCCTTTGACGCTGCGAGAAGGCTTGCCCGAGCCGGCACGCTGCAGCACGGCGCGTAGTGCCCCTTTGGGCTCCGGGATGGGACCGCAGCCCTCGTTCCAATCACCGAAGCGGCCGAGGTGCACATGCAACATCAGGTCGTCGCCAAATTCGTAGCCGAGATGCTTGCCCACCGCATGCACCCGTTTCAACTTCTTGCCATCGACCAGATGGGCATCATGGAACCGATGTCCTGGCCCCGGAAGCACGTTCAGCTTACGACCTGCAAAGGCGGCGTTGTGGCGCTCCGCCCAGCGGTGTACCTCATTTCCTTCCGGCACCGATCTCCTCCATGCTTGCTTCCGCGCCTGTGCTGTCCAGAACTCGTCCACGCTCCTCGGTCCGTGGTCGCAGGCGCACTCGTCGTGTGACGGAACCGACCTCAAGTTCGTACCGGTAATGGCAAAGAATGCGCTCTGGTGTCCACAAGGCGAAATGGTTCTTGTGCTTCTGGTGCATACGCCTGATCTGGATGTCGTCCATCCTGCGTACCAGCAGTTTCAGGTCCGTGTAGTGGTCACGGAACGCACTGTCTTTTCCTTCCACGATCTGCTGAAGGTCCACATACACCGGCTGCGCCCATTCATAAAAGGTGTGCCACACGTCATAGATATCAAGGTGGCCTTTTTTCACCAGCAATCCGAGGTGATCGTAGAAGTCCAGGACCTCAAACGCCACTGCGGGTGGATCTTCCACGGAGAGCGGGAGCAGTGCCTCACCCTGGGTGCGTGCCTCGGCAAGGCGTCGCCGTGCCGCCACAAAGACTTCACTCAGGAAGTAGGTCAGCTGCTTCTCGAGATTGTCTACGGACCGGTAGGCACGCTCAAGCTGCAGCTGGCGTCCTGCGTAGGCGATGGCGCCTCCACTGGTCAGCACCAGTGCCGTGTTTGCGATGGCCTCGAGGGCTACCCAGTTCATGGTCGTCGAACCCCGCTGCACGTCAGATGCACAACGGCCGCGACGACAGTTTCTTCATCGCGGCCCCTGCATGTTCGTTCAGTTCCAGATCGCGCTAGCCTTGATCTGCTCTACGTTAAAGGTCTGATCCGGTTCCGCCCGTTGTAGCTGTTGCCCGAACTGCTGCGCCTCCTCCAATGAGGTGAAGAGTCCGGACGTATAGGTTCGGCCTCCCCTGGTTCCCTCGCAGCGCCATAACATCTCGCCTGCCCCGGAACCCAACCCCAGATCGAACGAGATGGCCTGCGGCCATGCCTGATCGGTACCCTGCTTCAGCTTTGACTTATTCATCTCGCTACCCCTCGAGTTATCTCTCTGGCGAGCACACCCGCCCAACACACCTACTCTTGTTAGACCCAGCAACAGCGCACATGATGCTTTGTAGAAAAGGGGAAGGCCAGATTGGCCTCCCCCTTTTCCGTCTCCCGAACATATGTCCGGGAGAGTCTCAGGTCGTGCCTTACTTCTCCGCATCCACGTACTCGGCGTCGATCACGCCTTCGTCCTTGGATCCACTTCCATGTTCATCGGCAGTTCCTGCACTTGCTGCAGCACCGTCCGAGGGTGGGACACCCGCACCGGAGTTGGCCTTGTAAAGGGCCTCAGCCAGTTTGTGGCTCGCTGTCGTCAGCCGCTCGCGCGCTGCACTCAGTTCGGTCACACTCGGGTCACCGGTAAGGGTGGTCTTGGCATCCGCAAGCGCCGTTTCCACGTCACCCTTGTCCGCCGCCTGCACCTTGTCGCCGCCGTCCTTCAACATCTTCTCCACGTTGTAGACCATGGAATCAAGCCCGTTACGAGCCTCGATCTTGTCCTTGGCTTCCTTGTCCTCGGCAGCATGGGCCTCGGCTTCACGCGCCATGCGCTCGACCTCGTCCTTGCTCAGACCGGACGAGCTCGTGATCGTGATCTTCTGATCCTTGCCCGTGGCGTTGTCCTTTGCTGTCACGTTCAGAATGCCGTTCGCGTCGATGTCGAAGGTGACCTCGATCTGCGGCGTGCCGCGCTGTGCGGAAGGTATGCCGCCCAGTTTGAACTTGCCCAGCGTCCGGTTCTGGCTTGCCATCGGCCGCTCGCCCTGCAGAACGTGGATCTCGACCTCGGTCTGGTTGTCGGCCGCCGTAGAGAACGTCTCCGTCTTCTTCGTCGGGATGGTCGTGTTGCGCGGGATCATTGCCGTCGCGACACTGCCCATCGTTTCGATCGCGAGCGTCAGCGGGGTCACGTCGAGCAGCAGCAGATCCTTCACGTCGCCCGAGAGCACACCCGCCTGCACCGCGGCACCGATCGCCACGACCTCATCCGGGTTCACGCCCTTGTGCGGCTCCTTGCCGAACAGGTCCTTCACCAACTGCTGGATCTTCGGCATACGCGTCTGTCCACCGACAAGAACCACCTCGTCGATCTTGCTTGCGTCGATGCCCGCGTCCTTCATGGCCTGCTTGCAGGGGCCTACCGACTTCTGCAGCAGATCGTCCACCAGACTCTCGAGCTTGGCGCGGGACATGGTGCGCACGAGGTGCTTGGGGCCAGAAGCGTCCGCCGTAATGAACGGCAGGTTGATCTCTGTCTCCTGTGCGGTCGAAAGCTCGATCTTGGCGCGCTCGGCGGCATCCTTCAGCCGTTGCAGCGCCATCTCGTTCCCCTTTGAAGTCAGGTCAAGACCGGACTCACTCTTGAACTCCGAGATGAGCCACTCCACGATGCGCTGGTCGAGGTTGTCGCCACCGAGATGCGTGTCACCGTTGGTCGACTTGACCTCGATTACGCCATCGCCCACTTCCAGGATCGACACGTCGAACGTGCCGCCACCAAAGTCATAGACCGCAATGGTTTCGTCCTTCTTCTTGTCGAGACCATAGGCCAGCGCTGCCGCCGTCGGCTCGTTGACAATGCGCTTCACATCAAGGCCCGCGATCTTGCCGGCGTCCTTGGTGGCCTGTCGCTGGGCGTCATTGAAGTACGCCGGAACGGTAATAACAGCCTCGGTCACGCTCGTGCCCAGGTAATCCTCCGCAGCCTTCTTCAGCTTCTGCAGGATCATCGCCGAGACCTGCGCGGGCGTGTAGTCCTTGCCCTGCGCTACGACGTCGATGTGGTCGCCCTGCTGCACAACCTTGTAGGGCACCATCTTCATCTCGTCGTTCACTTCATTGAAGCGACGACCCATGAAGCGCTTGATCGAATAAACCGTGTTTTCCGGATTGGTGATGGCCTGTCGCTTGGCCACCTGGCCTACCAACCGCTCGCCGCTCTTGGTGAAGGCAACGATGGACGGGGTCGTACGACCGCCCTCCTCGTTGGGGATCACCTTGGGCTCGCCACCCTCCATCACGGCTACGCAGCTGTTTGTGGTGCCGAGATCGATACCAATAATCTTTGCCATTCCGCTTCTTCCTCCGTCCAGAAACCTCGCGGGCTTGCCGCGAATGTGTTGACTTACCCACTCTCGCATCTGAGTGGGTTACTGTCAACCAATATGATGCTCCAGATCACTGTGGGTTGCAGCAACGCGCTCCGGCCCCAGGAGAGCTGTCCGGGCCCTCTTGCGATTGAAGCAATTCCACATAGAGCAGCCGTCCGCGCATGACCCTTCCGGGGCATGCAACCGGAGTGGCTGGTCTGGCATACTTACGGCATTCCTGATTGACGCTGTGATTAACCGGCCGGAGCTCTCCATGTCCACGTACCAGTCTTCCCTCCGCGTAGCACTCTGCGCAGGCATCTCGCTCTCCACCTTGATCCTCGCCGGCTGCTCCGGGGATGGCACCACGACCGGCACACCAACAGCCACCGCTATGGCGAAGGGCAATTGGCAGATCAGCTCGGCTTCTGCTGCAGCTGCACCGCTGCCCGCGGTCTCCGGCGAGTTCGCCACCACAAACCAGGGAGCCATCGTCGGGACGGTCCATTCGCAGGCACTGACGTCCTGCATCTCGCCGAAGACCAGCTTTCAGCTCACGGGCACGGCTGGCGCCAAGAATGCGGTGAGCCTCACCGGCCCCCTCGCGGGCGGCACCATGACCCTCACCGGAACACTCTCGGACGATGGCAAATCGCTGACGGACGCGGCCTACAGTGTCTCCGGCGGCTCCTGCGCCCTGACGGCGAAGGTGCAGGCCACCGCACTGGTGTTTCAGCCCATCACCGGCAACTACAGCGGAACCTTCTCCGATGCGGACGGCCAGGCCGTGACAATCAGTGCCGCTCTCACGCAGTCACCCAGCTCAGACGCTGATGGCAACTTCACCCTGTCCGGAACGGCCACGCTTCCCAGCAATCCGTGCTTTCCAACCTCGGTGCCCATATCCAACACCCAGGTCACGGGCGGAACCTTCACCTTCACCTACGCTACCAACGACAACAGCGTGACCTCGACAGGCACCTTCTCGTCCGACGCCTCCACGCTGACGATCAGCCAATGGGTCGCAAGCGGCACCTGCGGCTCGGGTAAAGGTACCGGCAGCATGGCAAAACAGTAGGGTTACAACGGCATTGACCGCCTGAAAACCCGTTAACGGGATACTCGGGCGGCCTGCAGCCACCCCACCATCTGCTCGTGCCCGACGGCCCCGGCCTGCTGCTGCACGAGGGTGCCGCGGGCGAAGACCATCAGCATCGGGATACTCCGGATGCTGTACCGAGCCGCGAGCTGCAGCTGCTGTTCCGTGTCGACCTTCAGCACCAGGGCCTGCCCCGCCATCTCCCGGGCAGTGCGCTCGACCTCCGGCGCAACCATCCGACAGGGTCCGCACCAGGCCGCCCAGAAATCCACCAGAACGGGCACACCGGCGTCCCTCACAATCTCGTCGAAGAGGTTCAGGTCGACGGGCAGCGGCTCGTTCACAGGGGGCAGGCTGGTCTTGCAGGCACCGCACCGTCCGGCGTCGGCAAGGTGCGCGGCGGGTACCCGGTTCTTTGTCCCGCACTGGCTGCAGGCTCGAATCAACGGCATTGGATCTCCTTCAGCGACACCTGTTCGATGCAGCAGCAGGGCTGCATTCTTCCGCTGTCAGCCGTCCAGCGATGTAACGGATCGCCCAGTGACAACAACCGCCTGCTCTCACATCACTGCAACCCCAGTTTCTCCACGATCTCGCTCACGACGGCATCCGGCGTCCTGTCGTTGATCACGCGTAGAGCGTCCTTGGGCGCTTCCAGCGTGGCAATCTGGCTGCCCAGCAGTGCGGGATTCATGAACGTTCCCTGCCGCGATTGCAGGCGCGCCGCGATCATTGCCGGGGAGCCATCCAGCCATATATAGGCCAGCTCGTCCGGACGAAGGCCCTCGCCCAGCGTCTGCCTGTAGCTCTCCTTGAGCGCCGAGCAAGCCATCACGCCCTTGATGCCCTCCTGTGACCAGCCTAGAAGTAAGCGGTTCAGGGTCGCAAGCCAGGGCGCCCGATCCTCATCCGTCAACGGCGTGCCGGCGTGCATCTTCTCCTTATTCTCAGGCGAATGGTAGTCATCGGCGTCCGCAAAGATGCCGCCAATCCGTTGCGCCAACAGTGTTCCGATAGTGGTCTTCCCTGACCCGCTCACACCCATCACAAGAAACAGGTCCGACATCTTTCCGTCTGCCACAATCCCCTCCATGCCTCTTCCGGAGACTAGCAAAGACGCGGGGTTGCTGGCGCGCGCGGCTCGCGGGGGTCTGTCCTGTTCTACTAAAGGGTAGCGGCATCTGGCCGCCCGGAGATCGCCCTGTTGTCTTCTGCAGCACCTCGCATCCTCAGCACGCGCGAACTCTTCGCCCAGGTTGACGTTCTTACTCCCCGGGTCGCCGTCTTTGACTGCGATGGCACGCTCTGGTCCGGCGACGCCGGTTCGTCTTTCATGCGTTGGAGCATCGAAACCGGCCTGCTTTCAGCCGAGAAGATCGCCTGGCTGCACGAGCGATACGAAGGCTACAACCGTGGCGACGTCTCCGAGCTCGCAATATGCGGCGAGATGGTGCAGGTTTATGCCGGTCTGGAGGAAACCACGCTCCGGGCAGCCGCGGCCAGTTTCTTCCGCGAGCTCGTTGAGCCCAACATCTTTCCTGAACTCCACGAGCTCGTCACTACCCTGCAGGAACGCGGGGCGGAGATCTGGGCTGTCAGCTCCACAAACAACTGGGTGATCGAAGAAGGCGTGCGCCGCTTTCGCATTCCGCCGGAGCGCGTCCTCGCTGCCCGCGTTGCGGTCGAGAATGGCCTCATCACGGATCGCATTCTGGATGTACCTACCGATGAGGGCAAGGTGACGGCCCTACGCAGTGCCGGCGTCGCAGCGCCGGATGCCGTCTTTGGCAACTCCGTCCACGATGCTGCCATGCTTGCCATCGCGCGCGGGGCCTTTCCCATCAATCCCACGCCGGCGCTGGTCGAGCGCAGCGCGCGCGAGGGCTGGCCTGTATACCACCCGCCTGAGCCGGCAAACCCCACGGACCGGCACGACGAACCAAAAGGCTAGCGAACACTCCAGACGACAGAAACCTGGAATCTGGAAATCTGGTCTATAGCTGAATTGGTTCCGGGTTTTAAACCTGTCCTCGCGGCCAGGACCATCCATCATCAAACCGCTTACACTGGGGGCAGAGGTGAACGGTCCCATCCGCAAACTGAACGGCAGCCCACGGTCAGCACACAGGCCCGTGCGCCATGTGGTGGCGGCCCTGATTCTGCGCGAGGTGGAGACCGGACGCGAGGTCCTGGTGTGCCAGCGCCGGCCGGATCAGCCTATGGGCTCCAAATGGGAGTTTCCCGGTGGCAAGGTCGAGAACGGCGAGACGGCGGAAGTAGCCCTCGCCCGCGAGCTCAACGAAGAGCTCGGCATCGATGCCATCGTCGGCCAGCGGCTTACCACCGTGCGCCACAACTACCGTAATGGCTCCCTGATCGAGATTCAGTTCTTCCGTGTCGACAGCTTTGCCGGAGAGCTCGACAACCGGATCTTCCAGGACATGCGCTGGACCACCCTCCCCAGCCTGCCAGACTTCGACTTTCTCGCCGCCGATCTCACCCTGATCCGCGATCTGGCTGACGGGAAATACCTGTAGCGCCACCCCAACCTGTGCGGCTCGGTTTAGCTGAGACCAAACGCCTGCCCGGCCAGCATCACCAGCGTCAGGATCGTCGCCAGCCCCGTCAGGCCCCAGGCGACGAAGTTATAGGTCCTGCCGTTTACCAGCGAACCCATCAGGCTGCGCCGGTTGACCAGAATCAACATGAAAACAAGGACCACCGGTAGCAGCACACCGTTCAGCACCTGCGATAAAACGGCCAGCTTCACCAGCGGCACCCGCGGCATCAGGATGATGGTTGCCCCGGCCACGATGAGCCCCGTGTACAGCCAGTAAAAGACCGGCGCCTCACGAAATCCCTTTGTTAATCCGGACTCAAAACCAAGCGCTTCGCAGACGGTGTAGGCCGTGGAGAGCGGCAGGATGGACGCGGCAAAGAGCGACGCGTTCAGCAGACCGAAGGCAAACAGCAGATAGGCGTAATCGCCGCCCAACGGTCGCAGGGAAGCCGCTGCGTCGGCAGCATCGCCGATGGTGTGATGGCCACTCGCAAACAGCGTCGCGGCGCAGGCGATGACGATAAACGCCGCCACCACAACGGAGAACACAGAGCCCACCACGGCGTCGGCCTGCGCGTATCGCAGCTCGCTCTTGCTCGTACCCTTGTCCACCACCGAGGCCTGCAGGTAAAACTGCTGCCAGGGCGCCACAGTGGCCCCGATCATGCCCACAGAAAGAAAAAGGTAGCTGCTCGTACGCAGGTCCGTCATCCGTGGCGGACGAAGCGTCTCGCGCAGGGCAAAGCTCCAGTTCGGGTGTGCCAGCGCGGCCGTGATGATGTAGGCCACATACAAGAAGGAGAGGATGACGAAGATCTTTTCCAGCTTCTTGTAGTCGCCAAAGACCACCAGGCTCCACACCAGAGCTGCTGCTGCCGGGACGGTGATGTACTTGCTCAAGCCGAACAGCTGCGTACTGCTGGCCACGCCAGCAAATTCACTGACGACATCGCCGAAGTTGCAGATGATGAGCCCGACCATCAGCAGCGCGGTGGTGCGCAAGCCGAACTCCTCGCGGATGAGCTCGCTCAGGCCTTTTCCGGTGGTCACGCCCATGCGCGCGGAGATCTCCTGGGCAAAGGTCAGCATGATTGCCATGGGGATCATCGTCCAAAGCAGCCCATAGCCGAACTGTGCGCCCGCAGTGGCATAGGTGTAGATCCCGCCGGCATCATTGTCCACGTTGGCCGTAATGAATCCAGGCCCCAGCACGGCAAAGATCAGCACGATGCTGTTGCGCCAACGCTTCCAGTTCATCTCATCGCCACCACTTCAGGATTCGGAGCAACACAGCGTGGCTCACCCGCGCCACACGGCGTCTTGGGGACGGCTCTCTAGCTGCACCTATCTCACTAATCTACCCTGCCCGGCGTCGTAATGCCTTTGTAATGGACTACCGAGCGGTACCTCGCAGCAACGGACGGATCCGTTTCAGGATTCTGCCCACCTGCGCATCGTTCGAGTAGCCATCGCGCACCGCCCGCGCATGCCCTGCCGCAGCGACCCGGGCCCGGCCTGCCTCGTCCGGCAACCACCGCTGGATCTTGGCAGCCAGCTCCTCAACCCCGGTAAAGAAGACGGCCTCTTCATCTTCGACGAAGCGCGCAAGATGCCCCGGGGAACGCTCCGCCAGCAGAAACTGCCCGCAACCCGCGATCTCGAAGCTCTTGTGCACAAATTCGTCCTGGTTGGAATGCGTCAGGAAGCTGAGGTTTATCTTTGACCGCCAGATAGCCTCGCGGTAAGCCTGGCCGTACAGCTCGCCGTCCCGGAAGAGTGCCGTGAAGGCCTCCGGGGAGAGACGCTCGCGCCACAGGAAGTCTGCCCCCGAGATCACGACCGGTGCACGGAACTCCCGCCAGAGCCTGGTGAGGTCTTCCGCCCGCTGATCATAGGGTGTCCCGATAAAGCTCACGCCGCGGTTGCGGTCCGCATCACTCCAGCCGGCAGCTGGTGGGAAATGCACCGTCGGCTCGTACGCCGTTTGGATCTTGATCACATCCCGTGCTCCACGGGCGCGGTAGTCCAGCACGTTTGCATCCCGCTGCGTGGCATGGAGATCGAAATGCGGTATGCAGCGCATGTAGAGACGCCATCCAGGGTCCTGCCGCGGGCCAAAGGCGTTGTCGATCATGTAGCTGACCGTCGCCACGCCCATCGCGCGTAACCGGTCCAGGGTCTTGGGCTGCAGTTGCAGCAGCTTGTCCGCCCAGAACACGTCGGGGCGCTCGCGTTCCGCAGCTTGCAGCACATCGCGGTTCAGTCGCTCCACCCAGGGACCTACCTGCAAGCGGTGGAGCACCTTGCGGACGAACGGTTGCGAGGGCTCATACGCATACGCATTGAAGGGAATGATCGTATGTCCAAATCGTTCCAGCGCCCAAAGCCGGTACTGGGAAGAATCGTTGGGCGACAGTCCAGAAGCGTAAAGAATGCTGAGCGGATGCTCCTGTAATCCAACCTGTTCGGCCACGCTTACGACTCACGCAGGCCGGCAATCACCTGCTCCGCGTGGATTACCCCGGCGACCCGACCCGCGTGGTTCAGTACCGGCAAGGAACGCAGGTTGTACTTGTCAAACAGCTCCGCAACGTCGTCTTCATCGGCGTCCATGCGGCAGCTTACCGGCCGACCCTCGGGAGCAAGGCTCAGCACATCGCGATCCGCGCCTGCCAGCAGCAGCCGTGACAGCGTGACAACCCCGGTCAGGTGCTCGTTAGGCGTCAGCAGATAGACCTCCGTCACCGTATCGGGATCGCCCTCGAACTCGCGCAAAGCCTCCACAGCATGACCCACCGTGGCGTCGGACGGGACGCTGAAGTAGTCCGTGGTCATGCGACCTGCCGCAGATTGCGGCGAAAACTCCAGCAGCTCTTCGACGTCCTGCCGCTCCTCGGGTTCCATCTCTTCGAGAATGGCCTCAGAGTGCGCCTCCGACAGCTCGCTCAGCACATCGGCGGCCGCTCCCGGATCCATCTCTTCCAAAATGTCCGCGGCCTTGTCGGAGTCCATGCTCTGCAGCAGTTCCTTCTGCAGCCGTGGATCAATCTCCTCCAGCGTCTCTGCCGCGGTCTCCTCTGGCAGGCTGATGAAGACCGCCTCGCGCTCTGCCGGGGCCAGGTCTTCGAGAATATCGGCGATATCCGAGGGATGCAGCTTGGCCAGGCGCTCCTGCCCGATCTTCAACCGGACGCGGCGACTGGGGTCGCGTTCGATCAAATCCACGCAGCTCCACGGAATGGTGTTGCCACTCATGCGCTCCGACAGACCCAGAATGGCAGCCTGCGGTAATCCATGCAGAAGCCGCCGCGCGGCGCCCCGCACGCCAACTTCTACCTCATCGATCAACAGGCCTGCCGCGTGCACGCCGTCCGCCCGCGGCTCCCAGGTCAGGTTTACGTCGTTCACGCGCACCACTTTGCGCCCGTCCACATCGATAATTTGCTGATCCAGCAGATCGCGTTCCAGCAGCAGCGCATGCTCCAGGTCGTGCACCGGCTGCGGCATCGCCCCTGTATGCAGCGCCTCGCCCGCCCTCTGCGGAATCGACATGCCGTCGATAGCAACGCTCTGTTGCGGCTGACCCATCCCCTTGCGCACCACGAGCGCGGAGATCCGGCCCGTATCGTGCGAGGTATCCACCGCGAGCTCCACCACGCGGCCCAGGCTGTTGCCGGAGAGGTCCAGCACCCGCCGGCCCAGCAGCGTGGAAGCGCTCGATTTTTCGATACTTGCGATCACTCTCTTAACCTACCGCAACGGTGGTGGCAATTCGTTGGCGCTTTGTGTTGGCAGGAGTTGGCAGTTGGCGCTGCGGTTTAGCGGGTCACTTCCTTCAGGCTTCCACGAACTGCCAACGCAAAGCGCCAACCGCTTCACCGGCCGACGCAGCGCCGACCGCTCCACCAGCTACTTGTTAAAATCCACCGTCGGCGCTGTGGCATTCGCGGGATTGCCCTTGAAATACTGGTCATCCTTGGTGTGATAGCCCGCCATGCCCGCCCATACGCTGTTCGGGAACTGCTGCACGTACACGTTGTATTCCTTCAGGGACAGGTTGTACCGATTGCGCTCCACGGCGATACGGTTTTCCGTGCCGGCCAGCTCGTCTTCCAGGCGCACGAACTGCTCGTTGCCCTTCAGATTCGGGTAGGTCTCCTGCAGCCGGTTCAACGGGCTCAGCGCGACGTCCAACCGCCGGTTCGCGTCAATCGAGCTCGCCCGATCACCCGACGCCGCAATCACGCCAGCCCGCGCGTTGGCGATGTTGGTCAGCACCGTCTCTTCTTCCTTCACGTAGCCCTTTACGCTGGCCACGAGGTTCGGAATCAGGTCCAGTCGCCGCTGCTGCACGATGTCCACCTGCGAATACGACTGGTTGACGTTTTCGTTCAACTGCACCAGATGGTTCTTGGTCGATACATAGCTGCCAAACCCAAGCAGCACCACAATCACCAACAAGACCAGAACCACCACACCTGTCATCGACTTCTGCATCGCTCGTCCTCGTTTCCCTTAGATCTTTGTGAAGTCTGAAAACCTGTCAGCTACCAGTCCCCGCTCGCGCCACCGCCGCCCGAGCCGCCGCCGAAACCGCCGCTGAACCCGCCGTCGTCACCGCCGCCGCCCCCGAAACCACCACCACCGCCACCGCCAAAACCGCCGCCACCGCCACCGCCAAAGCCGCCGCCACCCCGGCGACCACCGCCCAACAGGTTGCCGATCAGGAACCACGGCAGCATGCCTCCCAGACCACCACCACCGCCGCCCCGGCCGCCTCGCCCCCCGCGGGAGATCAGCCAGAAGACGA
>CAXTVC010000014.1:23121-29892 GCA_964247615.1 uncultured Acidobacteriaceae bacterium
CCACCACCGCCGCCCCGGCCGCCTCGCCCCCCGCGGGAGATCAGCCAGAAGACGAAAATAATGATCAGCACGGGGAGTATGCCGAAACCCCTGCCCCGCGGTGCGGCCTGCTCCCTGGGCTGTGACGGTGCCTGTAATGGCGTCAGGGTGACGCCTGCGTCCTTGGCGATGTAGTCCGCAATCTGGCGCTCACCGCCCAGGATCGCCGAGCCGTAGTCCCCTGCCTTTAAGTCTGGAACCATGCTGCGCCCGATATCGCCGACCTTGGCGTCATTCAGCACGCCTTCCAGGCCGTATCCAACTTCAATGCGGCGCTTGTGATCGTTGATCGCGAACAGCATGATCACGCCACGGTCGGAGCCCTTCGGGCCCACCTTCCACTTGTCTTCCAGCTGCGTGGTGAAATCGTCGATCGTCTCGCCATCCAGCGAGTGAATGGTCACGATCACGATGGTGCTGTGCGTCTGACGCTCTACCTGTGCGGCCAGGGACTCCATTTGCGCCTGCGCATCAGGGTCGATCACCCCTGCGAGGTCATCCACGTAGCTGGTCGGCTTCGCGAGATCCTTTACGGCCTCTCCACGCGCCAAAAGCACCGACAGGAACACCAGTGCCAGTACGCCCCAACCTCGTCCACCGATGCGCTTCACGTTGTCTATCCTATGCCCCAGTTCGCCGTTACCCTTCTTTACGCTCTCCAGCTACCCCGAGTTCCCGCAGCAAAAACGCGTAGTCGAACGCAATCTCCTTCAGGTAGTCGTAACGACCGGACGCCCCGCCGTGGCCGGCCTCCATGTTGGTATGCAGCAGCAACGGCGCGTCATGGTTGGTCTTCAGCGTGCGCAGCTTGGCCACATACTTGGCCGGTTCCCAATACATCACCTGGGAGTCATTCAGGCTCGTCTTTACCAGCATCGCCGGGTAAGCGCCTGCCTTGAGATTGTCGTACGGCGAGTAGCTCAGCATGTAGCCGAACGCCTCGGCCTCGTTCGGATTGCCCCACTCTTCATACTCACCCACGGTCAATGGCAGGCTCGCATCCAGCATGGTGTTCATCACGTCGACGAAGGGCACATGGCTCAGCACGGCGCGAAACAGCCCGGGCTTTCCTTGCTGGAGCGCCAGGTTCGTCACGGCGCCCATGAGTAAGCCGCCGGCGGAGCCACCCTCGATCGCCACACGTCCGGCATCGCCATAGCCCTCGCGCACCAGGAACTCCACGGCGCTCACGAAGTCTGAAAATGTGGTCCGTTTCCCCATCATCTTGCCAGCGTCATGCCATGGATCGCCCAGCTCGCCACCGCCACGGATGTGCGCATAAGCCACCACCACACCACGATCCAGCAGAGCCAGCCGCGTCGCCGAAAAGCCCAGCGGCAACGGGTAGCCATACGATCCGTACCCGTACACATACAGGGGCGCGGTACCGTCCTTCGCAAACAGATCCTTGCGGTACACCAGCGAAACCGGCACCTCGGTCCCGTCCTCTGCCTTGAACCACAGCCGCTCGGCCCCATACAGCGCCGCGTCGAATCCACCAGGGACCGGTTGCTGCTTCAGCAGCGTCGACTCACCTGTCGCCACGTCGTACCGAAATACCGAAGCTGGCCGTGCCAGGGCCTGATAGGCATAGCGGTACGTCGTCGCGCCGAAGTCCACATTAATCTCGCCACCGGCCGAGTACGCCGGGTCTGGAAAGCGGATCTCCTTGGGCATGACGGGCTTGCCGTCCACCAGCGAGAACACCCGTAGCACCGGCAGACCCCGCTCGCGGTAGGCTGCCACAAGATACGTCGCGAATAGATCAAAGTCACGCAGCGGCGCATCCTTGTGCTCCGGCAGCAGCTCTTCCCAGTGCTCGCGCTCTGTTGCGGCTACGGGCGTGCGCACCAGACGAAACTGCTCGGCATCCTTATTGGTTCGCAGGTAAAAGAAACCATCGCGATGATCGACGTCGTACTCTTCGTCGTCCACTCTTTCGGCAATGCGCGTGAACTTGGCTTCAGGCGTAGCCGTTTCCAGGTACCACGCCTCGCTGGTCGTGTGACTACCCAGCCCGAGGATCAGGTAGCGCCGATCCCGCGTGCGCCCGATGCCCAGGTTGAAGCGCTCATCCGGCTCGTGAAAGATCTCAACACCCGGCCCGGCCGTTTCTACAATGCGCCGAAACAGCCGGTCCTCTCGCTTCGTCTGCTCATCTTCAGTGGCATAAAACAACGTCTTCGCATCGGCGGCCCAGGCCAGCGATCCCACGCGCTCGGCCGTATCCGGCAACAGCTCACCTGTCTCGAGATCCTTCACGTGCAGCGTGTACTGCCGAAAGCCGGTGTTGTCCGTCGAGTAGGCCAGCAGCCTGCCATCGGGTGACAAAGCCGAAGAACCCACGGCCATAAACGCCTGGCCCTTCGCGAGCTCATTCACATCCAGAATGACCATCTCGGCTGCCTCATCGGCGCTCCCGTCCGCCCGTACAGGACGGCGGCAGTACCGCGCGTATTGCTGGCCCTTCTCGGTCCGGGAGATGTACTCCCATCCACCATCGCGATAGGGTACGGAGCTGTCATCTTCTTTTATGTGCGACAGGATCTCGTCATACAACCGCGCCTGCAGCGGCTCGGTACCGGTCATGTTGTCTGCCGTGTAGGCGTTTTCCGCTTCCAGGTAGGCCGTCACGCGCTCTGCGCCCTTGTCGCGGAGCCACGCGTAATCATCACGAAGGTCCGTTCCATGCAGCGTAACCGTACGCGGTTCGCGCTCGGCAGAAGGTGGGACAGTAAGGGACGGGGTAGAAGGGGCGGGATTCTGTGTTGGCGGCATGAAGTCTCTCTCCTTCAGCATAAAGACTTTCCGTCCCGGGGATGCAACGCGCCTAACCTGCTGGGGATTCTTACAGATGTACGCAGCCGAGCCATGGAGCTCTGCTTTGGAGATATTGATGAAAATGCAAATGATGTACACGCTGGCGCTCGGTTGCGTCACAATGACAGGCCCGGCGCTTCTTTCTGCCCAGACGATGTCCTGTACGCCCGGGCACATGGGCACAATGGCAATGGGTTCTGACGCGGACAAGCAGTTTGTGATGACGGCGTCGCTCAGCGACTACACCGAGATCACCTTCAGCCAGCTCGCGTTGCAGAAGTCCACCAACCCCAAGGTGAAGGCCTATGCGCAGAAGATGATCACCGATCATCAGAAGCTCGAAGCCGAGATGAAGCCCGTCGCTGACAAGATGGGCGTCGCGCCTGCAACCGCGCTGGACTCCGATCACCAGGCGAAATATGACGCTATGGGTCAGCTCTCCGGGGCCGACCTCGACAAGCAGTACATGACAGCCATGTCCACCGATCACCACAAGTCGCTGGATGCCTTCAAGGCCGAAGCCTCCACCACCAAGGACATGCAGCTCAAGCCCATCGTCCTGAAGGGCGAAAAAGTTGTCGCGCAACACACGGCGATGGCGGACAAGATGCAGGCCAAAATGGGCAGCCCCGTCTCAGGCATGTAATCGCAATCCCTTGCAACAAGAATGCGATCCCTCCCGGGATCGCATTCTTGTTGATGGAAGTTAGGCCCCTGCTGGAACCAGGTCCCCTTCACCCGGCGCCAGAAACAGATTGCGCTCCAGCCCATGTTGCCGGTCATATAACTCGCGATAGCGGCCCTGCAATGCATACAGCTCTTCGTGCGTACCGCGTTCCACGATGCGTCCCTCTTCAATCACCAGGATCTGCTCAGCCCGACGAATCGTTGACAGGCGGTGAGCGATTACAAAGGTGGTTCGACCCTTCATGAGAAAGCTGAGGCCATGCTGAATCATGGCTTCACTCTCAGAATCCAGCGAGCTTGTTGCCTCGTCCAGGATCAGGATGCGCGGGTCGGCAAGGATAGCGCGCGCAATCGACAACCGCTGTCTCTGACCACCGGAAAGCTTGACGCCACGCTCACCCACAATGGTCTCGTAGCCCTCGGCAAAACGCTCCCCAAACTCATCCACACGCGCAATGCGGCACGCTTCCAGGAATTCTGCTTCCGTGGCTTCCGGGCGTGAAAAGAGCACGTTCTCACGTATCGTGCCGTCGAATAAGAAGGTCTCCTGCAACACCACGCCCAGCTGCCGTCGGTACTCCGCGAGTCGCACCTCGGCCAGGTCCACGCCGTCCACCTTCACGCGACCGCTCGTCGCCGTATGGAATGCACACACCAGGCTGATGATCGTCGACTTGCCCGATCCACTCGACCCCACCAGTGCCGTCACCGTGCCCGGCTTCGACGTGAAGCTGATGCCGTGCAGCACCTCTTTATCGTCCACATAAGAGAAGCGCACGTCCTCAAACGCGACCTCACCGACGATATTGTCCAACGCCAGGCGTCGCCCTGCCTCGGCATCTTCTTCAATCTCGGCCATCACCTCGCGTGTACGTTCCAGCCCCGCCACTGCCTCGGTCAACTGCGTGCCAATCGATACCAGCCCCACGATGGGCGCAGTCATAAAGGCGAGCAGCATCACGTAGCTGAAGTAGTCGCCTGGGGTCAGCTTGCCCTGCGCATGCAGGTGCGCGCCCATCCACATCACCACCGCGCCCACCACGCCCAGGATGACCGTAGAACTCAGCGTCATGAGCGACTGCGCCGTAAGGGAGCTGATCACGTTGTTCAACAACCGATCAACCCCCGCAGCAAACACCTTGGCTTCACTCGCCTCGGCGTGGTACCCCTTCACCACACGCACACCGCCCAGCGATTCCGTGAGCCTGCCGGTGACCTCGGCATTGATCTTCGACCGCTCACGAAAGATGGGCCGAATGGTTTTGAACGCCCGCTGCACCACACCCGCAAAGGCCAGCATGATGAAGAAAGTCACCAGCGTCATGCGCGCCGAATAGTGCACCAGATACGCGAACGCAAAGACGGCTGTCAGCACACCGCCCACGAAATCAACAACGCCTGTGCCGATAATGTTGCGCACGCCTTCCACGTCGCTCATGATGCGCGAGACCAGCGTGCCCGTGCGATTCTCATCGTAGAAGCTCACGCTGAGGCGGCCGATGTGCTCCTGTACATGCACCCGCAGCTCGGCGATCAGGCGCTGCCCCGCCTTGCTCAGCGTTTGTGTGAGTGCGTAAGAGGTGATGCCCTGCAGGATCGTGGCGCCCAGCACCGCGCCCACGATAGGTAGCAGCACATCCATGCGGCCATGGATGAACACCTTGTCAATCAGCGGCTTAAAAGAGATGGGCAGCACCAAGGACGCCGCCCGGTTCACCAACATCAGCAGAAAGCTGACCAGCAGCAGCCCGCGACGCGGCAACACCAGCGCTTTGATCTCCGGCCATACCTCGGGCAGCACCTTGCTCAGCTTGATCTTGGGCTTGGCGTCCCCTGCAGCTGCTCGCGCAGCCCCGGCGGCCCCGCCCCGCGTTGGTGAATCCACAGGGCGCATACGCGGCGCACCGCCTCCCATGCTTGAAGGTCCAAAGCTACTCATATTGGCCCAAGTCTACGCTGTGGACACCGCGAACCGACATCCCTGGCAGGCCACAGCCTCACCACTGGCCTCACACCGACGCCGTTCGCGCCGACCGTGTCGCCACGAAGTTCCTGACGCACAAAGCAGTAAATACGGCGCAGATCACCGCCATGGCGATCTCTTCCTGCGCCGCCGTTCGCTGTACTTCAGTTAAATTCACGCTGTGCGCCAGGGCCATACCTCCACGAAATCCCGGAAACAGAAACCCGATCAGACCAACCGTTACTGCGATGTGCATCCACAGCATGCGCCGCTTTGTATCCTCGGTATTGGCAAGCAGGCCACATACAAATAACAGCACGCCGAAGACCGCCGGTATCAGTGCCGTCGGATGCGACGCCCCCGTCAGGTAGAAATACACCGCACCAAGGACAATCAGCACCACTCCAAACACCCGCGTCATTCGCACCATGTCCATCTCCTCCTTAGGAAATCGCGCCCCGGATCACCGCTAGCGCCTCGTCCACTGTCCAGTCATTCGTAGGATAGAACGCCAGCACTTTGCCATCGGCGCCCAGAATCAGCGTGCTCAGTGAGTGCTGCAGCGTCTTGCCCGCCGGTGTTACGCCCACGTCGAACCACTGCTCCATCTTCGGCAGCTCCTCTACGTCAGGAGCAGCGAAGTCCCAGTGCCCAAAGTTCTCCTGCGAATATCTCCCGGTATAAGCACCACCATAGCTCCGCAACACCTTGGGTGTGTCGTATGCCGGGTCAAAACTCACACTCAATAGATGCGTCTTCGCGTACAGCGCCGGATCGGCCGCTAGCCGCTTGTCAATCTCCGCAAAATTCCGGCTCATTCGCGGGCAGTAATCCGCCAAAGGGCACCGCGTGTAGATAAACGTCAGCAGCAGCACCTTGCCCTTGAACTGCCCTACATTGATCTTCTTACCCGACTGATTCAGAACCGCGAAGTTCGGAACAGCCTCGCCCACCGCCGGAACGTGGTACTGCACGGCAGGCAAGTAGTCCGCCTTTGCCTGCTGCAGCACGTCCACATTAGCCAGTCGCAGGTTCTTCGCTCCGGCTGCATCACGATCGTTCAGCAGATCCGCACCGATCCGGTCGCCCCGGTGCAGTTCGCCCAGCGCCGCCGGGTCTTCCACCTTGTACTCCATCGTCATGGCCGGCATAAAGCCGGGAATGGCCTCATGCGCCAGCAGCACCGACTGCAGTGCCGGGTCCACAGAGATCACCTGGCCCCGCACAAAATGGTGCTCAGGCCCCTGTGTGGCAACCTTCTC
>CAXTVC010000014.1:29992-36192 GCA_964247615.1 uncultured Acidobacteriaceae bacterium
TACGGTGGCCTGGAAACCTGCCTCACCGCCTGGCTCACCACCTTTTCTCTGCGCTTCGCCGGCGGCCACCTCCTCGGCGGTCAGTCCGGCTTCGTCGTGCTCTGGGCAGCGCTCACAGTAGGCCGCATCCTCGCCTCAGGACTCATGCGGCGTTTCCGCGAGCGCTCCGTTCAGGCCGTCAGCCTCGCTCTGTGCCTGTTTCTGATCCTCGCGCTCTCCCAAACCCACACCGCCGCCACCTTGTCCCTGACCTGCGTTCTGCTCGGCCTGGCGCTCGCGCCGGTCTTCCCCTCCACCTTCGCCCAGCTGTTGCGTCACAAGGTCCAACCCCGCGTCGCCGGCACGCTTCTTGCAGTCTCCGGCCTGGGCGCGGCACTCTTTCCCTGGCTCATGGGCGTCATCTCCACGCAGACCGGATCGTTGCGGCTCGCCATGGCGGTCCCCGCACTGGTCGTCCCGGCCATGCTGCTCCTTACCCGTCTTGACCCAAGCAAACCGGTCTCGTTTTCCACGCAGGACTCACACCTCGGAGGCGAAGAGACGGTGAACAAAGGTTTATAAAGGAAGCAGTGACCTCGCCGCTCGACAACGCCCCCCTGCAGGACCTGTACCTCGCCGGCGAGACGCTTCTCCTTCCGCACGGGCACGCCGCACGCCTGTGGCGCTCCCGTCTGCTCACACCCCCCGCGCACCCTATCCAGACCAGGCCGCCGCTCGCCTGGGGCGAGTGGACCACCTCGCTGTGGGCCGATCTTCTGGTGGAAGGCCACGACGATCGCCTGCTCCTGAACAGGCTCCAGGAAGAGCGTGTCTGGTCTGACATCATCACGGCTCATCCGCCCGGCCCCCCACTTTCCCCCTCCGCAACCCGCGACCTCGCGACCCTTGCTCGCTCCGCCCTGGGCCGTGCGGCTTCTTTCCGCATACCCCACCGTCTACGCGCCGAAGCGGACACTGTCGACGCACGCGCTTTTGCGCACTGGCTGGGCCTCTTTCTTGATCGCTGCCGGCGCGACCGCCTGCTTGCCACGAGCTTGCTCGAGGACGCCCTGGTGCCACATCTTCGCGACCGCGCGGTCACCCTCCCGCGCTCCCTTCATCTGGTCGGCTTCGAGCAAATCACGCCTGGACAAACACACCTCCTGGATGAGCTCACCGCGGCTGGCGTCACAGTCTCACAGCATCCTCTGCGCGAAACCTCCCGTCCCGGCACCGAACAACGCCAGGCCGTGGAACTCCCCGACAAGCGCGCGGAGTTACGCTTTGCCGTTCGCGTCCTCGCCGAAACCGCGCGCAAGAGGTCAGCGCAGGCGGCAGACACGGAAGACCAGGCACCCCGCTTCGCTCTCATCTGTCCCGACCCCCATGCCGACCGGCACGAGCTGGAACGACTCTTCCGCGAGCTGCTTACCCCGGAGCTCGAGCCCGTTTCAGCGGACCTCTCCTCCACGCCCTGGCACTTCGCCACGGAGACTCCCCTCGGCACCGTCCCGCTGGTCGCCGATGCACTCTCCATGCTTCGCTGGACGACCGGACCGCTCGGGTTGGAACGCATTGGCCAGCTGCTGCTCTCACCCTTTTTCACCTTCACGGACTCCCCTGAATCACGCGCGCGCTTCGACCTCGGATCTTCGCGGGACGTCCCTGCCCTCCGCGGCACCCTCGATCTCGCAGGCTTCCTCGCACGCCCCAGGCAGGCGTCCAGGCAACCAGCAACACCACTCGCGAGCTTTCCCGAGCTCCGCACGCTGCATCGCGCCGTCGGGGATCTTGGGCCGGAGCGCTCCGTTCGCTCCGCCGCTGACTGGACCGAAGCCATTCGCAAGCTGCTGCAAACCGTTGGCTGGCCAGGTCCTCGCACGCTCTCCCCGGCCGAATTCCGCGCCGTCCAGGCATGGGACGGTCTCCTGGACCTCCTGGCGACGCTGCACTTTGATGGCTCCACGCTCGGCTTCGCCGCCACCCTCGACCTGCTCGCCGCCGAAGCTGCCCATCTGCCTGCACCCGCGTGCCGCCTCGACGTTCCCGTCCAGGTCCTCACGCTCGCCCAGGCGGAGGCGCTCACCTTCGATCTGGCCATCCACCTCGATGCCACCGACAGCAACCTGCCGTCGCCGGAACGGCGCCATCCCCTGCTGCCGCAGGCTCTCCAGCGGAGCCTCGGCATCGGCGAGCCCGGGCACACGCTGGCGCGGGGCCGCGCAGCTTTGGACAGCCTCGGGCAACGCTCCGGGACACTGTTATTACTCGCCCCCCTGAGCCCTGACGGCGGCTCACAACTCACGCCGTTGTGCGAAGACCTCCGCTTCGAATGCCTCCCCGCGACTCATCTGCTGCCGGAAGAAGTCCTCACCCCGCCAGTCTTCACCGAACCGTTCGGCGATCCGGAGACAATTCCGCTCCTCCATGCGGCGGAAGTTCCTGGCGGGGCCGAAGTTCTACGCCTCCAGGCGGCCTGCGGCTTCCGCGCCTTTGCCACCTACCGCCTCGGCGCGGACGACACACCCGCCCGCGCCCTCGGCATCGACTTCCGCGAGGGTGGCAGCCTGCTTCACACCGCGCTTGAACTTCTCTGGCGCGACCTGCGAACGCACACCGCTCTGAAGGAGCTCAGTCAAGACGAACGGCGCGAGCTCGCCCGGCGCTCCGTGGCAGCGGCCGCGGAAAAACACCACCTCAAAGCACCCGCGGATGACCCCTGGGCCGAGCGCTACCTCTATATCCTGCGGCGCCGCTTCACAAATCTCCTCGCCCGCTGGCTGGAGATCGAAGCCGAACGCTCCCCTTTCACCGTGCTCGCGCAGGAACAAAAGCAGACTCTCCAAATCGGGCCCATTCGCCTCTCACTGCGTCCCGACCGCATTGATGAGGTCGCCGGCGGACAGATCCTCGTCGACTACAAGACGTCTTTCGACCTTTCCAGCAAACACTGGCTGGACGAGCGTCCTGACGCGCCGCAACTGCCCGCCTACGCTCTTGGGGCCGATCCAGAAACCCTCAAAGGCATCGCGTTCGCCCAGATCCGCCCCGGCGACACCATGGGCTGGATCAGCCTCACCGAAGCCGCTGGGCCGTTCCCGAGAAAACGCAACAAGCTCGTCGACATGAGCGCGCAGCTCGAGGCTTGGCACACCGAGCTGACCACCCTCGCCCAGGCCTTTGCCGAGGGAAGGGCTACCGTCGACCCGAAGTCCTATCCCCAGACCTGCAACTTCTGCGCTCACAAGCTCTTCTGCCGCCTCGACCCGGCCACCCTGCTCGCGCAGGAAGACGAAGAGGACGAGCCAGCGGAGGAGGAGACCCTTGGCTAAACTCCTCCAGATGTCGCTCCTGTTCGGATCCCTGCTCGATCCAGAGATCCTCAACCCTGAGATTCCCGACCTCGACAGCTCCGATCCAGATAGCTCCGATCCAGATAGCTCCAACCCCGAGCCTGCCCTGCCGGAGCTCCCCGAAACCGCGAGCTTCGAGGCCGCGCCCCCTCCCCCGGCAATGGAAGACATACCTCCGGACGACGTAGCCGACGCCACCGAACGTCGTTCCGCCCTGGACATCGGGCGCTCCTGGATCGTCGAAGCCCCTGCCGGCTCCGGCAAGACCGGGCTCCTGATCCAGCGCTTCCTCAAGCTCCTGGCCTATGGTGGCGCAGAGAAGCCAGAAGAGATCCTCGCCATCACCTTCACCCGCAAAGCCGATGCCGAAATGCGCCATCGCGTCCTCGCGCAGCTTGCGGCGGCACGCCTCGCCACCCCTCTTCCTTTACACGCCAGCTCCTTCGATCGCACGACCCGCCAGCTCGCCGAGGCCGCCCTTGCCCGTGACCGCACCGCTGGCTGGCACCTGCTCGAAAATCCCCGGCAGCTGAACATCCGCACGATCGACAGCTTCTGCGCGGAGCTCGCCGGCAGCCTGCCCCTCGTTGCCGGCGCCGGCGGCCGCTATGCCCCCACCGACGATCCCGGCCCCATCTACGAGCTCGCTGCTGAGCGCACGCTGCTCCACATGGGCGGCCCCGATCCGGTGCTCAGTCACGACCTTGAAGAGCTCCTGCTGCACCGTGACGCCCAGCCTGGCGATGTCAAACGTCTTCTCGCAGACATGCTGCGTGGCCGCGATCAATGGGGCGAGCTCATCCCGCTGAACACTGAAAAGCTCACAGATAGCGCCCTCAACGAGGAGGTCCGTCCACGCCTGGACAAAACGCTGGAACGCCTCATCGGCCAGGAACTCGCTGCAACCGCCGACCTTATCGGCCCGGATTTGCTGGGCCGGCTCGCGAACCTCGCCCACACGCTTAGCACCTGCCCCGGGTACAAGGGCGAAGTCTCCCCCATTGCCCTCTGCGAGGGCCGGCCACACGCTCCTGCGGCTTCGGCGTTCGACCTCGATCACTGGATCTGCCTGACAAATCTCCTACTGAAGGGCGATGGCGATTGGCGCTCGAGCCTGAACAGGAACGTCCTCAAGTTCGAGGCGTCCAAACCCGAGCAAGCGCAACTGGGCGAGCTCATCCAGTCCTTTAAGGACCGTGAACTGCAGGGCCCCGGTCTCCGCGATGCCCTCTGTAACCTCAGGGACCTGCCCGATCCCAAGTTTCCCGACGATCAGTGGCGCGTCGTCAAATCGCTGTATCGCGTTCTGTATCAGGGTCTCCTCGAACTGCAGCTCCTTTTCGCCGAGCGGCACGTGTGTGACTTCACTGAGGTGGCCCTGACCGCCCGCACCCTGGTGCGTTCCGAGTCATCCGCCTCGGACCTCCTCAACAGCTCGGTCGGCCGCCTCAAGCATCTGCTCGTCGACGAAATGCAGGACACCTCCGCCGGCCAGTATGAGCTTCTCGAGGCACTCACCGCTGGCTGGGACGGCGTGACGCAGACCCTCTTCCTCGTCGGCGACCCCAAGCAGTCCATCTATGAGTTCCGGCAGGCGCGTGTGGAACGCTTTCGCCGCGTGATGAATGACCGCTTCTTCGGCCAGCTCACCGTCGATCCCCTTCGCCTGACCGCAAACTTCCGCTCGCAGGCGGCCCTGGTCGACGCTTTTAACACCACCTTCGAGCAGATCCTTCCCTCGCCCGACGACCCCGCCCTGACACCCGCCTCCGTCGACGTCCCGTTCATCGCCGCCACCGCCACGCGGCCCGCCGGGGCGCACCCCGCTCTTCACTGGCACATCGCTGAAGAACCCCCGGCTGAAGCGCGCAATGGCTTCGGAGCACCGCTCGACCCCGACCCCGATGACGACGCGGATCGCCTGGAACCCACCCCTGCCGCGCACGCCCGCGCCATCCGGAACACTATTGAGCGCTTCCTCGAGACCTGGCCCGGGGAAAGCAGGAAGCGAGCTCCCAAAATCGCCGTCCTGGCGCGCAATCGCGCTCACCTTGCCCCGGTGATCCTGGAGTTCCACGCGAACCACGGCAGCGGTCCGATGGCGTTTCGTGCCGTGGACATCGAAGCCCTAAACGAGCGACCCGAGATCCTCGATCTGCTCGCGCTCACCCGCGCCCTGCTCAGCCCGGCAGACCGCGTCGCCTGGCTGGCCGTCCTCCGCTCGCCTGTCTGCGGTCTCACACTGCCTGACCTGCTCGCGCTCACCGGGGACGGTGCCGAAGCGGACATACATGACACCCTTCTGCATCGGATCGCGACCCGCGCGGACCGCGTGAGCCTGGATGGCGGGGCACGCCTCGCCCGTACCTGGAACGTTCTCGAGCAGGCAGGGAAGGATCTCGGCCGTACTGCGTTCAGCACCCACGTCGAGCGCACCTGGCGCACCCTGGGGGGCGACGCCACCTTGCAGCCTCATGAAAGGGCCAATGCCCTGCGCTTCCTGGATCTGCTCCACGAATGCGAGAGCGGCCAGGACGCCCCCAGCCTCTCGCTTCTGAATCGCCGGCTGCGCACGCTCTACGCCGAACCCAGCGCACCCGATGCAGCAGTAGAGCTGATGACCATTCACAAAGCCAAGGGTCTTGAATGGGATCTCGTGCTCATCCCCGCGCTGCACCGCGGCTCAGGTCGCAGTGATGCCCAATTCCTGAAATGGCTGGAGTTCGACAGTCCGGAAGGCCAACCCGAATTCTTAGTGGCGCCTATCCAGAGCAAGGGTGAGGACCCTTCCCGTCTGGCTTCCTGGCTCAACCGCCGGCAGCGCGGCCGCGAAACTGCGGAAGCCAAGCGCCTCTTCTACGTGGCCTG
>CAXTVC010000014.1:36292-40744 GCA_964247615.1 uncultured Acidobacteriaceae bacterium
CGCCCTGAAGGCTCTTTTGCCGCACGGGCCTTTGGAAATGTCGTGCACCGCTTCCTGCAGCTCCTGGCGTCACGCCTCGCCCAAACCCAAAGTGTCGGGGATCTTCTGGCCCAGCTGCCCGGCTGGGGAGACCGTCTCGGCGCCACGCTCCGCAGCGAAGGCATCGCTCCGTCGCAAGCTACATTCGAGGCCGGCCGAGCTCTCCGCGCACTGCGAACCACGCTAGCCGACCCGAATGGCGCCTGGCTGCTCGCGCCTCAGGCCCACGCGCGCAGTGAGGCCGCCATTCCCTCCCTGATCGCTGCAGAAAATGCCACGTTACGCGCCGACCGAACCTTTCTCGCAGGTCCCGAGCCGCAGCTCCCAGGTGAGCAAACCCATCTCTGGATCGTGGACTACAAGACGGCAGAGCTTGGTGGACGGTCCCGCGAGGCCTTCCTTGCCGATCAGAAACGGAAATATACGCCTCAGATGCAGGCCTACGCCGATGCTGCAGTAGCCGCCGGCCACGCACCCGACCGCATCGTCCTGGCTCTCTACTTCCCTCTGCTGCCTGCACTGCTGTACTGGCCGGGAGATGCACACCAGCTATCAGAGTAAGTTACTGGTACGTTACTGATGAGGCAGTCACACTACCACCTTCGTCCTCTGTCCGGTTGTGTCGAGAATGGTATCCTTCTGCCAGCAGTTGGGCCAGGGAGGACAGTTCCATGCCGGATTCAGGCCACCTCGTGCTCTGTGTTGATGACGAGAACATTGGTCTGGAAGTACGGCGGCTGCTCCTGGAGCGGTCGGGCTACACAGTACTCACGGCCCCTGACGGTCCTTCTGGTCTCTCCATCTTTCGTACAGAGCCAGTGGAAGCCGTTGTTTTGGACTACTCCATGCCAGGCATGCATGGGGGCGAAATCGCGGCCTGCATGCGTGCCGAGAAACCGGAGATTCCTATTCTGCTTCTCTCGGCGTACGTAGGATTACCTGCAGACATCACCGGGCTCGTTGACATCTATATGACCAAAGGCGAAGGTGCACCGGCACTCCTGGAAAAACTGGACAGTCTCTTCGCAGAAGCATAACCGGAGTCTGCTGTTGAATCTCAACCAACTTAATCGCGCCCTGCGCCGCACCCTGCTCCTTCCGATCATCGCCCTTGCCCTGGTGGCAGGGGCTCTGGCGTGGCAGGTCATGGATGCCGAGCGAGCCGTCGCTCATATTCAGCTTGCGGACGCAAACATCGAGACGGCCACGCTCATCACCGCCTACATGGTCGATGAAGAAACCGGCCTCCGCGCCTACCAGACCACCGGCAACGAGATCTTCCTGCAGCCCTATGAGTACGCGGCGGAGCCCCTGCGCTCCAGCATCCGCAGGCTCCATGAGGGTCTGGAAAAGCAGGGCGCCAGCACCGATCCGGTCGACAGTCTCCGCACTCGCCATCTCGCCTGGGTGCGCACCACCGCCGAACCCATCATCTCCTCTGTACAGGCCGGTAGTGAAACCCGTGATCCCGGCCTGAATCTACGGGCCAAAGGCCGCATGGATGCCATGCGCGGCATCATCCGGGGCGTCACCGCCGACCAGACCCAGCGTCGCAATCAGGCCGTCGACAACTGGCATCTCGAGCTCCGACACACCGTTGAAGCCCTGGTCGGCACCGTTCTCATTGCCGGCCTTCTGATCGGCATCTTCGCCTACAACCAGCTCCACAATGTCAGCCATGCCTTCCAGCAGACCCTGAGTGCGCTGCGCAAACACGCGCAGGCCACCTATGACTCTGAGCAACGCCTCCGCGCCATCCTGATTTCCCTCGGCGAAGCCGTCGTTGTCTGCGACCTCGAAGGCTGCATCGAGCTCATGAATCCCGCCGCAGAAAAGCTAAGTGGCGTTCCACTCGCGGAAGCCCGCAATCGTCGCTTCGATGAGATTTTCCGGCTGGAAGGCGAGGCTAGCCACCAGCCACCCGAATCCCCCATCGCTGTCGTCCGCCGCGAGCTCCGACAGATAGCTCCTTCCGAAGCCTTCCTCCTGCGTCGTCCTGATGGTACTGAGTTGACGGTCGATGAAAGCGGCGCGCCCGTCTACGAGCGCAACGGCGAGATCGCCGGTATTGTCCTCGTGCTGCGCGACAGCACCCAGCAGCGGCGTACGCAATCCGCCCTGCTCGCCTCTGAGAAGCTCGCCGTCGCGGGCCGCCTTGCCGCAACGATCGCCCACGAGATACACAACCCGCTCGACTCGGTCTCGAACCTGCTTTACCTCATGCGCACCGGCACCAACGCGGAGGAAAACGCCCGCTTTCTGGACATGGCCCAGGGCGAACTCAGCCGCGCCACCCAGATCAGCCGGGCTCTGCTCGGCATGTACCGCGAGTCACGCACCTCCGTGGCGCTCGACGTCTCCAGTCTGCTGGGCAGCGTGTTGGTACTGCTGGAGCGGCGCTTCAAAGACATCGGCGTGCGCATCAACGCCGATCTCGAGCAGCCGGCCGTGGTCTCAGGCTTCCCCGCCGAGCTGCGCCAGGTCTTCACCAACCTGCTCACCAACGCCGCCGAGGCCTCCCCGCGAGGCGAAAGTGTCAAGCTCCGTACGCGCGCCTCCTCCGGCCTAGATCCTTCCGATGCCACGGCGGCACGTCGCCCAGGTATCCTCATCACCGTTGAAGATGGTGGCCCAGGGGTCGCCCAGGACATCCAGCGCCAGCTCTTCCAACCCTTCTTCAGCACCAAGGGGGAGGCTGGCACTGGCCTTGGCCTCTGGGTCTCCAAGGGCATCATCGAAAAGCACGGTGGCACCATTGACCTCGCCTCCAGCACCGATGCCGAGAACCACGGCACTATCGTCAGCGTGTTCCTCCCCCGCGGTCAGGCCGAGTGGTCCCCAAACACCGATACAGCCGGTCGCACCACGTCCATACCAGCCGACACCACGCAAGCACCGACCCTCGCCTGACCACCGTCAGGTTTGGGCATCTCAACTCCTGTTGTGGCTTTCCGCAGGTTGAAGTTGCTTCCGGCTGCTCATCCGCAGACCGCACGCGTAGATCAGCAAATTACATGCTTGCCGTAGCACCCTCAGTCGCCTGCACCTGGGCCGCGTTCGGAGCCTTGGGACCCCAGTAGGGCTGACCGTCTATCGTGTCCCCATTGAAGTTCGCCGTCTCCGGGTCCAGCGCCGACTCCTGTCCCGCGTACGTTACCGACCACTTCAACGCCACGCTGCCGGCAATCGTTAGCAGTGGAGCCAGTCCCTCACGTAAAAGCTTGCTCTTGCTTCGCCGTAGCAGCGCCGGCACAAGGAGCCCCAACCCAAGCGCCCCCGCAAAGAACAGGACTCGCTGCTTGCCCTTCCACAACGGCCGTGCTGCCTGCTTCGCGCCGCCAAAATAGAGCCCCATGGCCGTTGCCTCAACCGCAGCAGCCACATCCTCAAACCGCCCCAGCACCCGGTGCAATCCATGGTCCTTTGAGCGGTAGTTCAGCAATGTCAGCGCCGAAGCGCCAGAGCTCATGGAGCTGGCCCCGAACAGCGGCCCCAGAAAGTGCGACCGCGACCAGATCGGATTCGCCGTTGTCGCGAGCAGCACGCCCGGGTAGCTCACCATCGTCAGCGCAAACGGCAGGCCCAGCACACTGATTGCCCGCTCCGGCATCCAGCGCTGCAGAAAGCCAAGCGCACCCGCGGCAAACTCCAGCGGAATCCATTGGGCCGGCACCGCCAACAGCGTCAGGAAAGAAGCGATCGTGCCATACCCGGTCAGCGCCCATGCTCCGTGATTCATCGGCGAGGTCTTTTTCCAGATCCGCAGCATGTGATGAAACCGCTCCGGCCGGCCCAGGTCCATGATCAGCAGCGGCGGACAGACCACCATCGTGAAGAATGACAGCACCCGCGCCGACCGGATCGGCCCAGCGAATCGGTCCTTATCCATCAAGCCGGCTACGGTCGACAGCACATACGCGCTACCGCTTACTCCCTCAAAGAAGAAGTACAGCGCAATCTCCCACTTCCAGAACGGCCGCTTCAGAATCGGCAGACCGTAATAGCCCGGATCCTCCGACCGATACGGCTTCGCTGCCTTCTGAATGTCATAGGACGGCGAAATCTTCGTGAACACATCGCGCGTGTCGTCGTGTTCCTGTACCTCGGCGAGATTGCGCGCCGACATATCAGCCATGCGTTTCACCTGAAAACAGGAACACGGACACCGCGGTCAGCGCCAATGACGCGGCAAAGCTGAAAAGGTAGTTCTTCTTCAGGTGCGCTGCCGCACGGCGCGGAGCTGCGGGCAGATTGTAGACCGATGCCTTGTCCTTCAGCAGGAAGAAGGAGTTCAGCGCGCTGTACTCGCCGGCCGGCTCGGCCCCATACAGGTAGGCGTCGTCCTGGCCTTCGGCCTGCAGCTGCTCCACACGTTTGGCGGCATGCTCGCGCAGCTCACTCACCTTGCCGAAC
>CAXTVC010000014.1:40844-52664 GCA_964247615.1 uncultured Acidobacteriaceae bacterium
CGACCGATATCAGAGCCCGGGTCAAACTGCTCGACAAACGCCACATGACGCCACGTGGTGTCACTTAATGCCACGGTATTGTCATAGCTGTTGCCAGTCCAGTCAAACCCATCAGCCGGCAGCTGATTCCACTGCTTGCACGCCACCTCACATGCCTTGCAACCGATGCATAAGGTCGTGTCGGTAAAGAAGCCGGTCTCTTCCTGCGCCGGAGGTGGCTCCGGCCGTAAAAACGTATCCACCAGATCTGTTGCAAACCCGCCCAGGGTCTGGCCGTGCAGACTGAATTCACTCATAGCAATTGCCCTTCCGGCTGATCCGACTTGGCCGTGTCCGGTGATTTCTCCCGTGTCGGCCACGGCTCGGCCGCAAGCGGCGCTATATCAACGCGATCCTTCAATCGCCCCGGCCGCACGTCGCACGTAAAGGCCTTTGCCTCATGCATGCTCACGTTCGAGTCCGCGCTGATCGACGTCAGATCGTTGGCTCCCGCGCCCACCACCTCGCCAGCCCATCCCCAGTGGAAGGGCATGCCGATCTGGTGCAGCGTCTTGCCATTCACATGCAATGGCCGGATGCGATGCGTCACCATGGCCTTGGCCTCCAGCGCCGCCCGCTTGTTCCACACCACCATCCACTCGCCGTGCACGATGCCCTTCTCCGCGGCCAGCTCCGGGCTGATCTCGAAGAACATGCCCGGCTGCAACTCGTTTAACCAGCTGTCAAACCGGCTCATCGGCCCACTCAGGTAGTGCTCCGTCAACCGGTAGTTTGTTGCCACGATCGGGAACTCCCCATCATTCGGGTTGTACTCATTCAGTGGCCCCGGGTACTTCTCAATGGTCGGGTTGTCCCTCACCTTGGGGTACAGCAGGTTCGGCACAGGAGACTCCAGTGGCTCATAGTGCGCTGGTAAAGGCCCATCCTGCGCCCCCATCGGCGCAAACAGCCATGCCTTACCGTCCGCCTTCATCAGGAAAGGCGTGTTGCCTGCGATGGCCGCCATGCCCTTGGAATCCTTCTCCGGCCGGTAGCTTGGGTCCTTGGTCGGCTCGAAGTCGGGTACATCCGGTCCCGCCCACTTCTTTGCCTCCGCATCCCAGAACATGTACTTCTTGCGCTCGGACCATGGCTTGCCTTCCGCGTCCGCAGAGGCACGGTTGTACATCATGCGGCGATTCAGAGGCCACGCATAGCCCCATTCCGGGCTTGTCGGCACGCCCGGGGTCATCTTCCGTGACCGCGACCGGTTCACACCCTCCTCAGGGAAAACCCCCGAGTAGATCCAGCAGCCACAGGCCGTTGAACCATCGTCCTTCAGGCTGTTGAAGTTCGCCACCTGCTTGCGATCGTCGGTCGTGTACCCGTTGATCTCCATCAGGATCTTTTGCGTATCCGGCTCCCCAACAATCTGACTCGGCGTACCATCCGGCAGCATTTCCTGATGGTCCTGTTCGTAGTCCCAGGTCATGTGTAGCAAGCCCTGGTCGCGGTCCTTCGTCGAGTCCGCATACAGTCGCTTCATGCGCTTGCCCAGGTCATACATGAACCATGCATCCGATCGGCAGTCCTCCGGCGGATCGACCGCCTTGTCATGCCATTGCAGCAATCGCTGCGTGTTGGTGAAGGTGCCTTCCTTTTCCGTGTTCGAGGCCGCCGGCATGAAGAACACCTCGGCCCCGATCGTGCTCGGATCCGGGTTCTCCGGCCCCTTGTACCAGAAGCACGCCGTCTCGATCTCGAAGTAGTCGCGGATCACCATCCACTTCAACTGCTTCAACGCTTTGCGGTTCAGCTTGCCATTAGGCGTGCCCGCCGCCGGGTTCTGCCCAAAGACAAACATCCCCTTGATCCCGCCATCGGCCATGCGCACCAGCGACGCCGGCATCGAGTAGTTGTCATCAATGCGTGGCACCCAACGGAAACCGTACTCGTTCTCGGAGGTGGCCTCTTTGCCGTACCAGGCCTTCAACAGGCTCACGACGAACTTTGGCATGTTCGCCATGAAGCCCGTCTTGACCTCTTCCTTCTCCAGGTACTCCTCCAACGAATTGTGATCACGCAGCGACGACGGCTGCATCAGGTAGCCCGGCAGCATGTCGTACAGGGTCGGCACGTCGGTCGAGCCCTGAATGCTGGCATGCCCGCGCATCGCCATGATGCCACCACCCGGCCGTCCAATATTGCCCAGCAGCAGCTGCACAATGGTCGCCGCGCGAATGATCTGCACGCCGATCGAGTGCTGCGTCCAGCCCACCGCGTACACCAGCATCGTCGTGCGCTCGCGGCCAGAGTTCGCGCAGATGGTCTCGGCCACCTTCACGAAGTGTTCCACGCTGCAGCCGCAGATGTCGGCCACCATCTCCGGCGTATACCGCTCGAAGTGCCGCTTCAGCACGTTCAGAACGCACATCGGATGTTGCAGTGTCGGATCTGTCGCTACGTCCGTGCTCTCCAGCGATCCGCTGCGCGAGGTGAACGACTCTGACTTCTCCTTATCTCCCGCCTGGTTCTTCGTGCCTACATCGTGGCTCGCGTACTGCCAGGTATTGTGGCCCGCACCGTACCGCTCAGTTTTCGGGTCAAAGCCCGAAAACACCCCGCCCAGCTCCTCGGTATCTTTGAACTCATCCGAGATGATCGTCGTTGCGTTGGTGAACGACAGCACATAATCCCTGAACCACTTGTCTTCGCTCAGGACGTAGCGCACCAGTCCACCCAGGAATGCAATGTCAGTTCCGGTGCGGATCTTCACATACTGCTGACACATCGCGGAGGTACGCGAAAAGTGCGGATCCACATGGATCAGCTGCGCGCCCTTTTCACGCGCCTGCATCACGAAGCGAAACCCTACCGGGTGCGCCTCGGCCATGTTCGATCCCATGATGAGGACGGCATCAGCGTTCGCCATGTCCTCCTGATAACTAGTGGCCGCTCCGCGACCCAACGCAGCGCCCAGACCGGGCACCGAAGCGCTGTGTCATATTCGTGCCTGGTTTTCAATCGCGACCATGCCCAGGCCGCCACCAAACATTTTCTTGATCAGGTAATTTTCTTCATTGTCCATCGTGGCGCCGCCCAGGCTCATCACGTTGGTCATGTGGTTCAGGACCTTGCCATCCCGCTGCTCGATGAAACCTTCTTCGCGCGCCTCCATCGTCAGCTGCGCGATCCGCTCCATGGCCCACTCCAGCGGCTTCTGCTCCCAATGATCGGAGAACGGTGCTCGATACCGGACCGTCTTCACGCGGTGCGGATTGGTCCCCAGCTGAAACGCATTCGATCCCTTGGGACACAGCGTCCCGGCATTGATCGGGCTGTCCGGATTGCCCTCGATGTCAATGATCTGGCCACCCTTGACGTACACATTCTGCGCACAGCCCACGGCACAGTACGGGCATACGCTCTTGACCTCGACCGCGCCTTTGATTCGCGCGACCTTGTTCACCGTGTTCTGGCTGAACGGCTGATTCTCTACCGCCCGTTCCGCGTCACGTACCGGAGCTTTTCTCCAAGCCATCGCTTCATCTCCACCCTGGTCACAAGGGGCTTCACATCTCTTGTGCACTCCGGCAATCGCCAGCGGCACACCACTTCTTTCATCTCCCACCACGGACAGAAACCCGCCACCCGCCCGGAAGGCCTCCGTTGCAGAAGCTCACCGTCTTTGTCTCTGCCGTCCTCTCCTGTTACTTCTCATATCGGTGGGTACCAAAGATTCTTGGCGTGCTCGCAGTTCAATGGCCGTTTTTCCCCGTCTTACCTGTTAGTTGCACTAACATGAACCTGCACCAGTAACCCAGGAGATCCTTCATGCGGACCAGGTACGTCCCCGCCTTTGCAGCACTGCTCGTTTCCTCTTGTTTTCTCCACCCTACCCAATCCCGGGCTGAGAGCTTTACCCTCACCGCAACCGGCTCCACGTTGAACGCCACGGTCACGCTCACCGGCGTTGCCGATCCAACCGTCGCCGGCGCCTACGACATCACCGGCGGCTCTGGCACCGCAAATGGCGTGGGCATCACGCTTTACACTCCGGGCGGCACTTCGTCGAGCTTCCAAACAGCGAACTTCACCAGCCCTCCCTTCGCTTACAACTCAACCTATGAATATGACAACGTCGTGTACACCACTGGTGGCACCAACGGTCTCGTCCTGGACGAGTACGGCCTGCTCTTCTCCTCGGCGACCGATCACCTGAATCTGTTCGCGCAGGGTGCCTACTCCTACAGCAACGACAGCGTCCAAAACGGCTTCAGCACGCCCCTTGACTCCGTTACCCTCACCCAGAACACAGGCGTCACCCCCGAGCCCTCGTCCATTGCCCTCCTCGGCACGGGTCTACTTGGCGCCTTCAGCGTCCTACGTCGCCGCGTCACCGCGTAAGCCACGTTGTCCTTATCGGCAAAAAGGCCCCGCACTTTAGCGGGGCCTTTCTAGTTCTTGCTTGATTCAACAAATCACTACGCAACCCTCTTGCGATCAAGGCACAGCGTCACAGACACCGCCCCCTGGACCGCACTGCCCTGCTTCACATCGTAGTGAAAGATGCGATCGGTGACTTGGCCCTGAAAAGGAGTCCCCGCAGAGTCGCGGTGATGCACCGTATCGCCAACACTTGGCAGGACGAAGTCGGCGGCACCGCCCTCCATCCCATTCACGGCGATCGGAGCGAGCTCCCCATTAAAGGTGAAAAGCACAAAAACAAGCATACAAAGTCCCTCGCTAGGGACACCGTACGCCCTCGCTTCCATTGGATGCAGGAGCGCGGCCTAAATGACACAGACGTCGGGAGTACCGCACGTTCTCTCAGCTAAATCGCCTTGGGCTCACTCCCTTGAAGCTGCACAAGCTGCGTCCGTCGCGTACGCGGCTGCCAGACCGGGGAGACCAGCTCCGGCATCGGCTTTGCCTGGAAGATCTTGCGCGTGTGCCGCGCAATCAGCCGCGCAGAGCTCTTCGCCTTCTTGCGGCGCGCACTGTCCGTAGAGATACCGGTTCCCGCATACATCTGGCGGTACAGCTTGGAAAGCAGCACAAAGGCCAGGCGGGCGCGAAGATTCGGCGTGCACGCTGATCGCTTCCACACTTCACTGAACTCATAGAAGCGATCCCATACCTTCTGGGTGCGTTCGCTGATCTCGGTCGACTCCATCGAGGGGTGAGGCGTAAACATCTTGGGCCGAACCGCCGAGGGAATCAGCCAGTACCGCGTCAGTGGCGTTCCATCCACGTTCTCGATGACCGGCTTGGCAGCCTGCTCCTTCTCCCATCGGCCAAAATCCACCGTGCCGGGAAACGGCGTCATCATCACAAACTGCGCAAAGGTCACGTCGGCCTTCATGGCCAGCTCCACCGTGGCGTCGAACGTCCCCGGCTTGTCGGTCGGCAGGCCGAAGATGAACGACCCGAGCACATGGAGACCGTGTTTCCGAAACTCCTTGAGCTGCTCAATCAGGCGATCACCCGAAAAATTGAAGTCCTTGTACACCGCCTTCAGACCCTCAGGCGTAACGGCCTCGACCCCAACCAGCGCACCCTTGATGTTGGCCTTGCGCATGGCATCCAGGTACTCGCCGTCCTCGGCAGACTCCATCGTGATCTGCGTAAAGAACACCATGTCCTTCGGCAGCTTGGCGAGCTCCTCCATCAGCAGAAAGCGCTCACTACGCACAGCCATCAACGACTCCAGCCGCTCCGCATTGCCCTGCTCGCGAGCCAATCGCAGATCGGTCAGTGTCACCGGATAGAAGTTGTCATCGGCAAGCGCAATGAAGCGAAAGCCCTTGCGCCGCAGGTCGATGATCTCGTCGATCACCTTCTCAAAGGATCGCTGCCGGGGCTTCTGTCCATCGGTACGCCACACGGAGCAGAACGAGCAATGCTTCGGGCAGCCACGGATCGTCTGCACCGAGGCCCACATGTAGTTCTCGGACTTCATCAGATCCCAGCGTGCCGCCAGGAAGTCCTCGCCTTCAATCCTGCCGCCGTCATACACGATCTTCGCGGAGCCCTCCGCCAGGTCGGTGAGCAAACGTCCCCATGCAATATCGCCGTCACCCTTGACGACATGATCGGCAAAGCCACGCTCGAACGGCTCATCTGGAAACAGCGTCGCGTGAATACCCCCGTACACAACCGTCGCCCCACGTTCATGGGCCAGGCGACCCACCTCATACCCCCGCAGCGCGTTGCCGGTATGGACGCTGATACCTACCACATCTCCCTGGGCGATGGTTCCGGGATCAAGCGCCTCGATGGACTCATCCACCAAAACCGGATCGCCAAACGATGCAGGGGTCGCAGCCGCAAGAACGAACAACCAGCGCGGTGTAATCACCGCTGTACCGAACGCGTTATCGCTGGGATTGATCAGATGTACACGAATGAAAGGCCTACTCTCGATAGCGGGTTACGCTGAAGTCCAACACAGACTATAGCTTGCCGAGCAGAGACTTTGTGCGACGTCGCACATAAGAACGAGGGAGAGTGCCGTAAGTACAGGCTACCCCGCAAACTCTGTACGCCGTCAAAAGCGTCCTCAAAGGCTCAATGAAGGGACCGCTTCGAGGTATGCCCGGTAACAGACAGACGGCCCGGCGCCATTTTGGCGAGAATCACTGTATGACGATTGCTGCCCAGCCGAATCTTATCTCTGCGGAAAGAGTGGATAGCGGCCTCGTCCTCAAATTTGCCGACGGTCGCTGTGCCTTCTACTCGGCAGCCCTGTTGTACGCCGCCATCAAGCAGGCCAAAATCTTGGATGAAGAGAAAGTCGCCTGGTAAGTCACCCACACGACGCTACGATAGGTTACTTTAGACCACTGTGCTTGCAGACTAACAAGTGATGCCAGCGGACGAAGAGACCGCCTCTTAGGTGACGGACGCCGTATCTGAAAACTTCTTCAGGTAATCCCGAACCACGCGGTAGCACTCACAAGCTTCGGCCTCGAGACCTTCTTTATTCAAAAGGTAAATCACGCCACGTCTGTAATCGATCAGGCCCTTCGCCTTTAGGTGCGCGGCGGCGATCGAAACCGTAGAGCGTGTACTCCCCAGCATCTGCGAGACAAACTCCTGGGCCAGATCCAGCGTGTCCTGCTGGGCGCGATCGCTACAAATGAGCAGCCAGCGTGCCAGTCGCTGTTCATAGGTATGCGTCGCATTGCAGGCGGCGTTTTGGGTAGAAAGCGTGAGCTGCGCCTGCACATAGCGCAGGGTCAGCTTCTGAAACATCCCACCCAGCGCAAACTCCGCAAGCGCTGCCGAGAGCGGCGAGGCATAGCCGGAACCACCAAGCTGCATGAAAATACGGTTCAGGCTGGTCTTCGTCCCGATCAGGGCAGTAACCCCGATGACAGACTCATACCCGAACATACTGGTCTCCACCTGGATCCCGTTCTCAAAACAGGTCGTCATGGAGCCGATGCCCTGTTCCAGGAAATAAAGGTGGCGAATCGGTTCGCCGGGTTTTTCCAGATCCTGGCCGACGGGCAGCTGCAGTTTCTGGAGCTGCAGACGGCTCAAGCTCGCTGGGTCCAGAAGCTGTAGCAGCGTGTTTTTGTACGGGCTTCTTTGCATTCCTTCGCGTCCTGGGACGTCAACTCCCTGAAAGACTGCTCCCTTATCTGGCTCGAACCACCTCGAAGTCCTTGTGGATGGCTCGGCACGGGCAGTATAGCAAGAGAAAAATTACTCCCTAAGTGCGGCCTCGAACAGACGGCTTTTTTGGATTTCCAGCAATCTGATGGGGCACCTCGTACCGCCGTATCCCGCAGGCAGACAGCAACATCCGGCTTAAAACCGCCCCGGATGTCTGCACGCCTCATCTACCAACCTAACCTCACCAAGTAGGTCAATCAGCGCTTCACCACCCGAACGGAGAACGAACATGGCTCAATGCACCGGTACCGTCGCATGGTTCAACAACGCAAAGGGATTTGGCTTTCTGAAGAACGAAGAGGGCCCGGACGTCTTCTGTCATTACAGCGCGATCGAAAGCACCGGATTCAAAACCCTGGAAGAAGGGGCGCCGGTAATGTTTGAAGTAGAACAGGGCCAGAAAGGGCCGCAGGCAGCACACGTCAAACTGCTTCGCTAGCCTTCCTGCACGGCTATGTGACCTTACCGGGTGCCGCCTACCGCAAGAGCATGTCTCGACAGCGCCCCATCGGCTGCCGAGACGTGCTGCACCATCAATTGCCGGTAAACCCGCTCCAGACTTCCTGGGCCAATACTTACCTTGCCGCGGAAGGGGTTATCCAGTGTTCCCACCAGGAACACCATCAGGCCCAGCAGCGTGCTCAACAGCACTGTCATCCAGAAATGCATGCGGAAGCTCGGTGTATCGAAGAACAGCGTCGCCGTCATCGTAATCAAGCCACCTAGGATGACAAGGGACCATAGCGATCCGGGCATGCTGCTGTTCACTGTTTCAAGCCGGCTGCGTCGCGCCTCCACAAGTGTGTTGAAGCCGGTATAGCTTTGCTGGGTGACGATCTTCTCGCGCTCCGTCTTGGGTTCAAAGGTCAACAGATCAGCCTGAAACTGCTCCAGCTTCAATCCGGAGCCATAGGGCACAATGCCTTTCCGCTGCTGCGGCCAGCTCACATCAATGACCTCGCGCACATACGCGCGCAGGTCATTGTCCAGTGATGTTCGCAGCGGCTCAGGAAAGCTATTCACATCGCGGTACAGGCTGGCCACCACCTGCGCCTCGCGATCGACCTTGTCCTGCGTATTGCTGTAGTTGGTCCAGGTAGCCACAGCCAGCAGCCCGAGAGTAATTCCGTAAAACACCGTGATAGCGGCAAGAAAATAGCTGACGATATCGTTATGTGAATGGTCCGCAAGGTGCTGCCGCTTAACCCATCGACGGGTCGAAAACAGGCCAAGGAGCCCGTAAAGCACGAAAAACAGCACAACAGTTAAGCCGAATAACCAGTTCGGCAGGTCATACAGCCAGTAAAAATTAAGATGCGGCATGCCTCTACTCTACTGAAGGAAACTCACCGGAGAGGCTGTATCAGCTATATGCACGCGATAACTTCGTAACCTCTTACAAGCTCGTAGGACTAGCTGGACCTGTGTGAATGAACTTATGTAGTTTGATCGCCGGGAAAACCCTTCGCACGCGCACCACACCCGTGTTGAAGTAATCCACATTCTCCCGCCACTCTGCCGCTCTGGCTCCGCCGCCATACTCCGGATCGCCCATGGCCAGTGCAGCGCGCGATCGCAGCAACAGCTCCGCGCCTCCCTCAGCCATCACGCCCTCTTTCTTCGAGATGCGATCCGTCGTCTTCAACCAGGCATTACACCGCAGCAGAAAAGCATGGGAGTACAACCCGAGCAGGCAGCGAGCCAGCGGCGAGGCCGGCAGGTGATCCCACGCAAGGTGATCGTTGAAGGTCTCTACATTCCGCCGGAATCCAGGGAAGATCACGCTCGTGTCGTGGATCAGAAAGCAGTAGCGAAACTGCCATCGCAGGGGCGCCTCATACAACGCACTCCACTCCCATCCATCGTGGGTACTGAACGCATACTCGATGCCATCAATCGTGCGGTCGCTGTTCGCTTCGCATCCATTCACGACTACCTTGATGCGGTGTGGCTCCACTCCTTCTGCAGCTAACTGCTGTAGAAGGGCCGGTACCGTCTTCTCATAGAATTTCAGGCACGTCGCCACCAGGTACACCACCGCATTGGGATCCGTATTTACGTGGTGTGGAATCAAGCAGAACCGTTCCGTGGCGTGGGCAATCTCGGGCTCATCGCAGAAGAAACCTATCGGCACATCACCCATGGACTGCGTCCACGTCGAGCTCGGGATCCAGGTGTTCTTCACAGTCACAAACGCAAAGGCACGGTCGCCAGTTACCTCGCCATGGTCGTAGCGTGTCCAACTTCCCTCATTTGGATGGGCATACCCCGTGAGTCGACCATCAGGCTGCAATGTAACCACACCCAGGGGCTGCACCAGTGCGCCACGTCGTAGCGCCTTCAACCGTCCAAACAGGTGCGGCGTCCCCACCAGCCGCTCCATATCCACTCCGTCCGTGGCCTCCGGGAATGCCTGCGCTGAACCTGCATGCCTTTCCTCGCTCCATGCTGCAACTTCAGCCATGCAATCATCACCCGCGCCAGTGTAGCCCACCATCCTTCGCCAACGGGCCAGCTCCGAGTTGCCCGGCCCGTGGCTACCAGCCTGCAATTAGCCAATCTAGGAAGACTCGTGAGCCGTTAGCGCCGTCTCGGCACCGCCCGGAGCCCGCGTCGCTACACGACGCCAGATAATGCGCAGGATGGCCACGACCGGCACAGAGATCAGCGCGCCGATCACACCAGCAATCTCGGCCCCTGCGAGCACGGCGAAGATTTGCGTCAGCGGGTTAATCTCCAGCGACTTGCCCATGATGCGCGGCGCGTTCACATAATCCTGCAGCAGACGCCAGACACCCAGAAAGATCACCAGCCAGAGGGCGTGCGAATAGCCCGCAAGCACCGCGATAAGCAGGACCGACACCGCGGCGATGGCCGGACCTACCACGGGAATGAACTCAAGGAAGCCCGCCACAGGTCCAAGGATGAAGGCATACGGTACCCCCAGCAGCCCTAATACCACGGTGTAGGCCACCAGCGTCAGGCCCGCAAGTATGACCTGCGAGCGGATGTAGCTGCCCAGCATCACATTAACGTCATTGAGAAGACCTTCAATCAACGTCTTTTCCCGCGGCGATCGTCCCAGCTCCACCGTGCTGGAGGCAATATCCTGGCCATCATTCAGAAAGAAGAGACTGAGGATGGGGATAAGGATCAGCCACCAGATCTTCTGGGCCGGTGTGGCGATCTTTGCGCCCACAACCTTGCCGTATCCCAGCATTTCGTCTCTGTGTGAACTCAGAAACAGCTGTACCTGGTTTACCCGCGACTGGTTCCAATGGTAATGATTGCCTAACTCAGTCACGAGCTGGCCGGAGCCAACGCGATCCACCAGCGACGGTAGGCTTGATGCCAACTGCCTCGCTTCATCCGCTATCTTCGGTCCCACAATCAAGCCAAGCGCGACGAGCACAATCACTAACAGCAGGTAGACCACAAGGATCGCTTTGCCGCGTCCGCGAAGCAAGCCCTGCAGCTTACCTACAGCAGGCGCCAGAAAATACGCGAACAGGATCGCAAACAGAAAGAGCGTAAGCGTCTCGCGGGCACCGTGCAGAAAGGCGAGCACCAGGGCAAAGAGCAAGGCCGTAAACAGGACGCGCGCTGTCTTCGGATCCCAAAGGGCTGTGAGGAAGGTTCCCTCACCGCCCGGCGGCGTGGGGCGTTGGTCATTTATTGTCATAGGTCCGTAAGGTAGATGGTCCGTTAGGCAGCGGGAGACGCCTGAGACCCGCAATCTTGTGCGTATTTGTCGCTCTGCCAACGCCGTTTGCCCCGGCCGCCGTCCGCCGGCCTGCTGGAAGACGGTCGCGGGGTGCAGCGGACCGACCCACGGCGTCACTGGTAAAATTGGGCTATGCCGTTCCTCCAGCGCCGTAAAGCCGTCACCGTCAACATCGGCGGCATCCGCGTCGGCTCCGACGCCCCCGTCGTCGTCCAATCGATGACCAACACCGATACCGCGGACATCGAATCCACGGTGCAGCAGGTCGCCGCGCTCGCTCGAGCCGGTTCCGAGCTCGTCCGCATCACGGTTAACAACGACGCCGCAGCGAAGGCCGTCCCTTACATCGTCGACGGCCTGCATGCCAAAGGCTGGGAGACGCCCCTCATCGGCGACTTCCACTACAACGGCCATATCCTGCTCCGCAAATACCC
>CAXTVC010000015.1:0-25695 GCA_964247615.1 uncultured Acidobacteriaceae bacterium
AGCTTCACCAGCGAGATCGCCAGGTTGACGCTGACGGTGGTCTTGCCGACGCCGCCCTTGCCGGAGCCGATCGCGACCACGTGCCGGATGCCCGGCAGTGTCTGCGGTGTTGGCTGCCCTGGCATGCCGTGTCCCATGTGTCCCATCCTGCGAATCCTTGCCCCTCCGAGTGACTGTTTCGCAGCGGAGAGTCTGCTTTCTTGTACGTGCCTAAAGATTCCATACGTGGCCGATGGCCGCGCGAATCTCTTTCTTGCGCAGCACCTCATCGGTACGCATGGCACGGCGATTGGCGGCGTCTTCGTAGCGACGCCGCTGGTGTTCGGTCTCCGGCGTCACGGCCGGGACCTCGATCTTTTTGCCGAACATGTCTACGGCCACATAGGTCAGGTAGGCCGATGCCACGTGGCGCATGCCGCGCCCTCCGAGCACATCTTCCACCATGGCTTTCACGCCGATCTCCATGGAGGTCTTGAAGGCCCGGTTTACGCTGGCTCTCAAAATCAGTAGCTCGCCGACTTTGACAGGCGCTACGAAGTCCAGGTGATCCATGCTCGCCGTGACGGTGATGGAGCGCGAGTGCCGGCAGGCGGCAACGGCCCCCACCAGGTCAATGAACTGCATCAGGCGGCCGCCGAACAGGTTGCCGATGGCGTTAGCGTCGTTCGGAAAGATGATCTCGCTGCGCTCTGCCTGGGACTCGCTTACGGTCCGGCTTACCACGCTTTCAGTCATGTTTCTATTCTAAGGCTCAGGGGACGGGAGCGTGTTTGCGGCAGGCTGGCTAGACTGGATGCTATGGACAAGATCGCTACCCTCTCCGAGATCCTCGCGCAAAACCCCACTGACAGCTTCGCCCGCTATGGCCTGGCCATGGCCTACGCTGCCGAGGGCCGGAACGAGGAAGCTTTAACGGAATACGCCACCGCCACGGACAACAACCCGGACTACGTACCGGCCTACCAGATGAGCGCGCAGACGTTGATCAAAGTTGGGCGCAATGATGCCGCGAAGACCCGTCTTGCAGAAGGCCTTGCCGCCTGCGGGCGGACGGGAAACACCCATGCCGCCAGCGAAATGCAGGCCATGCTGGATGACCTGAGCTAGTTCGTCTTCTCCGGAAAACGCAGGAGTATGCTGCAGCAAGTGAGGGTTCGCCATGGCAAGCACCGCTGCAATTCCGGTGGAGGTCTACCTGCATAGCTCCTATCGCCCCGACTGCGACTATATCGACGGAGAAGTTCTGGAGAGAAATGCGGGCGAGATTCCTCATGGCTGGCTGCAGGGGTTCTTTATTAAGCTCTTTGCGCTGCACGAGAGTGAATGGGGCTTGAACGCCATTCCCGAGATTCGGGTGCAAGTTAACTCTTCCAGATTTCGCGTACCCGACGTCACTGTCCTTGCGCAAGATGCCCTTGATGCACGCGTCGTTAGCTCAGCGCCGGTTCTTTGCATTGAGATCTTCTCGAGCGAGGACCGCATGAGCCGCATGCGGGAGCGCGTGGCAGATTATCTCGCGATGGGCGTTTCGGCAGTCTGGGCCGTGGATCCATGGCGCCGGATGGCCTACTTCGGTGAGGGTGAGGATCGCTTAACGCCAGAAGAGACAGCCCTCACGATCCCTGGGACACCAGTACGCGTCACCGTTGCCGAAATCTTTGCAGAACTGGATCGCTTGAAGCAGCGGTAAGAGCCGGGCGGAGTGCTGGTCCACTCAACCCGGCTGGCTGTTTTTCTTACTTCAGCAGCACAGGCTGCGCATCCACCTTGATCCGGAATAGCTGGTACGGCTTCTGCCGCTCATCCTGCCCGTTGTGCATCGTCGGCTGGCGATGCAGCTGGTTGGAGGTGAAGTAGAGATAGCCATCCGTGGCAAGGCTCATCGTATCGGGCCAGAGAATGCGCGGATCGTGCGCGAGGGTCTCGGTCAGGCCTGTTCCCGGGTTCCAGCGGTGGATCGAGTCGGTCACAGGGTCGGTCATGTAGACGTTTCCCGCAGCGTCCGACTCAAGGCCATCCGACGGCATCTTGCCCGTCACGATGCGCACCGTCCCAGCGACCTGGGCGTCGCTCTTGGTCTCGTCGCGCAGCATGTCGGTTGAGACCGCATACAGCTTGGTCCCGTTGATCGGGCAGTAGTACAGGTCCTTACCATCGGCCGAAATGGCGATACCGTCCGCGGCGAAGTTGACCGCCTTGGCAGGCTTGCCGGGCAGGGTCTGGTAGACGGGCCGTCCCTCGGCAAACATCAGGAACTGGTCCTCTGAGAGGGTGCTGGAGTGCTGATTCAAGCGGCGAAAGCTCTTGCCGGTAGCCAGGTCGACGACGATGATGGCGTTCGGGCCCTCGCTGGAGCTGTCCGTGATGTAGGCGGTGCCGTGAATGCCATCGCTTGCCTGCGTTCCCGAAGCGCAGCTACGCTCGGCCATCGGATGTGCCGGGTCTTTGGGTGGGGCGTTGGGGTTTGGCGCTGGTTTGCTGCCAAGCATCGTCGTGCAGTCCTGCGAGCTGGTGCTTCCAACGCGAAGGTCGAAGCGCACATCATTCAGGTAGCAGTTCGTCCCGCAGGTTTCTGCCGGGATCAGGATCGTCTTGACGATCTTGTTGGTCTTCAGGTCGATGGCGACCAGCTTGGGGCCTTCCGGGACGATGTTCTTGAGCAACGGCGCTCCGGTATCGAGCGCCCAGAGGCGGTCCTCTGGATCGACCACCACCGACTGCACGCTGACGAAGTGGTTCTGGTTCGCCGAGGCGTCCAGGAAAGCGTTGGGATTCGGCAGCTTGCGCCCTGGCCAGTCATTGATCTGCGCGTTGGGGTACGCCACCGCCTTGCCCTTGACCATCTCGGCCACGGTGAACGGGATGTCATCGCCCCAGCGGGCAAAGTTTACGAAGATCCTTCCGGTATGCGAGACCGTGACGCCCTCGGGCATGGGCCCCGAAAACGTGGCCACTGTCTCAAGCTGGCCGGTGGGGCGATCTGTGGGAGCACCTTGCGCGTGCGCGGCGGCAAGGGGAAAAAGAAGAGCAAGGCTGAATAGAAAGGGATGTCTCATCGATGTCGTAGGACGGCTGCATTCTCCGTGCCGTTGGCTATCGATGCCCAGGCCTACGGCCATGGGGCAACATGATCTTCACGTGACTATGATGAGGGGAACGCCGCCGCTACAGGATCCGTCAAGGCCATGACATGCCTCCGCTGGCTTCTTTGCTTCTTCTGTCTGCTGAGCCCTCCTTCCGGGCTTGCGGAAGCGACACGCGAGGCCGCTCCGGTTCTGCACATCGCTGGCCTGGGCCGGGCCACCGCGCAGCTGGATGGTCCGTGGGCCTTCCAGCTCGGCGACGATGCGCGCTGGGCCGCGCCTGACTTTGATGACAGGCCGTGGGAGCAAATCGCCACAGACAAGGGCTGGGGCGAGCAGGGGCATTTCGCTTATAGCGGCTTCGCCTGGTATCGCCGCCACATCGACGTGCCATCCACCCCCGGGACGCCGCCTGAGCTCGCGCTTTTTCTCCCGCACGTTGAAGACGTGTACCAGGTCTACTGGAATGGCCGGCCCGTCGGGCAACAAGGCACCTTTCCACCGCGTGGGTCCTGGCCCAATGACCCCCTGCCGCAGACCTTTCAGCTCGGCCCGCAGCGTGCGGGGGTGCTGGCCATCCGCGTGTGGAAGGCGCCGCTGATCTCCTACGACGCGGGACTGGGCGGTGGCCTGGGACAGACACCCACCCTTGGTACGCCGGGGGCTATTGGCACGCTCTCCGCTGCGGCCAGCTTTGGCCGCCTGCGAGGCATGCTCCTGCGCATGGGCCTGGCGCTGTTCTACCTCCTTGTCACCCTGGCGGCACTGGCCGCGTGGCTGCAGCATCGTCAGCAGCCGCTCTTTCTGTGGCTGTCACTGTTTGCCCTGGGGAGCAGCCTGCAGGCCGGGTGGTGGCACTCCCTGCTGGGCATCAGCTATGTCCAGGAGGCCATGCTCGCCACGGTGTACCAACCGCTGGAAGACATCGCCACATGGTTTCTGCTGATCTACCTGCTGGGCCTGCGGGACAATCCACGCGTGATGCGCCTGGCACGCCTGTTTGCCCTGCTGGAGATTGCGCTGCTTGCACTTGATGGTCTGGCCGTTGCCTGCTGGGCTCCCGGATGGCCGCAATGGCTCGATGGCATCATCTCGGAAGTCATCCTCCTTCCTGAACTGTTTCCCGTGGTGCTTGTCTGTTTTGCCTGGCGTAAGCAGCTGCCGTTCGCCACCTGGCTGGTCGCCGCCTTTGCCCTGCTGACGGATCTCACGCTGGAGGTAGGCGCGTTTCTCTCGCAGGGCGACCGGTTTACCCATTGGACTTTATGGAAGAAGCTGATTACTCCCGTCTTTTACGTAGCCGGTAATGGGGTATCGCTCGAACACGTCGCCGCGACCCTGCTACTGTTATCGCTTGTGTTTGCGGTGTACCGTTCGGCCCTGCAGGAAAGTGAGCGGCAGCAAGGTCTTCAGCAGGAATTCGCGAGTGCCCAGGAGCTGCAGCGGGTGCTCATACCCGATGAGCTGCCCTCGGTGCTGGGCTACGAGGTCACCAGCGCCTACCGCCCGGCCCTCGAAGTTGGCGGAGACTTCTTTCAGCTGATTCCCCAGGGCGGCGGGTCGGCCCTGCTGATCGTGGGCGATGTCAGCGGCAAGGGGCTTGCGGCAGCCATGGCGGTGTCTCTGATCGTCGGGACCATCCGGACGCTTGCCGAGCAGCTGCCCAGCCCGGCGGAGATGCTGGCCGGCATCAATCGCAGGCTGACCGGCAAGCTGCACGGCGGGTTCGCGACCTGCGTGGTCGTTTTTCTGGACGCCGATGGAAGCTTTCTGCTGTCCAGCGCAGGGCATCCTGGCCCCTTTCTCAATGGAGAGGAGGTGATGCTTTCCCCGGCACTTCCGCTCGGCTTCAGCCTGGACGCCGAGTACGGAGAAACCGAGGGATTGCTGCAAACCGGCGACCAGCTCACGCTCTTCTCCGACGGCCTGCTGGAGGCCCGGAACCGCGACGGGGAACTCTTTGGCTTCGACCGTATCCAGGCCAGGACAAAGGAGCGCGCCGAGGCGAGTGAACTTGCGAATGCAGCCATCGCGTTCGGCCAGGAGGATGACATCACCGTGGTCATCGTGACCAGGCTTCGGGTCGGCGCAGAATCAAGGACGTCGCTGGCCGCGCCGGCGCTGCTTCCTCGTCCTGGGGGAACGGCCTAGGCAGCGGGCCGGTGTTATTCGGTGCGTCCGGGCCGTGCCATCAACTCACGGATAGCCTCACGCGGCGGCTTGTCCTCGTGCAGGATAGCGGCCATCTGCTCCGTGATAGGCATTTCCACCCCGTAGCGCGCCGCGAGCCCAAGGGCTGCCGTGGTGGACCGAACGCCCTCCGCGACTTTGCCATTGAGGCCTTCCAGGATCTCCGTCAGGTGGCGTCCCTTGCCGAGCTCGATGCCCACGGTGCGATTGCGGCTGAGCCCCCCGGTGCAGGTCAGCACCAGATCGCCCATGCCCGCCAAGCCCGACAGGGTCTCACGACGACCGCCGCAAGCCATGGCCAGCCGCGTGATCTCCACCATGCCGCGGGTGATGAGCGCCGCACCGGAGTTGGCGCCCAGCTCCAGCCCCGTCACCACACCGGCTGCCAGAGCGATCACGTTCTTCAGGGCGCCTCCCAGCTCTGTGCCGATGACATCCTCGTTGCGGTACACACGCAGGGTGGACGAGGTGAAATCGTCCTGCAGCCGCTTGCTGAGGGCTGGCTGGTCCGTGGCAACGGTGACGGCGGTAGGCATGCCGGCCGCGACCTCCTGGGCAAACGAGGGACCGCCAAGGGTGCCGAAGGGGTTTTCCGGAGCGTGCTCGGCAACGACCTGCGCCATGCGCAGAAACGTGCGTTCTTCAATGCCCTTGGAGGCTGACAGCAATACCTGCTGCGGCTGCAACGACGGGGCTATCTGCTCCATCACCGAACGCAGAGCCTGTGCTGGCGTCACACACAGGATCACCTCGGCCTCTTCGATGGCTTCCCCCAGCCGCGCTGTGATGCGGATATCGAGTGGAAGCACAAATCCGGGCAGATAGCGCAGATTCTCTCCGCTGTCGGTCAGTTCTTCGGCGTGCGCGGGCGAGTGCGCCCAAAGCGTCAACTGATGTCCACCGCGCCGCGCCAGCGACACGGCCAGAGCCGTTCCCCAGGCACCTGCCCCTAAAACAGCGATTCGGCTCATGCGCGCGCCTTGCCTTTGCCCTGTGCCACCGTGCTGTGTTTTCCGCTGCCGAAGCGATGTTCCGTGCCGGCCATCAATCGCTGCATGTTGGCCCGGTGCTTGGCAAGGACGAGCACCACGATGCACAGCGTGCCCCCCAGGTAGACCGGCGACCGGTCCGGCGAGAGCAGAACGGCAAAGACCGGCAGCGCGGCCGCCGCAAGAATGGAGGCCAGACTCACAAGGCGCGAGACAACGACCACCAGCGCGAAGACCGCCACGCCGCCCAGCGCAACCATGGGTGACAGCGCCAGAAACACACCCAGTGCGGTGGCCACGCCCTTGCCACCGCGGAATCCCAGCCACACCGGAAAGATATGCCCAACTACCGCGGCCACCGCCGCCCCAACAGCCAGGTCGGAAGGAACCCGCGGCAGGCCCGGCGCAAGATGCCGCGCGATCAGGACCGCTGCCAGACCTTTACCCAGATCGAGCAGCAGGGTCAGGGCACCGAGGCCCTTTGCCCCGGAGCGCGCCACGTTCGTTGCACCAATGTTGCCGCTACCGATGGCACGGATGTCTTCCTTGCGAAAGAACCGCACCAGCAGGTAGCCGAAGGGAATGGAGCCGAGAAGATAGGCCCCGGTAAGCATGAGGATCCAAAGCGTCATACGCGTCGGGTCTGAGTGTACCAATCACGGGTCACAGCAGGTGCCGCCGCAACATCTCAAACGCGTGTTGACTGGCCCACAGCCTCACCCGCTCGCGGTCGCCCACCAGGTTGAACTGCTTTACCTGTGTACCTTCCGCGTCTGCCAGCCCGATGTACACCAGGCCCACCGGCTTGCCCTTGTCCGCGCCGGTGCCCGCCGCGGGGCCGGCGATTCCGGTGATGCTCAGGCTGTAAGTGGTCCCGAACCGCTCGCGCGTTCCCTCGGCGAGCTGGCGGGCGACGGGTTCACTCACGGCCCCGTGTGCCTCCAGCATCTCGCGCGGCACACCAGCGCAGAGCGTCTTCATCTCGTTGGTGTAGACCACCGATCCGCCCACGAACGAGCGCGACGCGTTGGGCACATTCGTCAGCCGTTCCGAAATCAGTCCCCCCGTGCAGCTCTCGGCAACAGAAAGCCTGGCCTCCTGCAGCCCCAGCATCAGTAGCACGACCTCTTCCAGCGTCTCACCCTGCGTGGAAAAGATGTCGTCTCCCATCTCGTGCGCCACTGCCTCGGCTACAGCGTTTACGCGGGCCTCGGCGTCTTCGGGCGTGGGCTTCACGCAGGCAAAGTGCAGCTGGATTTCGCCGCCACCCGCGAGTATGGTCGTCTCCACATCCTCGTAGCTCTTGTAAATTGGGGCGGTACGGGCGTCCACCTGTGACTCCGGGATCAGGGCCATCCGCAGCAGCCGCTTGGCCAGGTGGCGTGGCGGCAGTGAGGCCGCTAGGCGGGGCTTGCACTGCTCGTCGAAGAGCGGCTTCAGCTCCTTTGGCGGCCCGGGCAGCAGGATCACTACCTTGCGGTGACCCTCCACGGTGGTCTCGAGCCATTGCCCCGGGGCGCTGCCGTTGCCGTTGGGCAGCAGCGTGGCGCCGTCAAGCACCTCCGCCTGCTTTTCATTGTTCGGCGGCATGGTCATGCGCCGCTCGGCAAAGCGCTTATAGAGCGCGGCCATGGTGGCATTGTCCTTGTGGACGCCGATATCGAGCGCCGCCGCCACACAGGGCCGCGTCAGGTCATCCTCCGTAGGTCCAAGCCCGCCGGAAAAGATCACCACATCCGCCCGTCGCAGGGCAGTGCGCGTCGCGTCTGTAAGGTGCTGGCGGTTGTCGCCGATGATGGTCTTAAAAGCGACCGAAACACCAAGGTCATTCAGGCCCTGGGTGATGTACAGCGAATTCGTATCCTGACGAAAGGGTGTCAGCATCTCCGAGCCGACTGCAATAATTTCAGCGATCATGTCGCTCGGTTAGATGCGTCCCCTCGGCTCGGGATTTGGTCTATGTCAAGGGCCGCCCGGTGATCCCCAGATCGACCTGGTACAGCGTGCTGCCCGTGGCGAGCGTAGCGGCGCCATCTTCAAGAAAGCACAGACCGACAAGGTCGTTTCCGCTGACCACCAGCTCGGCATTCTGACCATCCGCAGACACCTTTATGATCCCTCGATGCCCCGCCAGCGATGCCGCCACGTAGACGTTCCCGTTCGCGTCCAGGGCCATGCCCTGCGGACGTCCCAGGCCGCGATAGAACACGTGTGTGGAGCCACCCGGGTCGATGGCGTAGATAGGCTGGTTGGAGCTTGTGGTGGGCGCTGTGACCAGCAACACTCCGTCGTCGCGAAAGGCCAGGTGATAGGCAGCGACGGATGGCTCCAGGGTCGCGTATACGAAGATCTCTGCCGCATTATGTTTGCCGTGAGGCCCCAGCCGGAAGATCGTTCCGGAGCGGTCCCCCACATACAAATTGCCGTCCTTATCGAAGGCCAGGCCGGTCGCAATGCCCATGCCCTCCGCAAAGGTCGAGACAGCACCCTCCGGCGAGATCCGGTACACGGTACCTTCCGCCCGTGACGAGGCATATAGGTAACCATCCGGCCCAAAGGCAAGCGCCGAAATATTCAGCAGATCGCGGGCAAACGGCCGCACCTGCATGTCGAGCCCGAGACGAAAGATCGAGACCGCAACCCGCGTGCCCCGCGGTCCTGAGACCATCGCAAACAGGTTGCCGTCCGCGTCCACGGCAGGGTTGGAGATCATGTGCAGCTCTTCGGCGACGGGCACCGCCACGTTTGCACGCAGGGTGTTGCTCGCCTGCCCAGCCTGCCCGGCGTAGCGCAGCGCAAGATCGCCCGGGATTGCGCCTTCCGGCACGCGCACCTGGGCACGCGTGGGTCGCAGCAGGTCTACGGTGCCTCGTATCTCGCCAAAGAAGGCATCGGGCAGATCGACCGCCTCCGGCCCACGAACCAAGCGGGTTCCGGTGACCTCAAACGCACCGCCGGGGAGGGCCGCGAACGGATGCAGCGACGTAATGTGCGGAGCTTCGGGCCGGGTTGGATGCAGCAGACTCATGATGTCTAGCCTAGTCCCGGCCTCTGGGCGTGGCAACGTTCGGCAGATTCGCTGGGGCGGGGGCGCTACTGCAGCCGTTGGAGGAAGTGCAGAATCAGCTGGGTCCCCGCCAGTGCAAAGACTCCGGCGACCAGGTCATCCGCCATGATGCCCGTGCCTTCCGGCAGCGCCTCGAAGCGTCGGATCGGTGGGGGCTTCAGGATGTCGAAGAAGCGAAACAGCAGCACGGCCACCAGGGCATTCGTCCACAGCGGGGGCACAAACAGCAACGCTACCCATTGGCCCGCCACCTCGTCGATGACCACAAAGCCGGGGTCTTCGCGGCCGGCCTCACGCGCCACTCGCGTTGCCGCGGGTATGCCAACGGCCGTAGCCACAGACACGCCGATCGCCGTGACAATGGTGAGCTGGAGGGTGTTGTGATGCAGCAGCCATCCCGCTACCAGCCAGAGGGCCGCTGCTGCTACCGAGCCATAAGTGCCCGGACCTGGCTTGAGGTAGCCGGCTCCGAAGAAGGTGGCAATGATCCAGGCGGACGCGGTCCGTCGGCCAGCGGGCACTAGTTCTTCCACTCTTTGCGCTGCTCACCGCTGAACGGGTTGTTCTGTTGCTGCGCGTGTTCGAGTTCTTCCAGCAAGTCGGGATCCAGAATGGGCGAGCTGATCTTGTACTCATCTGAGGCCCATTTGCCGAGGTCGATGCGACGGCACCGGTCCGAGCAGAAGGGGACCTCTGCGGAATCAACAGGGACGACAGCGCGGCAGGTTGGGCAGCGGAGCGACTTCGTAGCCATAAACTATTCGATGATCCTGGCTACCACATCGTAGTCATGGGATTCGGTGATCTCCGCACGATAAAACGTGCCGGGCACCAGTTCGTCGTGCGGTCCGAAGTCGTTGATCAGGACCACGCCATCGATCTCGGGAGCCTGATCGAGGGTACGGCCCTGCCACAGCAGATCCGTCTCCTCCGATGGTCCTTCGACGAGAAGGTCGATCTCACGCCCGACCCAGAGCGCCTTGGCCTTGCGGCTGATCTTGTTCTGAATTCGCATGAGCTTGCGACGGCGTGCCTCGATGGTGCGCTTGGGAACCTTCTCGCCGAGATCAAAAGCCTTTGCGCCCTCTTCATCGGAGTAGGAGAAGACACCCAGCCAGTCGAACTTTGCGGCCTGTACGAACTGGCAGAGCTCTTCAAAATCCGCCTCGGTCTCGCCGGGAAAGCCCACGATGAAACTGGTGCGCAGTTTGAGGTCGGGCACGATCTTGCGCGCCTTTTCTAATATCTGCAGGAAGCGATCGGCGGAACCGCCACGCTTCATGCGCCGTAGAACGGCAGCGCTGGCATGCTGCAGCGGAACGTCCAGGTACTTTGCCACATTGTCGTGGCGCGCGATGGACTCCAACAGGCCCGTCGTCACTTTGTTCGGATATGCGTAGAGGAAACGCAGCCACTTCAGCCCTGGCAAGGGAGCGAGCGCGTCCAAGAGGTCGGCCAGCTCCGGGCGCCGGCCGGTCACCGGATCCTTGGCGAGGTCCTCGCCATAGCAGGTGGTGTCCTGGCCAATCAGTGTGATTTCGCGGATGCCCTGCGCAATCAACTGCCCCGCTTCGGCGACCACGGATGCGATGGGCCGGGAACGGAATTTACCGCGCAGTTGCGGGATAATGCAGAACGAACACGGATGATCGCAGCCCTCCGCGATCTTGATGTACGCCGAAGCGCGGGCGGTCGTCAGCACACGCGGCGTGGCTTCGCTGTACAGGTAGCTCGGCAGGGCCGCCGTGGCCCCGTCCCAACCCTCTCGCGAAAATCTGCCGGCAGCCTCGCGGGCGTCGCCTTCGGGGCGTGATGCGAGCGGCGCCTCAATCACCTGCATGCCACTCGCCTCGGGACGCGAGTGCTGTTGTACGGCGGAGTGCGCCCGCCGAATCTGCTCGCCACTGTCAATTGCGGCAACCTGCGTCGACGTCAGCACCGTGAACGGAGAATCCAGCACGGCCGGTCCTGGGCGCTGCAGCCCCGCAGCCTCCAGAATGGCTTCTAACTCGCCTGTACCGACCACGGCGTCGACCTCTGGAATGTTCCTCTGGATCTCATCGCGGTAGCGCTCCACCAGGCACCCGGCAACGACCAAACGCTGCACACGACCGCCGTTGGCCGTCTTGTGCTGCGTCATCTCCAGGATGGCATTTACGGATTCCTGCTTGGCCGCATCGATGAACGAGCAGGTATTCACGACCAGGATCTCGGCGTCCTCGGCCCGTGGGGTGAGCTCCGCGCCGGCGCGCTGCAGCAGACCCATCATGACCTCGCTGTCAACGAGGTTTTTGGGGCAGCCGAGCGAGACAAAACCCACCTTGGGTCGAATGCTACGCGGCGCGTCCGCTGTGGGTGGGGAGGTCTGCTCGGAGCTGCGCGGCTCCAGGGTGGCGGGGAAACTCACATCCATCAGTTTAACAGCGTGGGCCGATTGGACGGACCCTCCGCACCGAAGGTTCAGGCATGCGCCGGAACAAAGAGCGCCGGCAGCAATTCAAACCCTGGTCGGCCAAAGAGATACCCCTGAAAAAGATGAACGCCTTCGTCACAAAACCAGTGAAATTCATCGGAGGTCTCGATGCCTTCCGCAACCAGTTCGATCCCGAGATCCCGGCAGACCTGCAGAATCCCTCGAACAATTGCCTGGCGCGGCCCTCGGCTTGCGATGCCACGCGCGAGATTCTTGTCCAGCTTTAGCTGGTCGGGCTGAAAATCCGCAAGCAGGTTCAGCCCCGAGTAGCCGGAGCCGAAATCATCGATGGCCAGCCGCATACCCAGTCCGCGATAAACATCCATCAGATCTCGAAAGCGTTCCTGATCCCCCAGGACCTCTCCTTCCGTGACCTCAACGACCAGCCGCTCGGGAAAGAAATTGAACTCGATGGCGGCATCCAGCGTGGAGGCAAGGCAGTCCCGGTCGGCTTGAAACCCTTGAGGGACCAGGTTCAGGTTCAGGTCGCAATCGATGCCGAGGCGCGAGGCGAGGCGCATGGCAGAGGAGCGGCAGAGCTCATCAAAACGCGGCAGATCGGCAGGGCAGATCTCGCTGATGATTGCCGAAGCGCCCTCTCCTTTCGATCCACGAACCAGCGCCTCATAAGCCACAACGGCTCGCTTGGCCGTGTGCACAATTGGCTGAAAGGCGAAGGTACAGGCGGGGAGAGGTCGATAGGGAACAGCAGATCGTCCTTTGGCTAGCAGAGTCGGGATGTGTTTTCGCCTCATGTGAGGGACACCTGGTCCGCTATCTGCGCCTCCACGCGAGCGCGCCACCGACCCTGGCTAAACGCGCGTAGCAGTCGCTTTGCCCTTCCCTCGTCCATTCCGGCAAGCAACTCTTCGACGCGCTCTGCGGAAGGCTCGTCCAGGGCCATTGCAAGCTCCTGGGCGGTAAGTGTTGCCAGACTCATGGTCGAATCCCCAAAAAAGCGTCTTGCGATCGGCTCGTAGATGATTTGCGCAATCTTCGTGTGACGAGTATCGGCCAATATCTTGCGGTAAAGCTCATCGACCTCATGCGGCGGACCTTCCAGCACCTGGAAGAAGGTTCGACCAACATGCAGAAGGATGCCCGTGATGTTGTGCGATTGATTGCTTCGGCGTGAGTGTCGAAGTAACGCGTCGATCTCCGATGGCGCGAGAACGTGCGTTTGAACGCTGCTGTAGATGCAGTGCACCAGATCGGGCATTCCGACCCTTTCCCGTCGGAGGGCCTGACTCTAAGGACCCCCGTCCTTGTCTTTAGATATTCGAGACCCGAACTGCATTGGTCAACGCCCCATTCGGGGTATGACCGACCCGAACAGTAATGAGAACGGGGGTTACGAAAGCAGCGGCAGTCGCGACGTCCTTCAAACTGCTTGTCGCGAAGCGTATCACGCGCCAGAGCTGTGTTCGAGCCTAAAACTCCCAACGCAGCAAAGTCGCACCGACCGTATATCCTGCACCCACACTAGCCAGCAGGATGAGGTCGCCTCGCTTCAGGCGTCCAGTCTCCAGCGCCGTGTACATCGCAATGGGAATGGTCCCTGCCGTTGTGTTGCCATACCGGTCGATATTAATGACCACGCGATCCGCTGGCATACCCAGACGCTCGGCGGTGGAAAGAATGATGCGCTGATTGGCCTGATGCGGAATAAAGCAGCCCAGGTCGCTGCCGGTCACCCCATTTCGCGAGAGCAGCGCCTCGGAGACCTCGGCCATTTTGCGCACAGCAAACTTGTAGACACTCTGGCCGTCCTGGTGCACATAGTGCTGACGGGCGTCGATGGTCTCATGGCTGGCGGGAAGGGCACTACCTCCCGCAGGCATGCTCAGCGCGGAGGCCCCTGAACCGTCCACCTCGTGGTGGAAGTCGATGAGGCCGACCTCTTCCCCCACGCACGGCTCCAGCAGAACCGCACCGGCACCGTCACCGAACAGAATGCACGTGGATCGGTCCGTGTAGTCAATGATGGACGTCATCACATCCGCGCCAATGACCAGGACTTTGGTGTGCACGCCCGATTCGATCAGCTTGGCGCCCACCTGCAGGGCGTACAGAAACCCGGAACACGCCGCCGAAAGATCAAAGCCCCAGGCCTTCGTCGCACCAATCTTGTGCTGCACCAGGCAGGCCGTAGCAGGAAACATTGTGTCTGGTGTGACGGTTGCGACGATGATGGCGTCCACGTCCGTCGCATCCACACCCGCACGGGCCAGGCAAGTCCGGGCCGCTTCAGCAGCCAGATCGCTCGTTGCCACACCCTTGTCCACGATGTGTCGCTCACGGATGCCGGTGCGCTCGGTAATCCAGCTGTCAGTGGTCTCGACCATCCGCTCCAGATCGGCGTTAGTCAGCAGCTTGGGCGGGACATACATACCAACGGACGAGATCTTGGCGCGGGCAGACGTGCGCGACTTCAGGGTGAGACTCAAACGACCAAACCTCCCGGGAAAGGGACCCCATGCAGCATCTTACCGCCCCGGGTCACAGACCCCGAAGACCAAGGGAGGGACGCGCAAGGCGGTAGGTTCTGAAAGATTGTGGGGGAAGTGTACCGGGCTTCCCTACTGCGCCCACGTTGGCCCGTTGCCGTTGCTTCCTTCCGGACCTGGCGGGGTTGGCGGGTACGCGTCGCGTAGGACCCGGCACAAGAGCAAGTTTACCATTCCTTGAGCCTGCTTCGATGCTGCGACACAAGCCGGTCACTCAGGCGGACCGCGGCTGGGCCTGCCCGCCCGCTTTACCGCCCTGTAAACCAACCGACCTCGACGTCTGCACCAGTTTCCATATGCCTATCGCGCTGAAGATCAGGGTCACGGACCAGAACACAATCAGAACCGTCACCGCCCAGCGTGCTGAGAAGTGATTCCACAGCTTGAGCACCTGGGCGCCGTAATGAATGCCCAGCCAGCAGGCGATGATGTGCCGGACAAGTCTGCTGCTTGTGAAGGCGATCATGAAGCGACGGCGCGACATCTTGACCGCACCGGCAACCAGCACAAACGGCGAAAGCGGCACGGGCGGCGGCAATATGGCCGGCAGAGCAATCGAGATAATTGAGTGGTTCTCTACCCAGTTCGTGATCCGCTTCAACAGCTTGGGCGAGACCTTCTTTTCCAGAAATGCCATGCCGCCAGCCTGGCCTACTGCGTGGGACAGGAACCCGCCCAGGGCTGAGCCCAGCGTGGCGATAATCACCAGCATGACGGGGTTGGCGTGTCCTGCGGCGTACAGGATAAGCATGATGTCCGTCACGCCGGGGATGGGCAGTGGAATAAACGAGCTATCCACGATGGACACCAGCCCCAGGCCGAGAAGCCCAAAATGGAACAAAAAAGGCAGCATATGCGATCCGGCTTTACCGGCAAGCAGAGAGGCAGGGAGAAATATGGATCGCATGCTCGTGTTAGGACGCTCGAGCACCCCCGCAGGTCGCGCACTTAAGCAAATTACGCCAGCCGCGACGATTTAAAGCAGGTTCAGCCGGGGAAGAGCGGGCAGCACGTCAGCCTCCGCGGCGTAATCCCGGAAGGTCCGAATGGCGCGGAGGCAGGCTTCGTCGAGCACGTAATGAATGTTTTTGGTCAGGTAGGTCCGGATCGTCTCGGCCGAGAGGGGCAGCCGCGGCAGCCACTCCGCCACCAGGTCCTCCGTGTGCGCCAGGCCGGCATCGCGGCTGGCCGTCAGGTCGGCAATCAGCTGCCCCGCACTCACACCAGCCTGGGCCAGTGCCTCGGGTCGCACAGCCCATACCGCCGCGACCCAGGGTAAACCGGTCAGTTCGCGCCACAGTTGCGCGACATCCAGCCACAGAAGCTGGTCGTCGGTCCCCTGGCCTACGGCGTCGTCCAGCTCGGCACGCCGCTCCCGCGCCAGCAGGGCCGGGTCCCCGATCAGCAGAGCCGCGTCGTTGCTGGCGAGCATGGCTAGGGGGTCCGCGTGTTCCTCCTCCATCGCCGGCAGGGCATTGTAAAACCGCTTCAGGATCGTCCGCACGTATGCCGCCGAAGACCGCGAGGCACTGTCGGCGGCAATCCTTTCAATGCCTCGGAGCGCTTCGTCTCTCGAGCACTCGCGAGGGCACCGCACCAGCAGCAGGATGCTGCGCACCTCGTCGGGGGAGGCGATCGTGCAGCCGGGCACGACGGCAAACCCCGGCGTCAGCTGGGCGATGGGGATCAGGCCCAGGTCGGCCTCTCCGGCGTGCAGCTCCGCCGCGCAGCGTGCCGGCGTGGTGTAGTGCACTGTGTAGCGTGCGCGCAGGATGCTGGCTGCGGGCTCGTGCTCGAAGTTGTACAGCAGGGGAGCGGGGTTCAAAAACGAGATGGCAGCGACGCGGACCGGCACACTTTCAGCCTATCGCGCCCCGAAGGTGGCATGGCCCCACGACGGAGATCCGCGTAGGCTACGCCACAAACGCAGCGGAGAAGGATCGCGTGAACGCAACGATTTCTGCAGAAGAAGGCCAGCTTGGCTGGCTGGCGCTGGCGCTCGCGCCCGGCATGGGCCCCACCCGCACCCTGCGTGCGGTGCGGCGGCTTGGAGCGCCGGAACGCCTCTGGGGAGCTTCGCTTACAGAGCTGGAAGGTGCCGGGCTAACCGCGGCAGCCGCCCAGTTCTGCTTTGACGGCCGTGGCCGCAAGGTCGCCGAGGAGGAGGTCCGCCGCGTTCATGAGCAGGGGGCCAGCCTTATTACCCCTGACATGGATGCCTACCCCGGCCCGCTGCTGGAGATCTACGATCCTCCGTCCATCCTGTGGGTTCGTGGCAGCGTCGACGCGCTGAGTCGCCCGGGAATCGGCGTCGTCGGTACACGCCACCCCACCCCGTATGGGGCGGGTATGGCGGAGATGCTCAGTCGTGATCTCGCGCGGCGCGGTGTGGCCATCTTCAGCGGCATGGCGCGCGGGGTCGATACCGCCGCTCACAAGGGGGCCCTGGAGGGTGGCGGCATCACGGTGGCCGTGTGGGGCACTGGCATCGACGTCATCTATCCGAAGGAAAACAAGCGGCTTGCTGAACAGATCGTGGCCTCCGGCGGGGCCATCGTCAGCGAGTTTTCCATCGGCACCTTTCCCGCGCCACAGAACTTCCCCATCCGCAACCGCACCCTCAGCGGCATGAGCGTTGGCGTGCTGGTCGTGGAGGCGGCTGAGTACTCCGGCACCCGTATCACCGCCCGCTGTGCCATCGAGCAGAGCCGCGATATCTACGCCGTTCCGGGAAATGTCACCAACAAGAACGCCTGGGGACCCAATACGCTCATCAAACAGGGAGCGAAACTGACAGCCACCTGGGAGGATGTCTGGGAAGATCTTCCCTCGCAGGTGCGGATCGAGCTGGAACGGCTCAACGAGGAGCAGGCTGCCGCCCGCGGTGAATCCAGACCGGGCACGACCGCATCCTTATTTGACGGGGCACCCGGCATGGGTTCTGCCTCGGCTCCGCTGGGTGATTATGAGCGGCTCGTCCTGCAACACCTTCGCGCCGATGAAGCGCTTCAGCTCGACGAACTGATCGAGCGCCTCGAGGGCGAACTGGCCTCGGCTGAAATCTTTACAGCGCTTTTTGAGCTGGAGCTGGCCGGGCGGATCAGGCAGATGCCCGGTAAGAACTACGTCCGCAGCCTGTGAAGGGCCCGAGAGAGGGAACGGAACGAACGGTCGCAGGCTGCGTCTATAGCTTGCGGAGTCGAGCCACGCAAGCGGTCCATCCGCCGGACGTTGTCCACAAGCGGTTAACGCAGGTTCCGCAAAGCGTGGTAGTTTGCAGGCTATTGGATTGGCAGAGGGCAACGAGCCGAAGTTTCGGCCGTCAGGCGCCTCAGGCAGGTGTGGGGCATGGCAAAGAATCTCGTGATCGTGGAGTCGCCTGCAAAGGCAAAGACGATCAATAAGTACCTCGGCAGCGACTACATTGTGGAAGCTTCCATAGGCCACATCATGGACCTGCCCAAGAACGATATCGGTGTGGAATTAAAGCACCGGACCTTTGCGCCGACGTTGATCGTCTCGCCCGGCAAAGAGAAGGTTGTGGACCGCCTTAAAAAACTGGCCGCCAAAAGTGACACTGTGTATCTGGCGCCCGATCCTGACCGCGAAGGCGAGGCCATCGCCGCGCACCTCAAGATGCAGCTGCTGCCTTCCATGAAGGACAAGACCAAGATCCGCCGGGTTACCTTCAACGAAATCACGAAAAAGGCCGTCAAAGCCGCATTTGAACGCACGCGCGACGTCGACGAGAATCTCGTCGATGCGCAGCAGACACGCCGTGTGCTGGATCGCCTGGTCGGCTACCAGATCTCCCCGCTGCTCTGGGACAAAGTGAAGCGCGGACTCAGCGCTGGCCGCGTACAGACCGTCGCTCTGCGCCTGATTGTGGAGCGGGAACGCGAGATTAACGCCTTCGGTCCCGTCGAGTACTGGAATATAGATGCGACCCTGATTCCGGGCACGAAGAAGGACGGTCTGCAAGAGTTCACCGCGCGCATGGTGGGCGTCAAAGGCCAGCCCATCCGCGTGTCCAACGGCGTCGATGAAGACGGCAAGGAGCAGTACCTCGCCAACGCGCTGCCGGACAAGGCGGCCGTGGACGAGATCATGGCCGAGCTCGGGAAGGCGACCTGGTCAATACGGGGTATCGAAACCAAGGAGCGCCAGCGCCGGCCCTCCGCGCCGTATACCACAAGCAAGCTGCAGCAGGACGCTGCTGGGCGACTGGGCTTCAACGTGCGCCGCACCATGGGTGTTGCACAACGTCTTTACGAGGGCATAGAGATCGGCAGTGAAGGCACAGTGGGCCTGATCACCTATATGCGTACGGATTCCACACGCATGAGCCCGGATGCTATCGCGGAGATCCGCGAGTTCGTCGGCAAAAAGGTTGGCCCCAACTACCTGCCAAAGACGGAGAACACCTTCAAGAGCAAGTCTGACGCGCAGGATGCTCACGAAGCCATTCGCCCGACAAACTTCAACTACGTTCCGGACGAGATGCGCCGCTACCTGAGCGACGAGCAGTACCGTCTTTACAAACTCGTCTGGGAGCGCGCGGTCGCCAGTCAGATGGCTCCTGCCGTGTTCGATGCGACCACCGTCGACATCGAGGCTAAAGCCGGCGGGACGAGCTATGACTTCCGGACAACGGGCAGTGTTCTCAAATTCGAAGGCTTCCTGTATTTCGAGGAGCGGAACAAGAAGGCGCGTGCGACCCGCGATGCCAAGGGTGTTGCCGAAGACAAAAAGATTGCCGACGCCAGTGCCGGCGATGGCGCGGACGAGACGGCCAAGGACTCGACAAGCGAAGACAGTGCCGCGGATCGTCGCCTGCCCACGCTGACCCGAGGCCAGGCGCTCACAGCCAACGAGATCGACCCGCAGCAGAAGTTTACGCAGCCGCCACCCCGCTTTAACGAGGCCAGCCTGGTCAAGGCGCTCGAAGAGAAGGGCATCGGCCGGCCGTCCACGTATGCCTCCATCATCAACACGATTCAGGAGCGTGACTACGTCAAGAAGATTGCCCAAAAGCTGATCCCGACCGAGATCGGCATGGTGGTTACCGACCTGCTGGTGAAGAACTTCCCATACATCTTCAAGGCCGATTACACCGCTGGGCTCGAGAATGAGCTCGATGACGTCGCTGAAGGCAAGGAGAAGTGGACCAATTTGCTGAACGGCTTCTACGGTCACCTGGAGCAGGAGCTCAAGGTCGCTGAGAAGCAGATGGAAGACATCAAGGCCTGGGAGAAGCCCACAGACGAGATCTGCGAGAAGTGCGGTGCACCGCTGATCCTGAAGTGGGGCAAGTTTGGGTCCTTTTACTCCTGTTCGAACTTCACCAAGACCAAGCCTGTCAACGTGGCCCTTGGTCCGCTGAAGAAAGATCCAAAAGCTGCCATCAAGAAGGTCACGGAAGCGCATAAGTTTCCCATGATCGTGAAGGCCCTCACGGAAGATGTAACGGAGTTTTCCCGTGAGGTGCAGGACAAGGCCGAGCTGCTGAAGGCCCTGGAAGAGGGTGCCAAGCGAGGCAAGAAGCTCATTGTGGAGCCGCACACCTGCGACTTCACGAAGGAGAACTTTGCCGCCAAGCCCGACCTCAGCTCACCTGAGGCACTCGATGCCGAGCAGGAAGAGGAGTTCTGCGATAACTGCGGGCGCCTGATGTTGCTGCGCAACGGTCCTTTCGGGCCATTTATGAGCTGCCCAGGGTACAACGAAGACCCACCCTGCAAGACCATCCGCAAGCTGAACCAGAAGCAGCAGTCCAAGCCGCCCGTACAGCTCGAGGAGCCCTGCCCGAAGTGCGGCAAGCCTTTGCTGCAACGCGAAGGCCAGTATGGCGAGTTCATCGCCTGTTCCGGGTATCCAAAGTGCAAGTATGTAAAGCAGGACCTGCTGGACGTGCCATGCCCCAAGTGCGGAGCCGAGGTCGCTGCGCGCAAGAACCGCCGCGGAGATACGTTCTACGGCTGCACGCGCTACCCCAAATGTGATTTCACCAGCAATCAAAAGCTCGTGGCTGGCCCTTGCGCACAGTGCAAGTCGCCTTATCTGGTTGAGGTCTCTGATAAGGAAGGCACATTCCTGGTCTGTCCGAATAACGAGGAGCGCATGCCAAAACGTCGTGCCAAGAAGGGCGGGGAAGAAGCACCGGCTGCCGGACCGGTATGTCACTTCGAGGAGAAGATCGGACCGCCTAAGCCCAAGGAGGAACCGCGCGAGTTGAGTCGTCCTGACCCTGCCAGCACCCGTCCCGTAGCGGAGGCCTTCGCCTAGCTGCGGGCTACAAGCTTACGGAGATCTCAGGCGGCTACTTTCCAAATTCCGTAGATTGTGGGATCATCGATGGGGCATTCACGATCGGCGACCGCCTGGCGCGGTCAGCGTGAGTGCACCACACCAAGATCTACGGAGGACGCGCGCATGGCGAAAGCGATTTGGAATGGACAGGTCCTGGCAGAGAGCGATGAAGTCGAAACAGTTGAAGGCAACACCTATTTTCCTGAGAAGAGCGTAAATCGGGCGTATCTGCGCCCCAGTTCAACGAGTTCTACATGCCCCTGGAAGGGACTTGCGCGGTATTACACCGTGTTCGTCGATGGACAGGAAAATCTCGATGCAGCCTGGTATTATCCGGCTCCCAAGTCGGCTGCTCGCAGCGTAAAGCATAAGGTAGCCTTCTGGCGTGGCGTTGAAATTACAGCGTAGCTCTCTGATCGACAGCAGCACTGCATCGCTCCTTTCCGGGAGCGATTTTTTTTTGAACCTGAAATTAGTGCCTTGGCGTCCCGCGCATCTCTCCCTGCCGCATCGGCATGGCATCGATCGTCTCGATCAGCTTTGCCATTGAAAGCGGTTTCGCAGACCGCAGCTTAGCACCGCCATCCTTGCCCAGCAGGATGGCGGCGAACTCCCCGGGCGGGACACCGAACTGACGTCGGGCAAAGTCTGCATCGGCCTGCGAAAGCTTCACTGCCGTCGGACTTGGACTGCGATAGGGCAGGGCAATGATCACCAGATCACGATCATGGGCCTCTGCCGCATGTTCCCCCAGCGTCCGCAGCTGGATCTCCAATTGGGGATCTTCGGGTCCGGCAGCGAAGATGAGCAGCGGCCGTGCGCGGTCTTTCAAAGCACGTAGGGTGACCATCCCCGACTCCTGCGCTGACACCAGTGTTGCCATCAGTGTGACTCCGGCTATGACTCGAAGAGACTTCATCCTCCGTGAGATGCCGTTGAAGGTACGCGGTTTCTAAGGGTGCGGCTCGGCCTGTGGCTGCGTTACGGGCCGGGCCTCGTCAGCGTGGATAGTGCTGGTCACATGGGTGCGTTCAAAGGAGCGATTCTCGACGTCGACAACGATCTTGCGATGAAAGGCGAACAAGACGTGGATATTGAATTCCGAGCCGAAGCTGACAGGGAACCATACCCCTCCCTGAGGGCCGTAGATGACTGTAAAGCCGAGCCCAGGGACGCTCGTTCCAAGCAGCATCCGTACGCCTAGAGGGATGTTGTGGCTCAAAGCTGTCCGCACCACCACCGGCTGAAAGTCCCTGGCGTCGATCCAGGCGTCACCTTTCCAATCGTAATCGCTGTCGTCTTTTGGGCGAAAGGCTATATGAAAGGTGTCATGACCATTCTTCGGCTCGCGGCCTTTCAGATCGAAAGCCATGTTCTTCTGCACGGCCGTAGTTAGAGGAAAAAGGCGCGCGCTGACGCCGTCCTTGCTCCCTCCATCCGAGGTGAAGCTCCGGCGCATGCTCTCCACCAGGTTGATGTCCGTGCCGTTTACAGCTACCGGCGTGTTCCGGGCGTCGGCGTCGAGAACCGTTTCTTTATCGCCGATATTGACGCTTGCGCCTTTGTCGTCGTCGCTCTTTGTCTCATCGTGCTGGACGCCGGCCGTCTCACGGGACGGCAGGACCGTGTAGCGAATCACCCGTTTGCTCTCACGGACGTGGCCGGAGAGAGTCAATAGCTCACGGGTCTGCCCTTTTGGACCCGGTACGATCCGTGTATCGGTGACCTCCTCACACATCACCGCGCTTCCTTTACGGGACTGCACGCGGGCATGCTGGATGTAGACGTAATGGGCCCGTTCGGTTTCGGTGCGATCCTGATTGGCCGCGACACGCGCCATGATCGCTTGTGCGGAGAGTGCAGGTGGAATGCCCGGGGCCCCAGGCGGTTCCTGAGCGTCCGTCGTTGACCACGGCAAGAGGAAGAGCAGGCAGAGGTGCCAGGGGCGCATGGTGCTCATCGTTACGGAGCTCCTGATGGGGAAGTTCCGTAACGGCCAATCAAGATTGGAGCTTGAGCACGATTTTGCCGAAGTGGTTGCCGCTCTGCATGTGCTCGAAGGCGGCCCGTGCTTCGGCGAGCGGAAATGTCTTATCCACGACAGGTTGAATGCGGTTGGCCGCCAGCGCGTCGTTTAGTCGCGAGAACATCTCGCGACTGCCCACATAGATACCGTTGAAGTGCAGCGACTTGCGCAGAACAGTCATGACATCGACTCCCTTGCCGGGCTCAGAGAGCAGACCGATGAGGTGAACGTGCCCGCCAACCCGGACCGCATTGAAAGAACGTGGCAACGTCCCTGCGCCGCCTACCTCGACTACGTGGTCGACACCCCGTTTGCCGGTGAGGCGCAGAACCTCCCCGTCCCACTCGGGCGTCGTGTTGTAGTTGATGGTTTCGTCGGCCCCAAGCTCCCGGCCTCGGACCAGCTTCTCGTCCGAGGAACTGGTCAGGATCACCCTTGCCCCGTGGGCCTTGGCCAGCTGCAGGCCGAACAACGAGACGCCACCGGTACCCAGAATCAACACAGTTTGCCCCGCGTGCAGCTTGCCCTTCTCGACAAGTGCATTCCAGGCTGTCACCGCAGCACAGGGCAGCGTCGCCGCTTGCTCAAACGACAGTGTCGCCGGGACTTTGATCACGCCAGTGGCAGGCAGGATGCGGTCCGAGGCGAACACGCCATCGATGGCTCCTCCCAAGGCGGATTTGCCATCGCCCTGCGTAATCTCCCCAGCCTGCCAGCTTTGGAAGAAGAGACTCGCCACGCGGTCTCCTGCCTTCAGTTCGGTCACACCTTTCCCAACGTGAACTACTTCGCCCGCCGCGTCCGAACCAAGTACGCGCGGCAGCTCCATCTTCGGGTTGTACTGCCCGGTAGCTACCATCAGATCGCGGTAGTTTAACGACGCAGCGTGGAAGCGCACATGGATCTGCCCCGGTCCGGGCTCCGCAAGCTCCTCCTGCTCCACATGCAGCTTGTCCAAACCAAAACCATCCCGAAGACGAAGAACCGTTGCCATAGCCATACGTCCTTGGATGCTCTCCGAAATCGTTTGGAATGCGCGAGAAAGCCCGGTCGCAAGACCGGGCTTTCTCGTGCTCGCGTAGGCGTAAACCTACGCTTTTACGACCGTACCGTTCTCCACCTTCACCGGATCCAGGAAGGGCATCTGCGAGCGCAACGCCGCCCCGACCTTCTCCACCGGGTGCGCACGTTCCTGGTCGCGGAAACGCTTGAACTCGTGACGACCTGTCTCGTTCTCTTCCAGGAAGCGCTTCGCAAAGGCACCCGAACGGATGTCCTCCAGCAGACCCTGCATCGCCTTCTTCACATCCGGCGTCACGATGCGTGGGCCGGCAATGTAGTCGCCCCACTCGGCCGTGTCGCTGATGGAATACCGCATGTACTCCAGGCCACCGCGATAGAGCAAGTCGACGATCAGCTTCAGCTCATGCAGCACCTCGAAATAGGCGAGCTCCGGCTGGTAGCCAGCCTCCGTCAGCACCTCAAAGCCGGCCTTCACCAGCGCCGCGGTTCCGCCGCACAACACGGCCTGCTCGCCAAACAGATCGGTCTCGGTCTCTTCGGTAAATGTCGTCTCAAGCACGCCACCGCGCGTGCAGCCGATGCCCTTGGCATAGCTCAGCGCCACCTGCATGGCCTTGCCACTCGCATCCTGCTCCACGGCCACAAGCCCCGGTACACCACCACCCTCCGTGAAGACCTCGCGCACACGATGCCCTGGTCCTTTGGGTGCAACCAGAGACAGGTCAATGCTCTCTGGCGGCGTGATGGTGCGGAAGCGAATGTTGAATCCATGCGCAAACATCAGCGTCTTCGGCTGCCCATCGGAGCCCTTCGCCTGCAGGCCCGGCTCGATCTCCTTAAAGACCTTGGCTGCCGTCTGGTCCGGCACCAGCACCATGATTACGTCAGCCCACTGCGATACGTCGGGGACGCTCATCACCTCAAGCCCCGCAAGCTGGGCCTTCTTCGCGGATGGCGAATCAGGCCGCAGACCCACCTTCACCTCAACGCCTGAATCCTTCAAGTTAAGCGCATGCGCATGCCCCTGCGAACCATAGCCAATGATGGCTACCTTTTTGCCCTGGATGATGGAGAGGTCTGCATCCTGATCGTGATACGTCTTTGCCATAGCTTCCTGCTTTCGTCGTTGGTTGTCGCTCAGTGCGAATGTCTAGGTATCGTGCTCGTCAAACTGGTTCGGAAGCGTCTCTTCTTCCGGCAGTGCATCAGGGTCGAGCACATGGTGCGAATTGAAGTTATCGGGTCGGCTGCCAAGTGCCTTCAGCACACGGTTGGTATGCTGCCCGCGACGCATTGCCATGCGGCCTGTGCGCGATACCTCCAGCACCTCAAAGCCGCTCTCCCGCAACACCTGCAGCAAGCCTTCAATCTTTGAGGCAGACCCCGTCATCTCCAGCATGATGCTCTCCGGGGCAAGGTCCACCACACGTGCACGAAACACGGTAGCCAATTCAAAGATTTGCGACCGTGACTGCACACCATGGGGCGCAGTCGGACCGGCGGCTACCTTGATCAGGCAAAGCTCACGCACAACAGCTTCGGCACGATTGACCTCGTCCACATGCACGGTCGTTTCAAGCTTATACAGCGAAGCCTTGATACGGTGCGCCGCGGTATCAGGCGCCTCACACACGATCGTCATGCGCGAGGTATCCATACGCTCACTTTCACCAACCGTCAGCGAAACTATGTTGATACTTAACCGGCGGAATAGCGATGCCACGCGCGTCAACACACCGGGCTTGTCTTCTACAAGGGCAACAAACGTGTGCAGCATGCTCTATGCTTCCTCCGATGTTTCCAGCAGAGGATCCTTGCTCGGCCTGCGCACCATCTCATGCAGCGCGGCACCGGGGGCAATCATCGGGTACACGCCGTCTTCCTTCTCCACCTGAAAGTTGATCAGGAACGCTTTACCACTCGTCCGTGCACGCGTCACTGTGGGCAACACGCGCGGACGTTCCGAAACGCTGGTGCCCTCAATCCCATGCGCGGCCGCAAGCATCACGAAGTCCGGCGAAAGGATCG
>CAXTVC010000015.1:25795-28522 GCA_964247615.1 uncultured Acidobacteriaceae bacterium
GTGCCCTCAATCCCATGCGCGGCCGCAAGCATCACGAAGTCCGGCGAAAGGATCGGCGAAGCCGAATAGTTCTTGTCGTAGAACGCCTCCTGCCACTGCCGCACCATGCCCAGAAACCCGTTATTGATCACGGCTACGTTAATGGCCAGACCTTCCTGCACGATTGTCGAGAGCTCCGACGCCGTCATCTGGAAACCACCATCGCCCGCAATCACCCAGACATCTTTCTCCGGGCAGGCAAACTTCGCACCGATCGCAGCAGGCAAGGCGAAACCCATCGTGCCAAGACCGCCTGAAGTCACCAGCGATCGCGGCGACTCATGCTTGAAATACTGCGCCTCCCACATCTGGTGCTGACCTACATCGGTGACGATGATCGTCTGTTCCAGTCGACCCGCGGCCTGTGCCTCACGCCAGATATCATTGATGACGTGCGCTGCATAGAGGTGCCCGTTATCCGGTAGATTCACAATGTCACGCACCGCTGCATCGCCCTTGCTGGCATTGATGTACGCGAGCCAGCTTGGATCGTTCACCTTCGGGACCATCGGTGCAAGCTGTTGCAGCACCTTCTTGAGATCGCCTATCAGGGCCACATCCACACGCACGTTCTTGTTGATCTCGCTCGGGTCAATCTCCACGTGAATCTTCTTCGCCTTGGGAGCGTAGTGCGCAAGGTTGCCCGTCACGCGATCGTCAAAACGCATGCCGAAGGCCAGCAAAAGGTCGGCTTCCTGTATGGCCTGGTTCACCCAACTCTCGCCATGCATGCCCATCATCCCCAGCGATAGCGAATGCTCGGCGGGGATTGCCCCTAGGCCAAGCAGCGTGCTCGCAATGGGGATCTGCCGCGCCTCGGCAAACGCCAGAACCTCTGCCTCGGCACCTGACTCCACAACGCCGTGTCCTGCGAGAATCACGGGCCGCTTTGCTGTCTTGATGAGCTCCGCCGCCTGCTCAAAGGACGCGCCCTCAGCGCGCAGCATGGGGTGCGGCCGCGCAGCTTTTGGCTTTGCCATCTCAAAATCAAAAACAGCTGTCGCTTGCTGTGCATCCTTGGTGATGTCTACAAGCACAGGCCCTGGCCGCCCCGATCGCGCAATCTGAAATGCCAACCGCACCGTCGAGGCAATGTCCTCCGCACGTGTCACCAGGAAGTTATGCTTCGTGATTGGCAGCGTGATGCCGGTGATATCGACCTCTTGAAAGGCATCCGAACCCAGCACCTTCGACGACACCTGCCCTGTAATCGCAACCACAGGCACGGAGTCCAGCATCGCCGTGGCCAGTCCCGTCACAAGGTTCGTCGCGCCCGGCCCGGAAGTCGCCATGCACACGCCCACGCGGCCCGAAGCCCGCGCGTAGCCATCGGCCATGTGCGAGGCGCCCTGCTCATGCCGCACCAGCACATGGTGGATGGAAGGGAACTTGCGCAGCGCATCGTAGATCGGCAGAATCGCGCCACCGGGATACCCAAAGATGGTCGTCGTGCCTTCACCGGCTAGCGACGCCCACAGGATCTCTGCGCCGGTAAGCGTGGGATGTGTATTGTTCTGATTGACCATAGTGCTCGTCACCTCGGACGATTTGCATTGCATGTTGTTCAGTGTTCTTACTCAGGAACTACGTCGTTACAGCCCCTTGGCTCGCGCTACCAACGCTGTTGGCGTACTTCGCAAACACGCCCCGCTTGTATCGCGGCTCAGGTGTCCTGAAGCTCAGCAATCGCGTCGCAATCTCTTCTTCACTGACGTTCAGCGTCAGCTTGCGTGCCGGAATGTCGAACGAGATCGTATCGCCCTCGTGCACCGCCGCAATGGGTCCGCCAAGCTGTGCTTCTGGTGCAACATGCCCTGCCATCAGGCCGCGCGTGGCTCCACTGAAGCGTCCATCCGTGATCAGTGCAACAGTCTCACTCAGCTCAGGTATGCCTTTGATCGCTGCGGTCACCGCCAGCATCTCCCGCATGCCTGGCCCGCCCTTGGGGCCTTCGTAGCGGATCACGCACACATCATTCGGCTGGATCTCACCCGCCTCGACGGCGTGGAAGCACGCATCTTCACTGTCGAATACTCGAGCCGTCCCGGTGTGATGAATGCGCTGATGCCCGGCCACTTTCACCACGCATCCCTCGGGTGCAAGATTGCCCTTCAGAATCACAAGACCACCCGTCGACTTCAACGGATCATCCCATGGGTGGATCACATCCTGCCCCGGTGTCTCTTCGGCAAGTCGCGCTTCCTCATGCAGGCTTCTGCCCGTCACCGTCACGCCGTCATGCAACTGCCCGCGATCCAGCAGCCGCTTCGCCAGCACACGCGACCCGCCTGCCTCCTGGTAATCCTTCGCCGCGTACTTGCCGCCCGGCGAAAGATCGCAGATAAAGGGCGTCCGTTCCGAGATCACGTCGAAGTCTTCCATCGTCAGCGGGATATCCAACTCGTGCGCAATGGCAATCAGATGCAGCACCGCATTGGTCGACCCACCCGAGGCGCACACCGCTGTGATCGCATTCTCGAGCGCCTCACGCGTAAGAATCTGCCGCGGCGTAATGCCCTTGCGCACCAGATCCATCAAGTAACGCCCTGCCTCACGGCTGGCTTCGTGCTTCTCCCGGCTCATCGCCGGAACGCCCGTCAGCTGAATCGGTGAGATGCCGAGAAATTCACCAGCCATGGCCATCGTGTTTGCGGTGAACTGTCCACCACAGGCACCAGGTCCAGGGCA
>CAXTVC010000015.1:28622-52616 GCA_964247615.1 uncultured Acidobacteriaceae bacterium
GCAATCACCTCGCGCGAGATCAGCGAGGCCTTCATGCCCTCGGTGCCCATCGTGATGCCATCGGAGATGGTCACTGTGTTGAACTCCATCGGGGTCCCGCCTGCCTCACGCACGCCCTGCTTCACCGCCTCGGCAACCTGCCGCAGATGGAAGTTGCACGGCCCGATCTCCGTCCACGTATTGGCGATGCCAATGATCGGCTTATGCAGGTCTTCCTTGCTGAAGCCGACACCCCGCAGATAGCTGCGCGCAGCCGCGCGCGAGGGGCCCTCAGTCAAAACAACGGAATTCTTTTTGCCCGGTACGGTGTTGCTCACTTATCGCCTTTCCTCTTCTTGCATGATCTGAAATCACTTCAGTAGCGCAGCTACACTTCAGGCCGAAATGCCCTTCGGCGCAAGCCAGAACTCGTGGTCATGCTGCGACTCGAAGCGGTTCAACTCCTCAGCATGACGGAGCGTTAGCCCGATGTCATCAAGCCCGTTCAGCAGGCAATCCTTGCGAAACGCATCCATCTCGAAGCTCGCCTCAAAGCCGGCCTCGTCACGAACGGTCTGCTGCTCCAGATCAATCACGATCCTATGTGCTGGATTTGCGGTGACACGCGCCAGCAGTGCGGCAACCTGCTCTTCGGCCAGTCGCACCAGCACGATGCCATTCTTGCCAGCATTCGAGAAGAAAATGTCCGCAAAGGTCGGTGCAATCACGCAACGAAATCCGTACTGAAACAGCGCCCACGCTGCATGCTCGCGCGATGATCCGCACCCGAAGTTCTTCTCCGCGATCAGGATCTCCGCACCCTTGTACTCCGCCTTGTTCAGCACAAAATCACACCGCTCCGAGACGTGGTCCGGTGTGTCGAGATCGTAGCGCCAGTCATAGAACAGGAACTCGCCATAGCCCGTACGCTCAATGCGCTTCAGGAACTGCTTGGGAATGATCTGGTCCGTGTCGATATTGGGCAATGGCAGGGGAACAGCGGTACTCGTCAGTGTCGTGAAGGGCTGCATTACAGTGAGCCTCCTTCTGCAAGGATCTGGTTGGTATCGAACGCGGCGCTCTCGCTCAGGTCGGCGTCCTCAAAGCGCCACGTTCGCACGTCTGTCAGGTGCCCTGTAATCGCAGCCGCGGCCGCCATCACGGGAGATAACAGATGCGTTCGGCCACCGCGTCCCTGACGGCCCTCAAAGTTCCTGTTGCTGGTCGACGCACAACGCTCACCCGGCTGCAATATATCGGGGTTCATGCCAAGGCACATCGAGCATCCCGGCTCGCGCCATTCGAACCCCGCAGACTTGAAGACGATGTCCAGGCCTTCCTGCTCGGCCTGCCGCTTCACCACCTGTGACCCGGGCACCACCATCGCACGCACTGTGGTGGCCACATGATGCCCGCGAACAATTTTCGCTGCTTCCCGCAGATCCTCAATACGGGCATTCGTGCATGAGCCAAGAAACACAGCGTCCACGGCGATATCTTCAATCCGCGTGCCAGCACGAAGTCCCATGTACTCCAACGCACGCGCGAAGCTCTTGCGATCTGAATCACTCAAGGCGTCCTCAGGCGAGGGCACTGTGCTCTCAATACTCGTCACCATCCCTGGCGAGGTACCCCACGTTACACGAGGCGCGAGCGTCGTTGCGTCAATCGTCATCTCGCGATCAAATACCGCGCCCGCATCACTGACCAGTGCACGCCATTGCTCCACAGCCAGTGTCCACACGGCTTCATCGACATCCCCGGCTTGATCGCCAGCCTCATCGGGGCCGCCCCATTGCGAGCCGGCCTGCGCGGGCACAACGCCCTGACGTCCATCCTTGCTTGACGCAGGCTCATGCCCGGAAACCGTGCTGCCCATCCGAGTGCCCGGCGCAAAACGGCGACCCTTAAGGTAAGCAAACGTCACATCATCCGGCGCGATCATGCCCGCTCGCGCCCCGGCTTCAATGCTCATGTTGCACACCGTCATGCGGCCTTCCATAGACAGCGCCCGAATGGCAGAACCTGCATACTCCACCACGTACCCTGTCGCGCCATCCGTGCCAATACGCCCGATGATGTCGAGGATAATGTCCTTGGCCGTGACACCATACGGCAGCTCGCCTTCCACGTTGATCCGAAATGTCTTCGGCTTGTCTTGCGGCAAGGTCTGCGTGGCCATGACGTGCTCCACTTCACTGGTCCCAATGCCAAAGGCCAGCGCGCCAAAGGCTCCGTGCGTCGAGGTGTGCGAATCACCGCACACGATCGTCATGCCCGGCTTGGTCGCGCCCAACTCCGGCCCGATCATGTGCACAATGCCCTGGCTCGCATCCTGCACATCGAAGAACTCAATACCAAACTCCGCACAGTTGCGCCGCAATGCATTCACCTGCGCTGCTGAGATCTGATCGGCAATCACCAGCCGGTCCTGCGCGCTGGTCGTTGGCACATTGTGATCGACCGTTGCGATGTGACGGTCCGGCCTACGCAGTGGGCGTCCTGTCATGCGCAGACCATCAAAGGCCTGTGGACTGGTCACCTCGTGCACTAACTGCAGGTCGATATAAATCAGCGTGGGCTCACCTGCGGGCTCGGCAACAACGTGCTGCTGCCAAACCTTTTCAAACATGGTGCGCGGGGAAATCGTTTGCAATGATGTCATGACGTTGAGTCCTGCTCGTTACTCGTTATCAGAAGGCTTCGGTGTGGCTGTATCGGCTTGAGGCGGCAGCGTGTTCGCTCCGGCCAGCGTCGGATTTAAGGGATAGGGTTGGCCGTCTGGCTCAACCAGCAGAGCATGCGCGATGTGGGGCACGCCACGGTGCGCAGTGGCCAGACGTGCGTCCCAGTCAGAGATTGATTGCGTCAACGCCAGAGGAAGGGAATCGGCGGAGATCTGTCGATTGGTGAACAGCCACAGGTTGTAGTCAGCTGCCTTCTCATCCGCTGGGTGCGTCTCTGTTGTCCAGTCCACCGCGGCAAAGACCAGTAGAGGATCCTGTGCTCCCATGTCAATCCACAACATGCCATGCGCGGCACAGAAGCTAGGCACGCAACCATCCACTGTGACGTAGCGGTTGTCCTTTGCGTTGACCTGTCCATAGCGATCCAGAAAGCGGGGAATGGCCATCGACAACGGCACATTCTTTCCCCAAAACGCTTGGGGCTGGCGGAAAGCCGCGCTGAGTGTCGACGCAAAGCGCTCATCGCCCCGCAACATGACGGCGTTCCCATTGGGCGAAGGGGAGGTGTACTGCCAAACCCATTGCAGATTGCCGAGACTCTTCACGCGGGCCCTGCTTCGTATCGGCGGCGGCTTCGGTGGGCCCGAGACCATGTTGTCCGGATTGGAGATCTGCGCATACACGCTGAACGAAACTCCAAGAAGAGCCGTTACGGTTGCGATCTGGGCTGGTATGCGCATCTTTGTCTTCCTAAACTGCATGCCGCGACTGCGTGCGGTCGAGACTCGCGACGAGCGCTTCACGCACCAGCGCTCCCATGCGTTCTGTGGACACCGTGACGGCAACGTTGCCACGCGCAATGTCCGCGGTTCGATGCCCTGCCTGCAGCACCTGCGCCACGCTGGATTCGATCACCGAAGCTTCCGCCTCCAGCCCCGCTGAATGACGCAGCACCATGGCTGCCGTTAGAATCGCTCCCAGCGGATTCGCCTTGCCTGTGCCCGCGATATCCGGCGCAGAGCCATGTACTGGCTCGTACAGGTTCACCTTGCCGCCGATCGTTGCCGAAGGCAGCATCCCCAGCGATCCCGTGATGACACCGGACTCATCGGAGAGGATGTCTCCAAACAGGTTCTCTGTAAGCACCACGTCGAAATCCCGCGGGCGATTCATCAGGTGCATCGCCATGGAATCCACCAGCTGGTGCTCCACGGTCACAGCAGGGAACTCCGCCTTGACCTCATCCACCGTGGCGCGCCACAGCTGCGAGCACTCCAGCACGTTGGCCTTGTCCACCTGCGTCAGCTTGCCACGCCGCTGGCCCGCAAGCGCAAAGGCCACGCGCGCTACACGCTCCACCTCATCACGCGTGTACCGCATCGTGTTGATGGCTTCGCCGCTGGCCTTGTCCCACGACCGTGGCTGGCCGAAGTACAGGCCGCCAAGCAGCTCGCGCACAAACAGAATGTCTGTACCCTGTGCCACTTCGGCGCGCAACGGGCTGTTCTCCGCAAGTGCCGGGTAGGCAACACACGGGCGCAGGTTCGCAAAACCACCCAAGTGCTGGCGGATTCTTAACAGCCCCGCCTCGGGTCGTTTGTCCGGCGATAAATGGTTGAACTTGTTATCGCCTACGGCACCCAGCAGCACCGCGTCGCTGGCCAGGCACACATCGATCGTCCGCTGCGGCAGCGGTGTGTCCTCTGCGGTGATCGCTACGCCACCGATGAGCGCCTCTTCGTAGGTGAAGTCGTGGCCACCTGCCTCTGCGACAGTGCGCAACACAGCAAGCGCTTCACGCGTCACTTCGGGTCCAATGCCATCACCGGCCAGTACTGCAATGCGGAGCTTCATCTCGTCCTTAACTCAATGCCATTTGTGGCGTAGCGCTCGCTTGATGCAGCAGAGCTAATAGATCCTGGTCATAGATCAGTTTCTTGCGGTCAGCCAGCTCAGTGAAGCGGTGGTACACCGCATCCAGCTCCCCCGGGGGTAAGTCATGTCCAAGCTCGTGTAGCCGATGCTGCAGCGCGCGCCGTCCGGAGTGCTTGCCCAGCACAATGCTGTTCGCTGTCACCCCTACCGACGCGGGGGTCATGATCTCGTAGGTCAGGGGGTTGGCCAGCACACCGTGCTGATGAATCCCCGACTCATGCGCAAAAGCATTCTTGCCCACCACGGCCTTGTTCGGCGCGCAGCCAAAGCTGATCAACTCACTCAGCAGAGCCGCACTCGGCGCAAGCTCCGCCATCACTATGTTGCTCACAAAGGGAAAGCGGTCATGCCGCACCATCATCGCCGCTGCCACCTCTTCCAACGCCGCGTTGCCTGCACGTTCGCCAATGCCTGTCACGGTGACTTCTACCTGCCGTGCTCCACCCAGCACACCCGCCAAAGCATTTGCAGTGGCCATGCCCAGATCGTCATGGCAGTGCGTCGAGAAGATTACGTCTGCGGCGCCGGGCACCCGCGCATGCATCGTCTCAAACAGTTGCTTGTACTCCATCGGGGTGGTGTACCCCACCGTGTCCGGCAGATTGATCGTCGAGGCTCCGGCCTGGATTGCCACGGTGACGATCTGGATCAGAAATTCCAGATCCGAGCGCGTTGCGTCCTCGGCGGAAAACTCCACGTCCTCCACATACGTGCGGGCCATGCGAACGGCTTCGCCGGCCTGCTCCAGAGCCTGCTCCCGCGTGATGCGCAGCTTGGCCTGCAGGTGCAGATCCGAAGTCGCAAGAAAGGTATGAATCCGTGGTCGGTGCGCGGCTTCCACGCCCCGCGCCGCGGTCTCGATGTCCGCCTGCTTGGCGCGCGCAAGGCCCGCGATGCTTGGTGCACCTGCTCCCCTTCCGACCTCGCCCGCAATCGTTCGCACGGACTCAAGATCGCCCGCAGAGGCAATGGGGAAACCAGCCTCAATCACATCCACGCCTGCTTTCGCGAGTTGATGTGCCATGCGCAGCTTCTCGCCGTGATGCATGGTGCATCCTGGTGACTGCTCGCCATCGCGCAGTGTCGTATCAAAGAAAACAATCCTGTTCCGGTCGGTCATGGAAGTCATGGTGGCTCTCAAGCAACGGTCTTTCAAAGAATAACGCCAACTTATCTTGCTTAACGCGTGTATTCATATTTCTAATACCTGCATCAGGGGCACAGGAGCTCGTCATTGGACCTCTTTCAGCTCGAAACGTTTCTCACGGTCGCCCAGGAGCGCAGCTTTTCACGCGCTGCAGCCCGCCTGCACCGATCGCAGCCCGCCGTGAGCCAGGTTGTGGCCAAGCTGGAAGCCGAGCTGGGCGAAACGCTTCTGGATCGCTCCCTGCGTGACGGGACGCTGACCGACGCTGGCGAGATCCTGCGGGAATATGCCGAGAAAATGGTGAATCTGCGCAACGAAGCAAGCGCTGCGCTGCAGGACCTCCGTTCCCTGCAAGCCGGCCGGCTAGACCTCGCCGCAAATGAGTACACCTGTCTTTACCTGCTGCCATTGCTCGATGACTTCCGTCGCAAGCACCCCGGCCTCAAGGTGGCCGTGCAGCGCTCGCTGGCCAGTCGCATCTCGGACGAGGTTCTGCAGCACTCCGTCGAACTCGGCGTGCTGAGCTTTCGGCCAGATGATCCGCAGATCCGGTCCGTGGTCGTCTATCGGGACGAACTTGTGTGCATCGTCGGCCCTGGGCACGCGCTTGCACAGGAGGGTGGCGCCTCTATCAGCCGACTTGGCCGCGAGACCTTTGTAGCGCACAACGTGCCCTCACCTCTGCGGCAAAAGGTGATTGCTGCGTTCCGCCGTCATCGCACGCCGCTCAACATGGACATCGAGCTGCCCAGCCTGGAAGCCATCAAGCGCTTCGTCGAGCGCGGCAACGGCGTGGCCCTTGTGCCGCGGCTTACCGTGGAAAGGGAACTGGAGTCGCAAGCCCTTGTCGCGGTCCAGATCCCGGAACTTTCGGTGGAACGAAAGCTGCGCCTCGTGACCCGCAAACGTTCCGCGTTGTCGCACGCCGGGACGGCCTTTCTTGAAGTCGTCAAGGTCTACGCGCGCGTCCACGGAGCACCCTTCTGCTTCGAGGAGGAGCGCCCACGCTAGCAGTCACGACCGTCAGGGAGCCTCACTCACACCGCTGACCTGCAGCCTCGCCTCCAGAAGCCCACGCGGGGGGAAAGCGTTCCAGGAGCCTGGGGCAAACGATCTTCCCCCCGCATTCGTGTCCTCTTGCCCTCGGCTCCGTCTAACGATGCGGGTACAATTAGCCTTGATCTTCTGTACCTGTTGGCCCTGTTGCACAGTGCCAGCGCAAGGAGGGGCAGACTGCATCGCGAAGGGATTGTCGGAAGCATGAAGAATACTGTGTTGCTAGGTGCTCTGCTCTTGGCCGCTGGTGCGGCAGGAGCACAGGAAAGCCGGCAGGACGCCAGCATAAGCGCCTTTGAGGTCATTGCACCTCAGGTCTCCGGAAATGCAGTACAGCCGATGCGCACCACGCTGGTTACCGGCGTGCTCGCCAGCTATCGGTACCTGCTTACCCCTCGTAGTGGTCTCGAGGTCAACTATGGTTGGGCGCAGAACTCCATTGTCTACAACGCCTTCTCTGGCGGTATACCCAACGCGCGCGTCCATACCCGGCAGCAGGAGCTCTCCGCAGCCTACGTCTACTCACGGAACTACAAGAAATACAATCCGTTTGTGGAAGGCGGCATCGGGGGCATGATCTTCACGCCAATCCTCGATAACGGCACGCAGGTGCGCGATACGCGGCAGACTACCAGCATCGGCGGCCTCTTCGGAGCCGGTGTGGCCTATGAGATCAGTCCGAGCTTCGACATCCGCGCGGAGTATCGTGGCTTTGTCCTGAAAGCTCCCGGCTTTGGGGTGTCCGCCTTCAACTCCAATCGTTACTACGTGATCTCTACACCCTCGATCGGCGTGGCTTACCACTTCTAGACACCGATGCAAGAAAAGGGCCTCATCGTCAGACGATGAGGCCCTTTCCTTTGCTCCCTCTACTTCTAGTACGAACCGAAGCGATACGCCGCACCGATGCTAATCACATGAGGCGTCAGACCGTCCGGGTGGTACGAAAACCAGTGCTGCTCCTCGTAGTCAATCGCACGAATGGTGAGATGGCGCTGGAAGCGAATGTCCAACCCACCACCGATTGCATAAAGCGGGTACGATCCTGGAGCATTAATCAGGGCCGGATTCGTGGTGTTGTTTGAGGCACTGGCAGAGCCGACCAGGGCCTTGCCATACGCCATGTACTTGCCACGGTTGTACTCTCCACGAGCGCCAAAGAGGTAGGTCTGTTCCTTGAAGACCACACTCGAAAACGCTGTCTGGAGGTTAGCCTCTGCGGTCAGACCGACATACCGCGAGAAGTCGTAGTTGGCGTAAATACCAATGCCGGAAGCCCGATCCGGACCGTAATCCGGGTCAATGTTTTGATAGGCAATGCCTACCGCCAGACTTTTCCCGGTTGCCGTAGCTACCGCTTGCGCCGATAACTGTGGGGTCACAATACCGGCGGCAATCGTGATCGCTAAAGCGGAAAGGCAGTGCTTCATCATAAGGTCTCCTGAAACATCGGCGCCCCTCTGGTTGTTGGGGGGCGCCGATGTTGGGTCCATCGCGCTTGGTTGGGCCCGGCCCTGTGGTAAAGGCTGCTAGCGCTGTTGCGGTGGGGTGGCGGCAGGAGCGGCAGGGGCAGTCGCGTCTGTGGCTGCGGCGGTCCCTGTTGTCGGTGCTCCTGCAGGAGCGGTGCTATTTGCACCTGTGGTCGGTGCTGCTGCCGCTGCGGGAGGCGCCGGCGGCTGCCAGTACGCTAACTTCAAGTAAACGGGCGTGATCTCAAACGGAAGCTTGTCGCGTGAGCTAAGCAGGGGGGCATACGCAGAGTGTAGCTGAATCACCTTATCCGTCCAGGGATCAAATCGGAGAAGTTGTGCCAGCGGCATTGCTGCCTGTTGCTGCAGATCCGTGTTGTTCAGCTTCGGTGCTTTGGACACCATAGCCTGCATCCAGAAGCTACCGTCTTCCTTCATCAGACCGTCGCCAATCTGCGGATCCGTCAGGGCCTTCAAACCCTTCGCACGTGCCTGCAGTTGCTGCAGGTACAGCCCGAAGTATTTCTCGCCGTCGGCCAGATCCGTTACACCCAGCAGCTCCACCGCCTTCTTCGCCGCATCCACGTTTTCCTGATCAGTGTGGTGCATCGGGATGTGCTGGAAGGCTGATTCCTGCGGGAACATTAGGTGGTCATTAAAGGCGTACCGGGTATCGATGTGATGTCCCAGCAGTATGTGTGCGACCTGGAAAGCGAGCACCGCATTCAGATCACCCTGCTGCTCTGCCTGCTTGCCATCGGCGGAGGGAACTGCCGTCGTATCCAGAAGGCTCTTGGAGACCAGGATCGTGTTGCCGACAGAAAGCGTCTCAAGCGGCGAAGTCAGCAGCGTCCGTACTTTCAGGGGACGATCGGTCGCGATCTTGTTGTACGCCAGGATGTTGTTTGCAAGGAGCTCCAGCGTTTGGTCGAACTCACTGGGAGCGTCGATCAGGCCAGCTTCATACAGCCGCTGCACGACGTTGTCTTCAGCCTGCTGTACCCACTCGCGCTGTGCCTGCAGAGGGCTTACGTCGGGAGCATTCTGTGATGCATCCGTCGCACCTTCTACTTCCAGCGTCGCCTGGTCTGTATCCTTCGGCGGCGTCTTCAGCGAGTAGCCCCAGATGTAGTTCACCGCCTTGAACTTCAGTGTGTGGCTCGGGCTCTTCGGATCCGTCTCCTCGATATATACCGAGGTCGGCAACCACATGCCCTCTTGCACATTCGTGCGCCATGAGTCGAAGTGGTAGTACTCGGCGATGTCCTTCTCGGATCCGGCAAAGTCACCGTTGAACCGGACAATATTGCCGCTGTTCCGCTCAATCCAGACGCGTCCCGCGAACCGTCCCGTGGACCCCTTCTTAATCGGGCTCACATCAAAGACAACCGTGGGGATAGTTCCAAGAAAGTCATTACGCACGAACTGAAAGCCGTACGTAGCGCGGTTGAAGCTGTTGCTGTCTACCAGCAGCATCTGCACAAAGCCTGCCGAGTGGTATGTCAGGTGCAGGTTCAAGGAGAGCCCGGATAGATATCCCAGCGAATGCTTCAGAATGCCTGACTTGGCGCCCTTTTCTTCCGGCTTGGTGCCATCTGCAAAGCTCGTGTCATTGATCACTTTGCCAAAGTTCACGCGACCCAGGAAGTGCACATCAGACTCAGGAACCTGGCCCATCACGGGATCCGACTTCATATTCTGAAGATAGGTCTCCACAATCGGCGTGCGCTCTTTCAGCGACTTGATGATCAGAGCTTCACGCGTGATGGCTTTATCAATTAGAGCGTTTTGCGCCGCCGAAGGCTTCCGATAGTCGGCGACAGGCTCTGCTTTCTTCTTGCCGATCGGAAACGCCGCGGCGGGAATCGCCGGTGCGGCCAGAACGGCGAGTGTCACAGCAGCAGTGAGTTTCGTCCGGTTAAACATTGAGGTGAGACTCCTTGTTTGCGACTCATAGTTCGGCAGAGATTGCCGGTTGGACATCTGAAGTGTGAGCGGGGACTGCTTCACTCGGCGTACGATCGCAGCGCCCCGGCGTTTAGCTCATCTGGAACTTGACAGTGACAACCCCTTCCCAGGGCACAGGGGAGCCGGCGGCATCCTGCGCTGGCTTGAAGCGTGTCCCTTCAGCGGCCTTCTGTGCTGCCTGGTCCAGACCATGGCCCAGGCCGCTTACGATACCCAGCACCTGCACCGTCCCGTCCGCGGTGACGCGGATCCGTACCGAGACATTACCTTCCAGGTGCATCGACTTCGCCTCTTCGGTGTACACCGGCTCAGGCTTGTAGAGCAGCGTTGGCCGTGACTGAACTACGGCTGCCTTAACGGAGGGCTGTTGTGCCGATTGCTGTAGCGGCGCGGTGTTCATCGCCACGCGCTGAATGCCAGTGGATTTGGAGTTCATCGGGCCGGTGCAACCGACGCATCCCGTGGCTAGTCCATTGATCTGCTTCGGCGCGGTGGCATTCAGATTCTGGCTGCCAGGCGAACCTGAGCCCATGCTCATGCTGACCGAGCGAGGTCCTCCACCGGTGTTGCTGCCGGGCATTCCGGGCATTCCAGCGACGCCCATGCTGACGCGCTGCACGGCGGGGCCACTCATCGGCTTCAAAGGGTTGTCAGGTGAGCCAAGCCGCACCGCGGTGGGATGAGCATCATTGTTTGGCACATGAGCCGGAGTTCCCATCAGGTTCACCGCCCGGGGTGCCGGGGGCGCGGGCGTCAGCTTCGGTGCCGGGGGAGCCGGGGTCGGCTTTGGTGTCGAGGGGGCCGGTGTCGGCGGCGGCGGTATCGGCGGCGGCGGCACTGGCACTACGACCGGCGGCGGCGGCACGATCACCTTCGGTGGCGGCGGCGGGGGAGGCGGAGGCAGCTTGAAGTGAGGCTTCGGCGGTGGTGGCGGGTCAGGCTTCGCCATCGTCACCGGATCGACCAACGATGCAAGCTTGGTCTTGGGCTTGACGACTGCGGCCTTTACCAGGAACAGCAGCGCCAGGGCGATGAGCACGTTCACGGATATGGACGTGAGCGCCGCGCTCTTGCTCCGGGATCCATCGTTCAGGACACCAAAGTCGCGGAAGGCCACGCTGGGCGGGTTCTGTTCAGTGCTGCGAAGTGGCTTGGGCATCTCGATCAACCTCTCGGTATCAGTTGGAGCGACGCCAGCACAGTACCTTGGGTTGTTACCAGAACCATATCAGACGTCTGGCTCCTTACCCCTTCAGTATTTGTGTGGCTCGCGCCGGTTGAAATCTGGCCGGCAGTCGCGTTTCTCTGCTTCCGGCTGCAAAAAACTTGGGGACGACGGGACCGCATGCCGTAAGGGGAACCAGCATCGGCAACGGATTCTGTACAGACCATGGAGCTCGGGGGGAACGTCTGAGGCGCTTTATGCGCCGGCGGCGCAACATCCTGGTGCTCCGAATCCAGGTATTCTGGGGATCTCGCAAAACTCACACTGGCCCCCGCAGACTCTAAAAACTGGCTACGGAAGTTCCGCAGGGGGAACGCGCCAAAACGCTTCAGTGGAGTTACCAAGTGCCGGGAATCGCCTTTCGGCTGGAAAGCAAACGGGAGTTCTCTTGGGTAAACCCTGAAACGGAGAGTATGTTTCTTGGATGCCGCCACCTGGGTAGAAATCAGTTCCTGGCCGCAGATCGCAGTCTTGCCCGCAACTCGGAGAGGCGCTTCGGGGGATCCGTCAGCTCCATGTCCTTCACTGCCGCCCGATAACCGCCCGTATAGATCGAGTACATCACCGCCAGAGCGCAGCCCACGCCGAATGCAAACCCCAGAAAGAACCCGATCGCGGCGGATGTGGAGAACGTCACACGTTACAGGATGGCACATCACGTATCTGTTCTCCTTTCCGCGTCTCCGGGCTTTGCCTCGGAGTGGCTAAATTCCTACTTCAGTTAGACGGCTTATCGCTTGCCGCGGGCCGTGTCTCTCTTGGCGTGGTTTGAGTGTGGCGGAGCCTGACCCATGTCGCTATAGCACTTCCGCAGGAGTGGCAGACCGAAACAGAAGAACAGGCCGTAACCCGTTTAGGTCACGTGACTTTAGTTTCTGTGACTTCCCGGCCTACTTGCCGCACCTTGCCCCCGATGGGCTACACTGCGAGGCACTGCGTTCCGGCTTCGGCCCGCGCCTCTAATGTATGTCTGCCGAATCGACGATCCTGCCCACTCCGCCCCAAGCCGCACCCGGCAACGCCTCCACCTTTCACTCCCTTATGCGGGAAGATCGCCTTTTCCCCCCTCCAAAAGCCTTTTCTGAAAAGGCCTGGATCAGCAGCGAGGCGGAATACGACCAGCAATACCGCCAGAGTATTGACGCGCCGGAAGCCTTCTGGTCGCAGGCCGCGGCCGAGCTTGACTGGATCCAGCCCTGGCAAACCGTACTGGACGGCACCGGTCCGGAGGCTCGCTGGTTCATCGGGGGACGTCTCAACCTGGCCGCGAACTGCGTCGACCGCCACGCCGCCGGACACCGTCGCGAAAAAGCCGCCCTCATCTGGGAGGGGGAGCCCGGCGAGGTTCGCACCCTCAACTATGAAGAACTTCACGAGCAGGTAAGCCGTTTTGCCAATGTTTTGAAGAACATCGGCGTGCAAAAAGGTGACCGCGTCGCCATCTACATGGGCATGACGCCCGAGCTGGCCATCGCGCTGCTCGCCTGTGCTCGCATCGGCGCGGTGCACTCTGTCATATTCGGCGGCTTTGCAGCCCATGCCATCGCCGACCGCGTCAACGACTCCGACTGCCAGGTCATCCTCACCCAGGACATCAGCTACCGCCGCGGTACCGAGATCAAGCTCAAGTCCATCGTCGATGAAGCCCTGACGCGTTGCCCCGGCATCCGCCACGCCGTCGTCTTTCAGCGCGACCCTGCAAAGACCGTCTCCATGACGCCTGGCCGCGATCTCTGGTGGCACGATGCCCTGGCCGCAGCTTCTCCGGACTGCCCGCCCGAGCCAATGGATTCCGAAGACCCGCTCTTCATCCTCTACACCAGCGGCACCACCGGCAAGCCCAAGGGCCTGGTCCACACCACCGCCGGCTACGCGGTCGGCACCTACCTCTCCAGCAAAATCAACTTCGACCTCCACGACAGCGACGTTTACTTCTGCACGGCCGATATTGGCTGGATTACCGGCCACAGCTACGGCGTCTACGGTCCGCTCGCCAATGGCGCCACGGTGCTGCTCTACGAGGGCGCCCCAAACTTCCCCGAACCGGACCGCTTCTGGCAGATCATCGATCGGCACAAGGTCACCATCTTCTACACCGCCCCCACGGCCATTCGTGCCTTCATCAAGTGGGGCTCCGACTGGGTCAAGAAGCACGATCTCAGCTCGCTACGCCTGCTCGGCACCGTCGGCGAACCCATCAATCCAGAGGCCTGGATGTGGTACCACCGCGAGATCGGCCACGAGCGCTGCCCCATCGTTGATACCTGGTGGCAGACCGAGACCGGCGCACACATGATCGCCCCTGTGCCCGGGGCTATCGCCACCAAACCCGGCTCGGCCACTCGCCCCTTCTTTGGTGTCGTTCCGCAGATCGTCTCCAAGGACGGCCAGCCCGTTCCAGCCGGGCAGGGCGGCCTGCTCGTCATCACAAAGCCCTGGCCCTCCATGGCACGCACCATTTGGGGCGATCACCCGCGCTTTCTGGAAACCTACTTCTCCGAAGTCAAAGATCCCGACGGCAACCCCGTTTACTTCACCGGCGACGGCGCCCGCCAGGACGAAGACGGCTATTTCTGGCTCATGGGCCGTGTCGACGACGTCATCAACGTCAGCGGCCATCGCCTCGGTACCGCCGAGATTGAATCCGCCCTCGTCGCCCACCCCAAGGTTGCTGAAGCGGCCGTCGTCGCCCGTCCCTGCGAACTCAAAGGACAGGCCATCGCCGCATTCGTCTCGCTCGAAGAAGGCCACGAGCCCACCGAGGAGCTCAAACACGAGCTCAAGCAGTGGGTCGGCAAGGAAATCGGCGGCCTCGCCCGTCCGGACGACCTCCGCTTCACACCCACCCTGCCCAAGACGCGCTCCGGCAAAATCATGCGTCGCCTTCTGCGCGAGCTAGCCACCACAGGCGAGGTTAAAGGGGACACCTCCACCCTGGAAGACTTCACCGTAATCGCGAAATTGCGTGAAAACGACGAGTAGTTCGTCCTGTACAACTTCCGGGTAGCTCTCCGGTGCACCTCCATCCCCTGATTCAGCGTCCATTGTTAGACTGGATGGCTGAGACGCACGCGTCTGCAAAGGCGTTTGAGTCTCGGAAGCGGGTCTGTGGAACACGGGATGAGTGAGTATCTAAGCAGGATTAAGTCGCCGGCGGACGTCAAGCGGCTGAGCCTCGTCGAGTTGGAACGCCTGGCCGAGGAGATCCGCGAGCGTCTTATTCGTGGTGTCGCCAAGACCGGCGGCCACATCGGGCCCAACCTGGGTGTGGTCGAGCTCACCATTGCCATGCACTTCGTCTTCGATACCCCCCGCGACAGCTTCGTCTTCGACGTTTCCCACCAGAGCTACGTGCATAAGCTGCTTACCGGCCGCGAGGACCGCTTCGATACCATCCGTCAGGCAGGCGGCCTGAACGGCTTCATGCTGCGCACGGAAAGCGAGCACGACAGCTTCGGTGCAGGGCACGCCGGCACCGCTCTCTCCGCCGGTCTCGGCATGGCCGTGGCGCGCGATATGTCCGGTGGTAATGAAAATGTGGTCGTCCTTGCCGGCGATGCCGCCTTCACTAATGGCATCAGCTACGAGGCCCTCAACAACATCGCCTCACAGACCAAACGGCTGATCATCATCCTGAATGACAATGAATGGTCCATCGACAAAAACGTCGGTGCCATCGCGGAATACTTCCACAAAATCGCAACAAACCCCACATACGTCAACCTGCATGACCGCGCCGCCGGCCTACTCGAGAAGTTCGGTGGCAAAGCAGCCCGTCACATCGCCCGCAAGGCCGAGGAGGCAGCCAAAGGTGTCATTGGCCGCGGCATGATCTTCGAAGAGTTCGGCCTTCAGTATTACGGTCCCGTCGACGGCCACAATCTCCCTCTACTGATCGAGACCCTCAAGTTCCTCAAGACCCAGAACCAGCCCGTGGTGCTCCACGCCCTTACCCAGAAGGGCCGCGGCTTCGGCCCGGCACTCGAAAAGCAAAAGAAGTTCCATGGCCTGGGCCCCTACGACCCCGAAACCGGGGAGACGAAAGCCGTCGGTCAGAAGACCTACTCCGAGATCTTTGCGGAAAGCCTGACCAAGCTGGCTAACAGTAACGACAAGGTCGTGGCCATCACGGCGGCCATGCCCAACGGCACCGCGCTCGATCTCTTCCGCCCGCACCATCCCACACGCTACTTCGACGTCGGCATCGCCGAAGAACACGCCGTGCTGTTCGCCGCTGGCATGGCCACCAAGGGATTCCGTCCCTTCTGCGCGATCTACTCGACCTTCCTCCAGCGCGCCTTTGACCAGATCGTCCACGACGTCGCCCTACAGGAGCTACCGGTGGTCTTTTGCATGGACCGCGGCGGCCTCTCCGGTGACGATGGCCCCACGCATCACGGCCTCTTTGACATCAGCTATCTTCGCAGCGTCCCCAACCTCGTCCACATGGATCCCAAGGATGAGGACGAGCTGCAGGACATGATGTTCACCGCCCTGGGGCACACCGGTCCCAGCGCCATTCGCTACCCGCGCGGTACAGGACCGGGCACAACACCCAAGGTCCAGCCTGAAGCCCTCGCAATAGGTATCGCTGAGGTCCTGCAGGACGGCCATGACATTGCTATCTTCTCCCTCGGCAACATGCTCCCTGAGGCTGAAAAGCTGGCGCACGAACTTGAATCCGACGGGCAAAGTGTGGCCATCATCAACGCGCGCTTCGCCAAGCCGATCGACACGGATTGCATCACGCGCTATGCCCGGCAGTGTGAGCTCCTGGTCACCATGGAGGATCACGTCCTCGCCGGCGGGTTCGGCAGCGCCGTCCTCGAAACGCTCAACGACGCGGAACTCAACACGCCAGTCATCCGCGTTGGCTGGCCCGATCAGTTCATCGAGCACGGCCGCGTAGACGATCTGCGCCGCACCTATGGCCTTACCGCCGAGGCCGCTCTGGAACGCGTCCGCCCCCTGCTCAAGCACCACGCGCACGCCTAGATCTCCCCGGCTTCACCACGCAACCGACTGCCATCCTGCGCCAGCGGCTCCGAAACGGAGTTGTAGCCTCAGCTGTGCGTCGCTGCCTGCACCTGCGCCGCAAATCGCGGCACCAGCACGGCTGCCCGCCTCTGCCGGTAGCCGAACATGGCCTTCATCGCCAGCTGCCCCACCGGCGCCGCCACCACGCTGAGAGGCCACAGCGGGAGGGCGTACTCCACCGCATCGCGCACGGTAGTCCCGGCTTGCCCTCCGCGCGTCTCGTCCCGCACCGTGTGGCAGTGTCTCCAGTACGAAAACGGCCCCTTCACCTGCACATCACAGAAGCCTTCGTTCCAGCGAAAGTCCTCGATGAAGGCATGCCACGGCAGCCGCAGGGGAAGTCCCGGTGCCCCACGAGCCGTGATCAGCAGCTTGGTCCCATCGCCGGCCGTGGCGCCCGGATACTCGGGCGTCCCTGCGGGGCGCGAAATCGGCGGAGCCAGTGTGATCTCGTCAATGCGCGCATGCTGCCATCCCGGCATAAGCGGGGGCAGATTCGCCGGATTGGCAAAGAACGCGAACACCAGCGTGCGAGGAAAGGGAAGCCACTGCTCCGTCTGAAACCGCAGATGCATAAGCCTCTACGATGCAGCCTGACGCCCCAAAGCAAAATGGCGACCCAAAAAGGATCGCCGTCTGCTCTGATTCACTATTCACTGCCTTAGGGCATAAGCACAGTATCAATTACATGCACAACGCCATTCGACTGGTACACATCCGCGGTCGTTACCATCGCCGAGCCACCCTTCGCATCGGTGATCTTCACCATCTTCATGTCATCGATCGAGAACGTGAGCATCTCGCCTTGGACTGTCTTCAGCTGCAGCGATCCATGAGCCTTCTTGATCTCCTTCACCAGCTTCTTGGAGTCATAGGTGCCCGGAACCACGTGGTAGGTCAGGATCTTGGTCAGTTGGTCCTTGTTCTCCGGTGCCACCAGCGTGTCCACCGTACCGGCAGGCAGCTTGGCAAAGGCATCGTTGGTTGGCGCAAACACCGTGAACGGCCCTGCACTATTCAGCGTGTCCACCAGGCCGGCAGCCTTCACCGCGGTTACAAGCGTGGAAAGGTTCGGCGCTGCCGAGGCATTCACCGCGATCGTCTTGCTCGGGTACATGGCCGCACCGCCAACCATCGGATCGGCCTTTTGTGCAATGGCACCCATCGAGGCAAACGCCAGTACACCACTGGCAACAACTGCAAGCAACGTCTTCTTCATCTCGTATTCCTCTCGTGCGGCGAGCTTGGGCCCAGGTCATCCGACTCGCCGTCAAGGACAACCATCTCCTTAACGCACGCCACCGCAGTAGTGGATTCACGCCCGGCACACATTTCTCATTGGCGAATCGACTCCATCCCACAGAACGCGCGTTGACAAACCCCCACCCCCGCTCGTCAACTGAAATCGAATGGCTGCTGCGGATCAACCCCATCCCGCGAACGACCTCCGGTCGCACTCCGGTAACGGGGAGCCCTCCCAAGGCTCCACGGCGGATCACCGCGGTCTTTTCTTCGTCGGTCTCTTCAAACTCTCAAAGGCCCTGTTCTTCACCTCGGTCGGTGCCGGCGCGCTGCATCTCGTGCACCGCAACATCGGCGACTTTGTCATGCGCATCATCGATCTGCTGCCCATCGATCCCGAGGGCCGCGTCGTCAGCATGATCATGGACAAGGCCGACCTCATCGATGCGCACGACCTCAGGCGCATCGGGGCCGGCGCCTTCATCTACGCCACCCTCTGCCTCGTCGAAGGCTACGGCCTCGTTATGCGCAGAACCTGGGCCGAGTACTTTACCGTCGTGCTCACGTTTCTGGGCCTTCCCGTAGAGACATTCGAGATTCTGCGCCGCTTCACCTGGTACAAAGTCGGGGCCTTTGCCATCAACCTGTTCATCCTTCTGTACCTGCTCTGGGTGCTCAAGAAACGGGGCAAAAATGTCTATCCCACAAGGGCGTAGTTTCGCCTTTTGTTCGTTACAACTTTTGCGCCATTCGCACAAGTACCTTCCGTACCGGGAATCCGAAAAGTAAACACAAGGGATAGTGGGATTCCGCAGGAAAGCCGCAAAAAGTAGCTTTTTCCACATTTGCTTTCGGAAAAAACCTTCGCCTTACCAAAATAGGTCTGGACTTAAAACCGACCTTCACCCATGCTTGTTTCAGCGGTGGTCAAAAGTGGTGAAAAAGGGAAAATCGGGACCACAAACCAGACTTCCGAATCCAGTTTAGAGCGACATCGGGCCAACAGGGGTATCAGGGCGGGTTCTACAGCATGGCGGTACGTGGCAACAACCCGACCCGAGTCGATGAAAAAGGACGCCTGAAGGTCCCTACGGACTTCAAGCGCCGGCTGGATGAAGAGTTCGGTGAGACCGAGTACTTCATCACCAGCCGCGACGGGGATAGAGCCGAGATCTATCCGTTGAAGGTTTGGGAAGAAATCGAGGCCAGGATGGCTACAGTGCCCTCGATGACACCCGCACGAAAGAAGTTTGAAGACCTGACGAACTACTACGGCCAGCAAGTCGGCTACGACAACCAGGGGCGGCTCCTTATGCCGCAACTCCTGCGCGTCAAGGCCCATCTCGCAGACGATGTCGTCGTGATCGGGAAGGGTCGCTATCTCGAGGTCGTCAATCGTGACCGCTTCGAGGTCAGCCTGGAAGAGAACCGGATGACTGCGGAAGACATGGCGTCTCTCGCATCCTTCGGGATCTGAGCTTTCGAACAAACCAGCTCCCCAGGGAGCGCGTGAGGCGGTGGAATGATGCAACAACCGCAACATGTTCCGGTTCTTCTTGAAGAATGTTTGGACCTTCTGAATGTGCGGCCCGGCGGAACCTACGCCGACGCAACCCTGGGGCTTGGCGGACATACTCTCGCGGTCGCCCGCAGGCTGGGCGGAACGGGGCAGATGATCTGCTTCGATCGCGACCCTGATGCCATGGCCGAAGCGCAGGACCGCCTGGCGGCACTGGCCGCGGAGCTGGGACCGGAGATGCCGTCGATGCGCTATGTCGCCCGCCCTTTCTCGGCCCTGGCCGAAGAGATTGCGCCGGAGACGCTCGATGGCCTGCTCGCCGACTTCGGCGTCTCGAGCCTGCAGCTCGATCAGCCGCACCGGGGATTTAGTTTTCGTACCGAAGGCCCACTGGACATGCGGATGGATCCGCGCAGTGAGCTCTCGGCACATCAAGTGGTAAATCAGGCGGACGAAGAAGATCTCGCCAACCTGATTTACGAATTCGGAGAGGAAAGGAGGTCGCGGAGAATCGCCAGAGCCATTGTGCGGGCCCGGCCGATCCACACTACGGCAGAACTTGCCAAAGTGGTTTCGGCCGCGGCCCCATCAATGAAAGGCGAAAAAATCCATCCGGCGACCCGAACCTTTCAAGCCCTTCGAATTCGTGTCAACAGTGAACTCACCGAGATTCAATCGCTGCTTGAAAGCGCGGAATCTCGGCTTAAACCGGGCGGCCGTCTGGCCTGCATCAGCTTCCACTCCCTGGAAGACCGGATCGTAAAAGATGCGCTCCGCGACAGGCAGCGGGCGGGAACCATGACAACGCTGACCAAGAAACCGTTGGTCGCCGGAGAACAGGAAAGCCTCCGCAACCCAAGATCTCGCTCCGCAAAACTCAGGGGAGCCGAAAAGGTTTGACAGCAACCCTGAATTCCTCAGGGAGGTTGGTATTAACTAGTTGCGTACTGGCAACCTCTGCCCAAAAGATGGTGCACCGAGGTCTGTGGTTGCCGACTTAGCACACTTTCGTACTACGTGAACCACGAAAGATACTCTGCTTTCCCCTGGGGGCCTGTGAAAAACCCTTAACGGCAGCCGAGAGAGCACGAAGCAGCACACGCAGTGAACGAAGCAAAAGGCCTGGAAAGCGCTAGAGACGGTCTCTCCAGGGGGGTAGGAATCATGGCAGCAGCGGCATTTCCAACAGGGCATCTGATCGATCCTTCAACGCGCTCCCCCACCCGGCGGGAGAGCAGTGGACGGCCTGTCTCCATCGCCGTGCTCAACGGTCAGCGCTTCGACGCGCAGCGCAGTCAGCGCCGCGGCCCCACGCCGGAGATGTTCTTCACCAAGCACATCGACAACAGCCGCATCGTCAAGGCCGACGATCCCATCCGTCGCCGCGAGGTCCGCACCTTCACCGTCGTCATGAGCATCTTCTTCGCGCTCACCATGGTCTACGTTTGGCAGCATTTCTCGGCCATTGAAGTCGGCTACCGCGTTGAAGCGCAGAAGACCCAGGTAGAGCAGCTCCGCGAGCAAAACCGCCAGCTCCGCCTCACCGAAGCCCAGCTCTCCGACCCCGGCCGCATCGACCGCATCGCCAAGCAGCTCGGCCTCGACGCCCCGCTACCCGGCCAGGTCATCCGCCCCGAAGGTCCACTAAGCGGCGACCAGCCAGTCCTTGCGCAAAACCACGCACCCTCGGCAGCCGCGCCCAGCTTCTAGCGAACGCTGCTCCTTTGTCTGTCATCCCCGCAGGGGATCTGCAATTTGCTTTCTTAGTTGTCATTCCCCAAACGGGGAACCTGCTGTACGAGCATCCACACTAGTCAACGAGTACTAAAACCCAGGTTCACCCATGAAGCCCAAGCCCAGCAAGCGCCCCAACCTCCGGCCTGCCACCCGCGCGGGCGGGCCGCTCACGGCACCCATCCGCCGCGTGCGCTTCTTCTGGGTAGCTATCGCTTTTTGCCTCTGGACCGGCGCCATCGCCCTGCGCCTCACCTGGCTGCAGGTGGTCAAGCACGATCACTTCGTCAAAATGGCCGCCAGGCAGCAGCAGCGCGGCTTTGAGGTTGCCCCGCGCCGCGGCGTGCTCTACGACCGCAACCTCCGCGAGCTCGCCATGACCGTGCTCGTACCCTCCATCTACGCCGTCCCCACCGAGATCGGCGACAATCGCGAAGCCGACGCGGCGATGCTCGCCAAGATCGTCCACACCGACCCCCTCGACAGCTTCACCACGCAGAACCGCATCCTCGCCCGCCTCGACGCCTCGCGCAACTTCGCCTGGGTCGCCCGCAAGGTCTCGCCCGAGACCGCCGAGCGCATCACCGAAATGAACCTCCACGGCGTCTACGTGCAGAAGGAGTTCAAGCGCTTCTACCCCAACAACGACCTCGCCGCGCACACCCTCGGCTACGTCGGCACCGATGACGAAGGCCTCGGCGGCCTCGAGCGCAACTTCGACGACGAACTCCACGGCGCACCCGGCCACATGCTCACCGCCGTCGACGCCAAGCGCCACACCATGGACAGCTTCGAGCAGGAGCCCCTGCCCGGCGAAAACCTCGTCCTCTCCATCGACTCCAACATCCAGTACATGGCCGAGCGCGCCCTCGATGAACAGGTTGCCAAGCTCAAGGCGCTTCACGGCACCGTCGTCGTGCAGGACCCGCACACCGGCCAGATCCTCGCCTTGGCCGTCAGCCCGCGCTTCAATCCCAACGACTCCCGCCATCTCAACCCCGACGAGCTGCAAAACCTCGCCGTCTCAAACATCTACGAGCCAGGCTCGACTTTCAAGCTGGTCACATACTCCGCCGCAATTGACGGCGCTGGCGTAGAGCCTGAGGACAAGGTCGACTGCCAGGGCGGCGCGATGACCATGTACGGCCGTACGCTGCATGACGACAAGTCCGACCACTTCGGTGTGGTGACCGTGAGGTACGCCCTCGAGCACAGCTCGGATGTCGGCGCCGCCAAGATGGCGCTCAAGCTTGGCAACCAGAAGTTCTACGACTACATGCGCGCCTTCGGCTTCGGCGACCGCTCCGGCATCGAGCTTCCCTCCGAGACCCGCGGTCTCCTGCGCGCACCGCGCAAGTGGGGCTCCACCTCCATCCTCTCGCTCGCGATCGGGCAGGAGATCGGTGTAACCCCCGTCCAACTTGTTTCCATGGTCTCGTCCATAGCGAACGGTGGCACCTATCTCCCGCCTCACATCCTCCTTCAGTCGACTGACGAGATGAAGGGCGACGCCCGCCTGCAACCCGAGGCCTTCCACCCCGGAAACCAGCTGCCGTCCCCACTCCCCGATGGCTCGCATCGCGTCATCAAAGAGCTCACCGCCGCCAAGATGCGCTCCATCATGCAGGGCATTGTCACCGAGGGCACCGGTAAACTGGCCCAGCTCAACGGCTACAGCTCCGCCGGCAAAACCGGCACCGCCGAAAAGATCGATCCCGCCACCCATACCTACTCGCATACCAAGCTCGTCGCCAGCTTCGCCGGTTTCGCCCCGGTCAGCTCGCCGGCCATTTCCATCGCGGTGGTCATCGATACACCCACGGCCGGTGGCGAAGCTCTGCACTACGGCGGCGCGGCCAGCGGCCCGGTCTTCGCCGAGGTCGCCCAGCAGGTGCTCGAGTACCTCGGCATTCCCCACGACCAACCCCTCAAATCCAAGAAGCAGGTCGAAGAAGCGAAACTTCAGCCCGTCACAGCTGAAGACGGCCCCAGCGAAAACATCGCCGACCTCGGCGCTCTCTTCGACCAGATCAACGCTCTGCCCGCCGACGACCCGCTCCGGAAGCCCGCCACCGCCGCAGCCGTCGCCGCCAATGCCCAGGCCGACCGCGCCGACGACCAGGCCCGCGAAACCGCCGCCCTCCACACGCCGCCCCACTCCCCCCTGCTCGACCTCCCCGACAAGGTGCTCGCCCGCTTCCATCGCAACGGCAACACCACCTCGCTCATGCCCGACGCCGAGCCCGATAAGCTCGCGGCCAATCACCCCATCGTCTCCCCGCACATAGCCCCAACCGTGCAGTCCGAGGCCAACGGAGCCGTCGTCATCGACTCCGGCAAACGCGTCCCCGTCCCGGACTTCAATGGCGCCGCCCTCCGCAGCGTCATCGAACGAGCCGCCACCTCCGGCCTCCGCGTCCAAACCCTAGGCAGCGGCCTGGCCCATGAGCAGGCTCCCCTGGCAGGCACCATGGTCCCCAGCGGCACAGAAGTCGTCGTCCGCTTCACCCGCTAGGCTGTGCCCCGTTGTCGCCTTGGGCGCACGGACGGCAGAAACAGGCGGCCGATCTGCTCCAACCGCTCTTCCGGGCTCACCCCGATCACCCGGGAGTTCCCCGTTACCTCATCCACGCCTGCAACAACCAGGAGATGGCAAATCGAGGACTGGTTGCGGCGAGAGTTTACGCGGGCATCGCTCCGTGCGCGCCGCATGCGCTTTACATGCCCACACATCTTCACGCGCCTTGGTCTATGGAGCAATTCCATCAGCGCCAATCTGGCCGCAAGAGGCGCAGCGCATGCGCAAGGGGACACAGGAGAAGAGCTGCATGCCATCGACTACCTGATGTACGCCTGCTTGCATCTGGGCGGTATGGGGAAGCCGCTGAATTGCTCCGGCAGCGCAACGCGATAGGGTATCCGAGCATAGGTGACTTCAAGATCGCGGCGCCATCCCCATCCGCTACATCCCTCGAACGTGGGAACTGGAACGATGC
>CAXTVC010000016.1:0-17699 GCA_964247615.1 uncultured Acidobacteriaceae bacterium
CACCTTCACACGGTGGAAGTCGTAGGTTCGAATCCTGCTGTGCCCACCATAACTAGCTAGAATGCTTACCTTGCAGCTCACCTGTTCATCACCACCAAGGGAGAGCAGGGGCGATTAGGGTGAGACGGCTCGTCGGGGTTTGGACCGGCTTTCTTGCTTTTGATCGTTTCAGTAGCGTTCAAAGCATTAGCAACGCGTGCCCACTTCCTACGATCCGGATTGGTGCAAGAGCGCCTTCTCGATAGCCTTCGTCCGCTTCTCACGGCTGACCGCTCACTCCCAGGTTTTCGCGAAAAAGCCTCTTCGCGGTCCGTTGCCGCTTCCGAGGCATGCGATCGAGCCCTTACACGTAGCTGGCGGGATATCCCCCGCCAGCTTAAGCCGACTAGAACTTGACCATGATTGCCATGTTCAAGCGATTTTCATCTTTGCGGAGGTCAGGGGTGAACCCCGGTACCAGCGTCCCTGGAGTTCCGGTGTTACCGCCGGAGGGTGTGATCCCACCGTGTCCCACAAAGTAAGGCACGTTTGCCTGGCGGTGGTTGTATTCAGTCCGTACGGTGAAGTACTGACTTGGCATCCAGTCGAAGGTGGATGTCTCGTCTGAAGCCTTGAATGGATCGCCCGGGTTCTGCGTGAAGTAAGGTGAGCCGGTGCTCGCAGTTGCTCCATTGATTGGTGGGAGCAGTACAAGATATCGACCAGGATTGTTGATTTGCCCACCGCCAAGTGTAACGGCATACTTATCGTGAGCGAACCAGAAACGGTTGTATACCATGTAACCGACGAAACTCTGCTTCGGTCCCTTCGCAGAGTTTCCCGCGCAACTTACACCACCTCCGTGCTCACAACCCAGGTCTCCTGTAACTGAGACAGCCATTTTATCCAGAAGGTCATGAGGGCGGTCGTAATACTTCACCTGCACGCTTTCGTCTGTGTGGTAGCGTATGCGACCTGGATTTCCAAGAGTGTCTGCGCCGACGCCATATTGGTTTCCGACGATGGATAGCCAACCTGTGGGGCGATAAAGAAACTGAGCTCCAAGACCGGGACGCGAGTTGTATTTACCGTAAGACTGCCAGCCATTGATGAACCAACCCTCCACCTTGAACTTATTTGTCGGGTACGCCTGCACGCGAACTCCGTTGAAAAAGAATGGAGTATTGGAACTGACGTAGGACGGCTGATATGCCCAATTGTCAAAGTTGTAAAAGCTGAACAGCCCGATATAAGACATGAAAATGCCAGCATCGACATTGACGCCGTGCATAGCATTCAAGTGGTAGCCGCCGTAGGCTTCAGACAGATAACGATAGGCATCGGCAAGATTCCACTGGCCGCGAGAGGTCGTAGGGTCATTACGTGGCTGGGTCTGGGAGTAAAGCCCGAATTGTGTCATGAGGCGAGCATGAACGTGCTCAGCATGAAAGTCTCCGCCTACCCCGAGTTGGGTGATCTGAAATTCGTTATGCCGAAAGACCTCTGCTGATCCGCCGATCGTATCGTCAGCGGGCTTGTTGAAGTCGTAGATGTAGGAGACGTCAGTCCGAATCTCGGGGGTAAAGAACTTCGTGGCATAAGGCGTGTCAATGGTGCGAGGATTCCCATTCAGCCAGGTAAAGTCGGCGAATGCGAATGGCTCCGCCTTCTCAGGCGTGCTGGTCGCGGCCTCATTTGGATTTGGAGCTGCCTGTTTCCCGGCTAGATCGCTTGGACGCTCTGGAATAGCTATCACCGGCGGTTGTGTGGGGACAGAGGATTCGACGGGCGCAGCGGGCGTTGTGGCTGGTGAGCCTTTCTGCAATTCCGCTTCAATCGCGGCCATTCTTTCGCGCATGAGCCTCAACTCGTCGAGTAGCTGTTTGTTGCGATCTGCATCGACAGAGGGGATAGGCATAACAGTGCTACTTGAATCGATGGGTGCGCTCGTCGTCTGAGCAGATCCCGAGCCCAACAGTGCGGCACTCAAGAAAAAGACCGCCGATGGGCGGCCATACTTCGTAGTCAATCGTGTCATGGTGGTTGTCGCTTTGTGAGATCTGTGAAGTGCGTGATATATCGGTTCAGGTGAACTGTTGCGGTATTCAACACAGTTCGCCTACTTATGTGGCTTCTCTAAAACTGTATTCAGTCCCGCATAAGAAAGTCATAACGAACCAGTGAGAAAGAAGTAAGTGTCGGTATGCCGAGCAGCATTGGACTGCACCTGCCATCGGTGAAGACCTCGTCGTTGCAGCTGATGAGCTAAATTCCACGACCAGCAAAGACGTGTTAGCGCGACCGTAACCTCATCGCAACCTCCCTGTCACAGATGAAGGCTACCTTCCTAGTTGACCCCGCTATCAGCTCGGCTCTTCGCCAACGGAGGGGAAGCTCGTAGTTGAAATCCAATATGGAGTTTGTTCATTGCGTCGTTCCACCTATCTTGTCGCTTGCCTGCTTACCTCTTCTTCCGCCGTCGCTCAGTTCGAAACGGCTTCTGTTCTCGGTTATGTCCGTGACAGCTCCGGCGCTCTGGTAAGCAATGCAGAAATCACCCTGATAAACCAGAACACACAGGGAAAGGTCCTGCTCAAGACCAACAGTGAGGGCGCCTTCGAGTTCACGGATGTAAAGGTGGGCCAGTACCACGTCACCGCGCAGGCACCCGGGTTCAACACCGCCGATACGGCCCTGTTCACCGTGCAGGTCAGCGCCCGTCAACGCGTCGACCTAACGCTGCAGGCTGGTGCTGCCGAAACCGTGACCGTCACAGGTGCTGCTGCGTTGCTTGACACAGACGACAGCGAACGCGGCCAGGTGATCGGCACCCGCGAGGTGGAGAACCTTCCCCTGAACGGCCGTGAGTACGCCGACCTTGCCGCCCTTGTTCCCGGTGTGCGCCGCGATGCACTGGAAAACGGAACAGATTCGAGCCGCGACGCCTCCTTCAACGTCAACGGTCAGCGTTCCGAGTTCAACAACTTTCTCCTCGATGGCCTCGACAACAATGCATACGGCACCTCGAACCAGGGCTTTTCCAACCAAGCCATGCAGCCCTCGCCCGATGCCATCTCCGAGTTCAACGTGCAGACGGACAACTACTCCGCCGAGTATGGTCGTTCCGCCGGAGCAGTTATCAACGTCAGCATCCGGTCCGGCACCAACCAGTTTCACGGCAAGGTCTACGACTATCTCCGCAACACCGTTTTCAACGCTATCGGGCCGTTCACGCCGCCAACGAATCTCGCGACGGGCCTCCCACAGAAGCCCATCCTCATACGCAACCAGTTCGGCGCTACCTTCGGCGGTCCGGTCTGGAAGAATCACACCTTCTTCTTCGCCGACTATGAAGGCACACGTCAGATCGTCCATGCCGTCATGCAGGCAACCGTGCCGACGGCCAACCAGGCAGGCACAGGCGCGCTCGCCGTGGCGAATGGTGGCTACACCTTTCTGACCTCCGTGAGTGGGGCGGAAAGCGGAACGCCGGTTCCGTTGATGAATCCCCTCACCGGCCAGACCTACGCAAACGGCGTTATCCCTTTCACCGATCCTTCTGTCTCCGCTTTCGCCAAAGGCGTTCTGGGAGCATTACCTGCCCCCAATGTTCCCGGCAATCCGTTCGCCAACAACTACGCCTCGCTTCCCTCCGACACCATCAACGATGACAAGGGTGACGTCCGCGTCGACCAGACCTTCAGCGCCAAGACCACAGCCTTCGCACGCTACAGCGAGCGTCAGACCGAGATCCTGTCGCCGCCAAACATCCAGGGGCCAGCCGGCGGCAACAGCAACGGCAATGTCAAGATCTTTAATCAGCAGATCGCCGGCGGTGTCACACGTACTCTTACGCAGAACGCCATCCTCGATGCCCGGTTTGCTTTCACACGTACTGATGGCGGCAAGTTCCCCTACGGCCAGCATCTCGCCAGCTTGATGGCCGGCATTCCCGGTCTCCCGACAGACCCCACCGTCGTTCGAAGTCTCAACATCCAGAACGTCGGAAACTTCTCACAGTTCGGGAATCAGGGCAGCAACCCACAGTTCCAGAATCCCTACCTTTACAACCCCAAGGTGAACCTTACCCTGTTGCATGGCCGCAACAGCTACAAGATGGGTTATGAGTACCAGGCCGTCTTCACGACGATTGACGACTTCAACCCGACCTATGGCCAGTCCACCTACACAGGCAATTTCAGCTACACCGGGGCAAGCGCCAACACGCTGAATGCCGCCGACCCCGGCACGAAGGAGGCTGTATCGCTTGCAGACTTCCTCTTTGGTGCGCAAAACAGCTATCAGCTGAACAACTACCAGATCGTCCATCTGAATCAGCGCATGAACTTCATGTACTTCCAGGACGATGTACGCGTGAACTCCAAGCTGACAGTCAACGCGGGCCTTCGCTATGAGCTCGTCACCCCGCAGTGGGAATCCGGCAATCTGCTGGCGAACTTCAACCCTGCCACGAACAGCCTGATTCAGGCCACGCCCGGCTCCATCTACAACCGTGCCCTGGTCAACATGCCCAAGCTGGACTTTGCACCGCGCGTTGGCTTCGCCTACTCGGTAGACCCGAAGACAGTTATCCGCGCGGGCTACGGCGTGAACTACGCACAGTTTAACCGTGAGGGCGGCGAGAACCTCCTTGTCTACAACCTTCCAAACATCGTCAACACCAACGTGAACCAAGCGCCGCAGTTCGGCAATGCGGGCATCCTGGGCAAGACGACGAAGCTCCCTGTCTGTACCGCGGGGCAGGTGACCACACTCTACGATCCAGCGAATCCCAGTCCGTGCTTCCGCACCACGACCCAGGGCTTTCCCACTGGGCTCACCAGTCCTTCGGTCGTGACCGCTGCCAGCAATGCCAACACGCAGGCGCGCTACATTCCGCCCAATCTGCCTACCGGCTATGTGCAGGCCTGGCACCTCACGGTTCAACGCCAGGTAACGGGCTCCTCAACCTTTGAGGTGTCGTATGTCGGAGAGCACGGAGTTAAACTCCAGGTCTTGGCAGACTACAACCAGGCAAGCGCCAACCCTGTCACCGCAACTTGCAATACATCCACCACGACGGGCTGCGTAAACCTTTTGAGTGGCAATGCTGGCCGCCCCCTCAAGGGCTTCACGACCATAGAAGAAACTTTGCCTGCAGGCTTCCTCTCCTACAACGCACTGCAGACCAAGTTTGAGCACCGCACCAGTCACGGACTCTATCTGTTGAACTCTTTCACCTGGTCGCGTGCGCTCGATAACGCCAGTGGCCACCTCGACACGAACAGCGGGGACAACTCACGCATCAACCTTGCCAATCCGTTGGGCGAACGTGGCGTCTCTGGCTACAACCAGCCAATCAATGAAACGCTCAGCGTAGTCTACGATCTCCCCTACGGCAAAGGGCGCACCTTTGGCCAGCGAGCTCCACTGCTGATGCAGGAGCTTCTCGGCGGATGGCAAGTCACTGCTATTGAGAACGCGGATTCCGGCCAGCCTGTCAACGTCATCTACTCGCCGAACTCCTTTCAGTCGGTCAGCACCATCCTGAATCAAAGGCCCAATCAGGTCGGCGGTGTAGACGCAGTTATTCCCAAATCTCAGCGCACACGCACACCCGGCAATCAAGGCATCAACACACTGCGGCTCTCCGCCTTCAGCCTGCCAGACGTCAATCATCCGTATGGCAATGCCGCACGCAACTCCCTTCGACTTGATCCCTACTACGACCTGGATCTTGGTCTTCATAAGCAGTTTCCATTGGGCCTTGAAAGCACGGTGCTTGACTTCCGCGCCGAAGCTTTCAATGTACTGAACCAGACCAACTATGGCTTCCCCAGCAGCAGCAACTTCAGCCCCACCTCGACGAGTTTCGGTGTCGCCACAGCGGCAACAACGCAGCCAGCTCGTGTGCTGCAGCTTGCCGCAAAGATCATCTTCTAACGTGACTGTTCAAGGGCTCCCCCATGCTGACTCGTCGCCACTTCAACACCCTCGCCAGCGGTTCTCTCGGCAGCCTGCTCACCCGAAAACTCTGGGCGGAGCAGGCGCACCACGCGACTTCGCCCCACGTCTTCTATATCGCTCTGGTAGCGGACCCGCACATCATCGATGATTTCTACAAACCCGGCAGCGAGAACGGCGTAGAGGACAATGAGAGCATTCTAGCCACCACGCCACGCCTGGTTGCGGCGCGCGATCTCATCAATAGCCTGGATCCGCCGATCGAACAGGTGTTCGTGATCGGCGACTACTTCCATAACTACCCATCAACGGACTACGACTTCTACTTCGCTCACAAGACGCGGCTCGACAACGCCAAGATCATCACAGATGGTTTCCACATGCCCGTGCACCTTGGGTTCGGCAACCATGATTACGACGTTCGCCGGATTCCTCGCGAGATGAGTCACCGGCTCTTCATGGCAAAGTTCAACGCGCAGCCCTACTCTGTCCTCGACTACAAGGGCTGCCGCTTCATTCAGCTCAACAACTTCCTTGGCAGCACGCAGGACAGCACTGCGTCAGACTTTAATCCCAGCGTCGGTTCACTCGGCGAAGAGCAGCTTCACTGGCTCGAAGCAACACTCGCGGACCGCAAGCCTACCTTTGTTTTCATCCACTACCCGCTTCTCCAGGTGGTACCGACAGAATTTGCCGACTACGGTCTGCATCCACTGCTACGCAAGTACAGCGACACCCTCCAACTCGTGGTCTCCGGCCATGTCCACAAGTGGATTGACTTCGCTCACACCTACGGCCCGCAGCACTACATCATGGCGGCTACACGCTATGACCCCAATGCCTACATGCTGCTCGAGATTGACAGCCGCCACGGCACCTGGCGCTTCATGAATGCGGGCCTTGTCGACTGGTCGACCCATTACAGCAAGCCCTACCACGCCTGATCTCTCCGCTCCACTGTGGTGCTGTGTCTCCTGCCGTTCCGCCGAACCATCTCACACGCAAGGAACTCGTGCTTATTAAACGTGTCTTCGCCCTTTCCGCATTTGCTCTCTCGGTTGCTGCAGCCCAGGCGCCATCGCCTGAACTCCGGCTTAATCAAATCCAGGTAATCGGCACGCACAACAGTTATCACGCCGGCCTCACGCCTTCAGTCGCTAAGTGGCTGCAGGAGCATAATCCGCAGGTCTTTGCCGGCTTGGACTACAGTCATCCGCCGCTGCCAGCGCAACTTGACCGTGGGGTGCGGCAGATAGAACTGGACGTCTACGCCGACATGAAGGGCGGACGCTACGCTCATCCGCAAAGCTCGCTGTGGACTGCCGCCGAGGGTTTGCCACCTGATCCGGACCCATTGCCTGCGGGGCTGATGGATAAGCCCGGATTTAAAGTCATGCACGTCCAGGATCTCGACACCCGTAGCACCTGCCAGCCTTTCATTGCCTGCTTGCAGCAGGTACGAAGCTGGTCCAAAGCTCATGCCGGTCACATTCCCGTATTCATCCTCGTTGAGACCAAGCAGGGTGCCCCGAAGGGCATGAAGTTCACGGAGACCGAACCTTTCACGCCGGCGGTCTTCGACGCTCTCGATGCCGAGATCCGCTCCGTCTTCCCTGCTCCCGAACTCGTCACACCAGACGACGTCCGCGGCGACTACGCGACGTTGAACCAGGCGGTGTTGGCAAAGAATTGGCCCACGCTTGCCAGTGCTCGTGGCAAGGTCGTCTTTCTGCTCGACCAACGCTCGAACACGCCCTTTTACATTGAGGGTCACCCGTCTCTGCGCGGCCGTGTCCTTTTCACCAACGCTGTCCCCGGCGAGCCGGATGCAGCTTTCCTGGAGCGCAACGACGGCCCTGCTGCCGAGATCACCGCATTGGTCCGCCAGGGCTACCTCGTTCGTGCGCGAACTGACGCCGACACAAAACAGGCGCGCACGAATGACACCTCCACCCGCGACGCCATGCTGGGGAGCGGCGCACAGATTCTATCGACCGATTACCCGGCCAACGAACCAGCAAAGTGGTCAGGACACTACTCTGTTGCGCTGCCCAGCAACGCAGTCTCTCGATGTAATCCCGTGGATACGGCCAGGGTTTGTCTGCTTCCCTGAGATGCTGAGCACATCTCGCGATCATTTTCTAAGCGAACATTTGCAGGCCAACGGTTCGATACTTCCTCTCAACGGCCGAGAGCTGAGAGGCGTTTTTCGCCTTGACGATCATGGGGCCCTGAACGCTCCGGCGCGCCCCGCGTCTCTCAACCAGAAGCGAGCGTTGGCCTGCCCGCGCGTACCTTTCGTTGAGTTTCCCCCTTCACACCGGTGCTTGCTCCATCCAGCCGACTGCCTATCGCTTCAAAGGCCCCCGTGGGGCCTCTCCAGAGCAGTTCGTCTACCGACCGAAACAACGGAATATCCGTGCGCAGCGTGGCAAGGTCGCGGAAGAGGTAGACCTGCTCCTGGCCTGTCCGCAGGGCTTCAGAGAGTCCCCCAGGATTTGTGACGGAGACGTGCCAGTTCCGGGCCTCTTGCGGTATGGCTTCGAGGTGCAAGTATCGGGCCAAGACAGCAGCCGCTGATTTTGCGCCCCACCCAGGCAGTCCGGGATATCCGTCGGCCGTGTCTCCCACCAGCGCCAGGTAGTCCGGGATAGAAGCGGGCAGAACGCCGAACTTTTCGAACACTCCGTCCTCGTCCCGGGTGATGTGTCTGCGCCGATCTAGCTGCACAACGCGGGAGGCGCGTACGCACTGGGCCAAATCCTTGTCCGGTGTGCAGATGACGACTTTGGAGACACGGGTGTCCTGCGCGGCCAGGGATGCCGCCGAAGCCAGCGCGTCGTCGGCCTCATACTCGTCCATGGCCCAGACCACGACACCCAAAGCTCGAAGCGCTTCTTCAAGTAGCGAAAACTGCGCGAGCAGCTCGGGCTCCACGCCCGCTCCAGTCTTGTAACCGGGCCACATCCGGTTTCTGAAAGACTCGATGACATGGTCCGTGGCAACGCCAATGTACGTCTCGCCGGCGTGCATCATGCCAAGCAGAGACCGGAGAACACCGCGCACCGCTGCGACCTCACGGCCTTCACTGTCCCGCATGGATGGAAGTGCATGGAAGTGACGGAACAGCTCATAGGTGCCGTCGATCAGCTGCACTTCCATCCCTGAAGAGTACCGCGTGCGACTTGCTAGCTGTACTGCATGTTTGTCAGGTCTTCGATCAACCCGGGCCCTGTCGGATCCCACCCCATGGTCTTGCGTGTCCACGCGCTTGACGCAGGCATGTCCAACGCCGCGAAATGCGCCAACCAGCCAAAATGCTCGGCTGCCTGTTCCGGCGTAAGTGAGATCACAGGCACTTTCAGGCCCCTGCCAAGGGTTTCGGCAATCTCCCGAAGCGAGACACCCTCCTCCTGCACGGCATGGTAAACAGTGAAGTTCCCCTCTGTTTTCTCGACAGCCAGCCGATAAAGGTGCGCCACATCCGCAAGGGGAGCGGCTGCCCAGCGATTTCCACCATTGCCGATATAGGCTGACTCACCCTTCTCACGCGCTGTTTGCGTCAGGTATGGCACCAGTCCCTGCTTGCGCGTGTCATGCACCTGCGGCAACCGTACGATGGCCACACGTACCCCGCGCTCCACAAAAACCTTCGCGGCCTGTTCCGGATTGCGTGGTATTGCCGTATTCGCTTGGGGCGGATCCTGCTCAGTGCGTACGTGCCCAGGGCCGCCCTGTGCTAGTCCCGTTCCCGAGGTTACGACGAGCAGCTTGCCAGGTTCCAGAACAGAGCCCATCGCCTCGATCGCTTTCTTTTCATTCTCTCCACTCTGCGCAAATCTCGAGAAGTCATGATCGAACGCCAGGTTCACCACTGCGTCCATGCCCGTCGCTCCGCGGCGCAGGCTGTCCAGATCCTGCAGGTCTCCGCGGTGCACCTCGGCACCCGCAACCCTCAACTGCTCCTCGCCTGCGTCACTGCGTGTGAGACCGCGCACCTGATGCCCTGCCTCGATGAGTTCCTTCACCAAATCTGTCCCGATAAATCCTGTCGCTCCGGTTACAAAGATTCGCATTGACTCTCCTTCTGCTGTTTGCTGGCGTGTTTCGCAAGGACACGCGCCAGGAGTGATACTCCTGCCTTGGCACAAGTGGAGGCGCTCTCCGCTTATCAGATAAGTGGAGAGTGCCTCCGGTTGCAGAATGTTTCTGCGACACTGATGTATGCCGGAAAAACAGGCGTTGTCCCCTCCAGGTACCCGCAAGCCTCGCGTGGATGCGCAGCGCAACCGCGAGCGCATTTTGGAGGTTGCCAGGCACGCGTTCACCCAGCACGGTGCAGACGCTACGCTTGATGACATCGCCCGCCAGGCGAATATTGGCCCAGGCACGCTGTATCGACACTTCCCTACCCGCGATGCCCTGATCGAAGCCGTCTACCGCGGCGAGGTAGAGAAGTTGACCGCTGCCGGGCAGCGCCTTGCGGCGGCAAAGCCACCATTGGAAGCCCTTCGCGCGTGGATGCTTGTGTTCATTGACCACGTAGCGGACAAGAGACTTATCCTGCCGGCAATGGATACCGTCGAAGGCGGCGCCATGCGCCTTGTTGAAGGTACACGCGGCCTTGTGCATGGCACCTTCGTGAGCTTGGTTCAAGGTGCCATCGACAGCGGCGATCTGCGTCCGGACACGGATCCAAAGGATATGATCCGCGCCCTCATTGGTGTCTTTCACACGACCGCTCTGCCGGGTTGGGAAGCCAGCGCCCGCAGGATCGTCGACATCCTTATCGAGGGTTCGCGTCGAAGAAGAGAGCCATCCTGAAAACGGCCCTTCTTACGGGTATAAAGGTTCAGTCATGCTGCTTCGGGTAGCCTCGTCGTACAAGTGGGAGATGCTATGGGATCGTTGCCGTCGTTCCGTCTTGAAGGTCAAACCGCACTGGTCACCGGAGCCGCTCGCGGCCTTGGCCGGGCCATCGCCCTCGCGCTCGCCGAAGCCGGCGCGGATGTCGCGCTCGGTCTACGTGACGTAACTCGCGACGGCGGCGTAGCAAGGGAGATCGAGGCTCTCGGACGGAGGGCGTTGCCGCTGCAGATGGACATGAGCAACCTCGAACAGGTCCGTCAGGCAATTCGCGCGCTTCCGGGGCAAATGGGCAGGCTGGACATTCTGGTGAACAATACCGGCGTAGCGCCGACCAACCTGGCGCTCGATGTACGCGAGGAGGACTTCGACCGTACCCTGAACATCAATCTGAAGGGCACCTTCTTCGCCTGCCAGGCCGCAGGCGAGATCATGAAGAAGCAGGGCGGCGGGCGAATCATCAACATGAGTTCCCAGGCCGGTTTTGTTGCGCTGCAAACCGAGTCGATCTACTGCATGACCAAGGCCGGTATCGCCCATCTAACCAAGTGCCTGGCTGTGGAATGGGGTCCTTACAACATCAACGTGAACGCTGTCGCGCCCACCTTTATCCACACGCCGGGCACGCAGCCGGCCCTCTCCTCGCCAGACTTCTACGCAGAGACGATCAAAAGCGTCGCTGCACTGCACCGCATCGGGGAACCACCGGAGGTGGCCGGCGCGGTTGTGTTTCTGGCGTCGCCGGCGGCCTCGCTGATCACCGGTCATACCCTGCTGATTGATGGTGGTTGGACGGCGATTTAAAAAAGCAAGAATTTGGAGCATTCTCCTATGAGCCTCGAAAGCCTGACCTACATGGGCCTGCCAAACTGCCTCAAGCTGTCGAACGGTACCGTCGATGTGATTGCTTCGACCGTTATCGGTCCACGGCTTTTGTTCTACGGTCCAACCGGCGGCGGCAACGTCCTCGCGCATTTTCCAGACGCCTCGAAGGAGACCGCGCTGGGGACGTGGAAGCCGTATGGCGGCCATCGTCTCTGGGTATGGCCTGAGGTCTTCCCGGCGACCTATGCGCCGGATAACGATCCGATCGAGCACACGGCAGAGGGCGAGTACTGTCTTGTCCTGCGGCAGCCCGTGGACAAGGCTGGCATTGGGAAGCAGATACGCGTCTCCATGTCGCCCGAGGGCACAACGGTGCAGCTCGAGCAGACGGTGACCAGCCACAACCTGTGGCCAATTGACATCGCAGCCTGGGCTATCAGTGTGGTCGAACCGGGGACCTCAATCGTGCCCCGCGTACCCTTCCAGACACACGATGACTATGTCCCCGTGACGCAACCACTAGCCCTTTGTGCGTTCACTGACCTGGGAGACCCGCGGTTCACCCTCGGCTTGAAGTACCTTCTGCTGCGAGGCGATCCATCACGCCCTACGTCGCAAAAGCTTGGCCTGCGCAACAAGGAGAACTGGTGCGCTCACCTGGTGAATGACCTACTTTTCGTTAAACGCTTCACGCACGACGAGCGTGCTCAGTACCCCGACTATGGCGTAAATACCGAGGTCTATACCGAAGGCGGCTTCCAGGAGCTGGAGTTGCTCGGGCCCCATCGCGTTCTCGCAACAGGTGAGTCGCTGACGCTTACTGAGCAATGGAACCTCTTCACCAACGTCAAGGTGTCCTCGCCGGAAGATCTGGATCTTCTCGACGCCGCGATCGGTCCCAGGATCCACTCGCTATTTGAAACTTCCTGAGCGGGGTGTCACCCTCGCAGCTGTTTGCTACAGATGCGGTGGCCGCGCTACGGCTTCCGCCGCACAACCAGCTTGTGCCGCTCCTTCTTCCCCGTTTCTACGGCCGTGATCGAAAGAGAGATCTTCGCGCCAGCGGGCAAGTCTCTGAGGTCGAGGGTCACGGTCTGCACTCTCACCCCTGAGTCTGTGGTCGGCTGCTCAAACCCACGATGATCGCCGCTCTCCCAGGAGACGAGTGCTTTGTAGGGTAGATCGAGGCGCAGACGGCAACCCTGGGTGATCCACTCGCGTGGCTCGCCTTCAGTCCAGATTTGCAGGTCTGAACGAACGCCATCGCGAACATAGCGCTCCCAAAGAGGTTCGGGCCGATCCCACACGCAGTTCTTTTCGAGCGAACACAGAAGGCGGACATATTCAGAGTGTGCCCAGGCCAGCGGCATTCCCGAGCCGGAAGGTCGCCCGTTCACAAGTCCATGCTCTGGCATATCTTTGCCGTCCCACACCTGTTCAGGGATCATGCCGCAGCTGCTGGTCTGCCTGCCGATCGTTCGGCATAACTCTTCGGCCCCCTCGCGATTGCCAGCAGCGAGTTCATAGTGTGCCCTTTCGCCCGCAAGCAGCGGCCAGCAGTGCCCCTCCCCTGTTCCGTTATACGGCTTGCCATTGGCATGCTCGCCGTAGCCGTCGGAGTTGTAACGGCGCCATCCTTTACCGGTTGCAAGATCGACAGAGAGCACCTTGTCGATCAACTCGAGCGTTGCAAGAATGCGCGGATCCTGCGGATGGCGCAGACCATAACGAACCAGGGCGAGAGCATCGACGCAAACGATTTCTTGCGCAACGCGTGAGCGGAAGCCGAAAGGATGATTGGGTTCGGTCGTGCGGAGAGAACTCGGGGCCTTGTTCTTGATAATGTCCGGTGGAGCAAGGCGTTGGTAGTAGCCCTTCACCCCGTGCTTGCGTCCCAGCGCTGTGTCTTCCGTCCAGAGATACGCGTCCACGAGCTCGTTCCATGCATCGGCTGTTTCCTGGAGGAAGCGGGCGACATCCTGCAGGCCACGATCCTGCGCAAAGAGGGCTGCCGCATGAAGCGCACCGATCTCACAGGCCAGGGTGAAAGGGTTATAGCCCGGTGAAGTCTCCCAGCGCTCCTGTTCTGTGCACGGCCCGGACTTCACAAGAAAACAGACCGCGCTGTACACCATGGGCCAGGGATCGAAGCCATCCAGCTGATCGAAGGCGCGAAGACGCGCGGCAAGCATGACCGGCATTGCTATGCCGTCTTTCTGAATGGCGCTCCAGTGACACGTTCCATCCAGCCACATGTTCTGCGCCCAGGAACCATCATGCTCCTGCGTACAGGCCAGGTAGAGCAGGCTCGCCCGCGCAGCCTGATGATCGCCGGCTGCAAGTTTCCCCAGCGCCGTCTCCACAAGATCACGCGGCCAGGCCACATGGTAGCCGCCTGCGTCCTTGTCGCTTTTCGAGAAGCCCCACGGGATGGAGAGACTTGCAACAAAGCCGCCCGGAAAGCTTTTCGACTGGTGCGCCTGGAGCACGAGCGTGCTTACGCGGTAAAGGTCCAGCCGGGCCCCGGAACGATCCGGGATAGGCGCGAACTTGGCCTGCTGCTCCTGCCATTGCCTGGTGAAGCGGCCGAGTGCATCCTCGAACGATTGGTTCACTCCCGAGCGCGCATGCAGGCAGGCCTCCGCATCGGACTGTCCGAAGGCCACCGCGACGAGAAAGCCCCCGATGCGATCCTTCCAATCCAGTTCTCCGCACAGCATCGCATTGCCTTCGGCGAAGTTGTATTCATGCCGCAGCCGGCCGTGTTTGCGCAGCTCTTCAACGGCGTCGCGACGACCGTGGTATGTGCAGGTGGCCTGCAGGAAGCCGACCTCGGCTACCGCCGCGAGATTGGAACCGCCGTTCGCGGCACATAACATGGGGAGGCCCTTGTAATTGCCGATCCAGAGCGTGTTGTGCTTTCCTTCATCGCTGATCTGAGGATCGACGAGCAGGTAGAGCCTCAGCTGTTTCTCAGTGGGTGCAAGATCCTCCAGTTGCACGCGCACCAGCACGGCATTGCGCGCCGGATCGCAACAGACCTGCTTGGTAAGACGGTAGCGCCCCGTGGGACAGGTACAGATGATGCGATAGGCCGGAACACCCTCGGTGAGGTACTCCACCGCATGCTCTACGGCACCGCTCTCGTCGGAGAAGTACTTGTCTCCATCCGTAACGAGAAAGCGAACGGACCGCGTATTAGCCTGATCGACATCAGGGTAATAGATCTCATCGATGCTGCCGGCGCGCAGGGTGAACGAGACGCGGCTGTCCATGCATGCTGCGGCTCCGATGGCAGTCTTATTGCTGGCACTCCAACGCGGCGCCGTTCCTGACCGGCCAGACTGCTGGACGCGCTTGGGGGGATACGTTGTCTTCTGCTTCTCAACAATGGGTGGCATGAATGGGACATCTACCCTTCTCATATTTAGTGGAACACAGAGAAGGTGGGTCTTTTCTCGTCAGGCATCGGCAATGGGAGACGCTGCATAGCCTGCCAAAGACGGTCGTGCCATCAGCCTATTCGCTCCGCATGCCCTCGGCATAGTGGTCCGTTTTGATTGTTTCGCCAGCGTTTGAACATTCGTGTGAAAATACATCGAATGTCAACGGCTGCAAGATCCCTGGTCCTCGCGCGTCTGTCTCAGGCCCTCCTTGGCATGGCAATGTTTGGACCTTGCGTCGCGTCCCACGCTCAGACTCTGCAGACGACAACGTCGCCTCTCACCGTAGGTCCGCAGGGATTCCTTCTCCAGGGCAAACCCTTCCGCATTGTTTCGGGCGAGCTGGAGTATGCGCGCATACCGCGGGAGTACTGGCGTGATCGTCTGCGCAAAGCCCATGCCATGGGCCTGAACGCCATCACGGTCTATGTGTTCTGGAATCTGCACGAGCCGCAGCCAGGACACTTCGAGTTCACGGGACAGAATGACGTAGCGGAGTTTCTCCGCGAGGCCCAGCAGGAGGGCTTATACGTCATCTTGCGGCCAGGGCCGTATGTCTGCGCGGAGTGGGACCTCGGGGGCTATCCAGCCTGGCTCCTGAAGGACCATGACATGGTGCTTCGCAGCGCACAGCCGCAATACATGGCGGCTGCAGAACGATGGATGCATCGTCTTGGCCAGGAGCTCGCTCCCTTACAGGCGAGCCACGGAGGACCCATCCTCGCGGTCCAGGTCGAGAACGAGTACGGCTCCTTCGGCAAGGACCACGCCTACGTCGAAAGCATGCGTCGCCTTGTGAAGGCATCCGGGTTCGATTCGTCATTCCTTTACACCGCTGACGGCGGCGATGTATTGGCCGAAGGCAGCCTGCCAGACCTGTTCGCGGGCGTTGACTTCGGAACCGGTGACGCGGCACGCTCTGTGGCACTGCTGAAGAAGTTTCGGCCAGATACCCCTGTCTACGTCGCTGAATATTGGGATGGCTGGTTCGACCACTGGGGTGATAAGCATCAGGTGACCGATGCGGCGAAACAGGAGTCAGAGATCCGATCCATGCTGGAGGCTGGCGACTCGATCAGCCTGTACATGGCGCAGGGCGGCACGAGTTTTGGCTGGATGAACGGCGCCAATAACGATCATGGGCAGTACCAGCCGGATGTCTCCAGCTATGACTACGACGCGCCGCTGGATGAATCAGGCCGGCCCCGGCCGAAGTACTTCCGCATACGCGATGTCATCGCACAGGAGACGCACACCACACCACCGCCTGTGCCGGGCTCTCCCGCGCTGATCAACCTGCCGCCGCTCCAGCTGGAACGGTCTCTGCCGCTCTGGCAGATGTTGCCCAAGCCGATCTCCTCGTCCACACCCCTGTCCATGGAAGATGTGGACCAGGCATATGGCTACATTCTGTACCGGACAGAGATCGATAGCAGCAACGACGCGGAGCTCGCATTTGAGGCGCTGCATAGCTACGCCCGTGTGTATCTGGATGGCGTGCTGCAGGGTGTGGTCGACCGTCGCCTCGGACAGAAGTCCCTGTCACTTCACGCTCATGGACGGCACCGTCTGGACATCCTGGTGGAGAACTCTGGCCGCCTAAATTTCACTACCTCCATTCGTGGGGAACGCGCCGGCATTCTCGGGCCTGTGACCTACGGAGGTCACGCCTTGGAGGGCTGGCAAAACTTTCCTCTTCCCTTCGATACCCTCCCTACGAGCGGCTTCACGAAGACCGCCTGCAACGGCCCATGCCTCTACACTGCGGACTTCCACGTCGAAAAGCCTGGTGACACGTTCCTCAACACACAGCAGCTTGGCAAGGGCGTGGTCTGGGTGAATGGACATCTGCTAGGGAGGTTCTGGGACATCGGCCCTGCGGCTTCGGTGTATTTGCCGGGTGTGTGGCTGCAGCGCGGAACAAATCACATTCAGGTCTTCGACCTGCGCGGTGGAACAGGCCTTAAGATCACCGGCGAAGACCACGCGACTTACATCGCACCCAAGGCTGAAACGATCGACGTCGCAGACGGGAAAGGCTCCAAACCATAATGGCCATTGCAGGAGTGGGAAGCACGGCGACCCCCGCAGCACAGGACAACACTAACTACACCGTTCCACTTCTGCTGATGCTGGCACTCTACTTTGGTATTGGCTTCATCACGGCCCTGAATGACGTTCTGATTCCCCACTTCAAGGACCTGTTCCATCTCACGAACGTCCGCGCGCTGCTGGTGCAGTTTGCCTTCTTCGGTGCCTATTTCCTGCTCTCTTTGCCTTCGGGTTGGATCGTCAGCCGAATCGGGTACAAGACCGGGATTGTGGCTGCACTTTGCGTGATCGGCTGCGGTCTGCTGTTGTTTCTTCCAGCCTCCATTCTGATCACGTATCCTCTGTTTCTGCTGGCCCTCTTTATCGTGGGCTGCGGCCTGGCGCTGCTGCAGGTTGCTATCAATCCGTATCTTGGCGCACTCGGGCCGGCTAGCACGGGCGCCTCGCGCTTAAACCTTGCTGGCGGGTTTAACTCGATTGCCGGCACGCTCGCGCCCAAGGTCGGGGCTGCGTTTATTTTCATCGCCGCAGGGGCCAGCACAGCGGAGCTGGCGCGCTCGGTGCGCACGC
>CAXTVC010000016.1:17799-38750 GCA_964247615.1 uncultured Acidobacteriaceae bacterium
ATTTTCATCGCCGCAGGGGCCAGCACAGCGGAGCTGGCGCGCTCGGTGCGCACGCCCTACATGCTCCTGGCAGGACTTGCGTTTTTGCTGGCGCTGTCCACGCAGTTCGTGCATCTGCCCAAGGTCTTTGCAGACACAGGCGAGAGCACCGGCTCCATGGCGGGAGCGTGGCGTTTCCGGCAGGTCAAGCTGGGAGCGCTGGGCATCTTCACCTACGTCGGCGCAGAGGTAGCCATCGGCAGCCTCCTGATCAATTACCTCGGCCAAGCCTCCATGGGAGGCCTCAGTCACGCCAGTGCCGCGCGCTATGTCTCCCTTTACTGGGGTGGCGCGATGGTCGGGCGCTTCATCGGCTTTGTGGCGCTACGCCGCGTGCCGCAGGCCAAAGCTCTGGCCTTTGTGTCCATCATGGCCGTCATCTTCATTGCGACTGCCATCTTCGGCCACGGTCCGCTGGCTCTCTGGACGCTTGTTTCCTGCGGACTATTCAATTCTGTCATGTGGCCCTGCATCTTCCCGATGTCTCTGGAAGGTGTCGGACGCCACACGAGTCAAGCCTCCGGCATCCTGGTCACCATGGTGGTCGGCGGCGCGATTGTTCCCGAACTGCAGGGCCTTCTTGCCGATCGCTTCGGATACCAGTCCAGCTTCCTCATCGTGCTGGCCTGCTACCTCTACATCCTGTTTTTCGCACTGTACGGGCACCGGCCAGCGCACCGGGTGGAAGAACTTCCTTTGCCTGCACCGGCCTTGTAAGTGCGGCCGCCACGATCACGCAGAGATACGACGGCCCTTCAGCCACATGCCCAGGCGGTGTCCACTTTCGTCATAGATGTTGAAGTTCGCCGGCGCCCCCACCTTCACCTCAAAGAGGCGCTCCAGGCCAAGCAACGCGGCTGGGTTGCGCGAGGCGAGACGAACCGCCACCTTGAGCGAAGCCCCGGTGATCTCGCGCACGTTGCTGACAGCACGGTCCATGGTCAGTACACTCCCAGCAAGAACCCCGCCGGACAGACACACACCATCGCGCACGTCCACTACGAGATCACCCAGACGGTAGACTCCATCGGGCATTCCCGTTGCGGCCATGCCATCCGTCACGAGCACGGCACGATCTGCCCCTTTGGCCTTGAGCCAGAGGCGAACCATCGCGGGGTGCACATGCACGCCATCCGCGATCAGCTCGGCAAAGAGCTCATCGGAGTCCAGCACGGTGATGGCAAGCCCGGGCTCCCGATGATCAATGGCGCGCATTGCATTGAACGTATGGGTGGCACTTCGGGCTCCCGCCTGAATGCCTGCTAGCGCCTCGGCAGAGGTCGCATTGCTATGCCCCATACTTACCTGCACACCATTGGCTGTTGCGTACTCGATAAGCTCAAGCGCGCCCGGCATCTCCGGCGCGATCGTGGTCAGGCGGATGTGGCCTTGAGCAGCTTCCTGAAAGCGACGGAACACCTCCACGCTGGGCGCAAGGATGCGATCCAGGGGATGTACACCACGTTTCGCTGGGCAAAGAAACGGACCTTCGAGGTTAATGCCTACCATCTCCGCTGCATCCTGATGCCCACCGCCCCGCATATGTGTGGCCAGGCAATTCAAGCTGCGCAACGTCGCCTCCACGTCGCCCGTGACGGTGGTTGCCAGGTAGTGCGCTACGCCCCTGGTGGCCAGAAAGCATCCCACAGCGTCGATCTCGTCCGGCGTCGCCGACATAAAATCATGCGCCATTGCGCCATGCACATGGATGTCAAAAAATGCAGAGGTCAGGGTCTCCCCTGAGCCGTGTGGAACTCCCGTACGAACTTCGGCAACACGCCCGTCTTCTATCAGGAGAGCAACATTTTCCAAGTCTCCTGAGGCAGTGTGAAGGGTACGTGCGGTGATGATGTGCGGCATGAACCTGATCCAATCCTGTCTAACGTGCGGGACATCCGCCTGTGACACAACGTCGCGAACGCGAAGGAGCTCCGGGGATTGCTTCATCGCCGCAAGCTTCAACGAGGCCGCGAATCACAAAGTCCATGTGCCGTTCCTCGGTAAATCTGCGCACGGGAGCTGTTCCTTCGGAACCTTGTGCGATGAGCTTCGCGGGGCAGCTACAGACTAGCAGTTCTTCACCTCGGAGCAGCAACGGCAGCGACCGTGAGAATACCCTCGTCCGCACGGGATCCTGCCCTGTCGATGCCCGTCCCATCCGGACCCGTTCAAGCCCGAATGACCTCGATACCGCGCGCGGTGATCGCCTCGTACAGGGCATCCGAAATCGCCGCATCAGTCACCAGCGTGTGTACTGCGGAAAGCTGGCAGATCAGCGCCGGGCTGACCTGTCCCATCTTCGACGAGTCTGCTACAACGATCACCTGGCGCGCCTGCTTCAGCATGACTTGCGCCACGGAGGCCTCTTCCGCTTCCAGCGTCGTAACACCACGCTCGAGGTCAAAGCCGGTAGCACTGATGAACGCTTTATCGAGGTAGACCTCGCGGAGGAAGTTCAAGGTCGTCTGACCGGCCAGGGCGAACGTCCAGGCCCAGGCCAGCGTCCCTCCTGTGACCATGGTCTTGATGGCTGGCTGGTTACAGAGCTCCATGCCGATGTTGACAGCGTTCGTGACTACAGAAACGCCACGCCGATGCCGCAAAGAGCGCCCAATCTGCGTCGTTGTAGTGCCTGCGGTAAGCCCAATGACCTCTTTTTCCCGCACCAGTTCAGCCGCAGCCAGACCGATAGCTCGTTTCTGCTCAGCAGAGCGCAGCTCGCGAGCCTGGAATGAAGTGTCGTGCCGAAATGGCTCGTACAGCAACGGCTCCACCAACGTGGCGCCACCATGCGTTCGCAACACCAGGCCGCGCTTTTCCAACCGCGCCAGATCGCGCCGGATACTGGGGGCGGAGGTCCCTACCTGATCCATCAGCTCTCCCACGGAGATGTCTCCAGCCCGGAGCAGAGCTCGCATAATGCGATCGGCACGTTCGTCAATTTTCGCGGACATCGCACGGAGTCTAGCGCATTCCGACCCGATGTGAACAATCTGAGTACTTTCACCGAGGGTCTGATCAGCATTTATGATCAATTCAGCTCGAAACGTACAATCAACAAAGACTGGATGCCTCCATGCCCGACCCTCAAAACCCGGCGCCATACGCCCACTGGATGCTTCGCGAGATCCACGAACAACCTGACACCCTGGCCGCTACGCTGCGTCGCTATGTCGACGGTCAGGCTTTTCGGGCAGAGGTCTGCGACCCCGTCCGTGATTGGCTGCGGGCTGCCGAAGCCGAGATTGTGATTGCGGCCAGCGGCTCCAGCCGCCATGCCGGCCAGGTGGCCGAACTCTTTATCGAGGATCGCAGTGGCATCGCGGTCGATGTGGAGTACGCGAGCGAGTACATCTACCGCTCCGAAACGGCGCTGAAAGATGCGTCGGTACTTGTTATCTCGCAATCCGGAGAGACAGCGGATACGTTGGCGGCGCTGCGCAAGGCAAACGCGGTTGGCCATCGAACCCTGGCGATCACAAACGTCCCTACATCGACGATGGCGCGCGAGGCCAGTGTGTCCTTCCCCACGGAAGCGGGGCGCGAGCGTGCTGTTCCAGCCACAAAGAGCTTCACTGCACAGCTTCTGAACCTTGCGCTGCTTTCACTGCTTGCCGCCGAAGTTCGCGGTACTTTGACCGCGGTGGATCAGGCGAGTCTTCTCGCGGAGATCAACCTGCTGCCACAGCTGGTGCAGCGCCAGCTCGCAGGTTGGGAGGAGTCGCTGCGGAGTGTGGCCGAGCGGTACAGGACCGTCTCCAGCTTCCTGTTTCTTGGTCGTGGCGTGCACTACCCGATCGCTCGTGAGGGTGCACTCAAGCTCAAGGAGTCGTCTTATCTCCATGCAGAGGGCTATCCCAGCGGCGAGCTGAAGCATGGACCGAACGCTCTGGTCAGCGATCAGACACCGCTGGTTATGCTGGCTACTGTGGACCACAGCGATGCCGAGTCGGTGGAACGCTACGATCGGGTGGTCCACCTCATGCGGGACATGCGTGAGCAGGGTGCCCGCATCATCGCCATCGCCAACGTCGGCGATACCGTTGTGCAGGGGCTTGCGAGCGATGTGGTTGCAGTGGAGGAAGCGAGTGACCCGCTGTTGACCATCTGTGAAGTCATTCCGCTGCAATTGCTCGCGTACTTCATGGCGATCAACAACGGCATCGACGTCGATCACCCGCGCAATCTCAGTAAAGCGGTGCTGGCTGAGTAAGCCGGCAGACAGCACAGAACCACCGCCAGACAGGAGTCACGATGAACAGAAGATCACGCGGCATCACGCCCTTCGCTCTGGCCGCGGTCTTGCTCGCCGGAGCCCCTTTTTTGCCTGCACAGAATGCCGTGGACCTGAAGCCCACTCCACAGCAGACCGAGTGGCAGGATATGGAGTTTGGGGTCATTCTTCACTTCAGTACGAACACTTTCCTGGATCGTGAGTGGGGCGATGGTACGGCCAATCCCAAGGTCTTCAATCCGCCAGACTTCAATCCAGACCAATGGATGAAGGCCATCAAGGCTTCGGGCGCAAAGTACGTCGTCATGGTGGCGAAACATCACGATGGTTTCTGCCTCTGGCCCACCGGCCAGACCGACTACAGCATCAAGCAAAGCCCCTGGAAAGACGGCAAGGGGGACATGGTACGCGAGGTAGCCACGGCGGCCCGCGCGAACGGACTCAAGTTCGGCGTTTACCTTTCGCCCTGGGATCGTCATGAACCGAAATACAAGGACCCCGCCGCCTACGACGCGTACTACAACGCCGAACTGACAGAGCTTGCTTCAAACTACGGCGATCTCGTCGAGTTCTGGCTCGACGGTGCTGGCAGCACAGGCCGCACCTACGACTTCCCCCGCATCATCGAAACGCTGCGCACGTATCAGCCAAATACCATCGTCTTCGCCGATATGGGTCTGTTCGAGTACGGTGACGCGCGCTGGGCAGGCGATGAATCCGGCAAGATCGAGTACCAGAACTGGAACGTCATCGACAGGCATGGCTATCTTCGCTGGCGACCCGTCGAGGTAGACACGCCGCTTCGCAAACTGCACTGGTTCTGGCACCCGAACGATGAAGCCTCCTTGAAGAGTGTGGACGAGCTCATCGACAGCTACGAGAACTCCGTAGGACATGGAGGCCAGTGGATGCTCGGTGTCGCTCCTGATAACCGAGGCCTGCTGCCGGATTCCGACGTTGCCCGATTGCACGAGCTGGGCGATGCCATCAAGAACCGCTACAGCAAAGGTCTGCTGAAGCCGTCGATGGCTGCGGATTCCGAAGCGGCCAAAGCGCTCGACGGAGACCCGGATACCTTCTGGAGTGCACCCTCCGATGCACATGCGGCCGCGCTTGAGGTTCGATCAGAGACGCCACTGACCTTCGATCATGCCGTGACCAGTGAGTGGCTGGTCGAAGGACAGACGGTGCAGAAGTATGCCATTGAGGCATGGGAGAACGGGAGTTGGAAGACGATCGTCTCCAGCTACGCCATCGGTCACAAAAAGATCGATCGCTTTCCGCCTGTAACGGCCAAGCGGGTGCGGCTTCACATTCTTGCGAGCTCCGGGGAAGCGCGTATTCGAGACTTCCAACTGCTCTCGCTGGATCACGAAGGTCGCTAAGGAGAACTCACGTGCGTGGACGTCTGCTCACCCTTATCGCTGGCGCCTCCCTTCTGCTTTGCCCTGCCCTGGACGCGGCGGAGACGAGCTGCTCGAGCCACAGCACGCCTGCAGCCATCAGCACGCGTTTGCACGAGCTGATCGCGAAGATGACGATCTCCGAGCGCATCGCACAGCTGCAGGACCGGGCACCGGCTATCCCACGCCTCGGTCTGCCAGCCTACAACTGGTGGAATGAGGGCCTGCATGGCCTGGCGCGTGATGGCTATGCAACGGTATTCCCGCAGGCGATCGGCCTGGGAGCCACATGGGATCCTGCGCTGCTGCAGGGAGTCGGTGAGGTGATCTCGACAGAAGCACGTGCCAAGTTCAACGGCCACGGCCATGATGATGCACCACGCTACGGCGGGCTGACTCTCTGGTCGCCGAACATCAACATCTTTCGCGATCCACGCTGGGGACGCGGCCAGGAGACCTACGGCGAAGATCCCGTGTTGACCTCCACGCTCGGCACCTCCTTTGTGAAGGGCATACAGGGTGACGATCCCTTCTATCTTCGTGCGGACGCCACGCCGAAACACTTCGCCGCCCATAGCGGACCCGAGCGGAACCGTGACAGCTTCAATGCCGTGGTCTCTCCGCATGACCTGGCCGACACCTATCTGCACGCCTTTCGCTCCCTGACCGTGGACGGTCACGCGGCAGCGCTCATGTGCTCCTACAACGAGATCAACGGGACACCATCCTGCGCGAACGAGAGCACGCTGAAGCACACGGTGCGTGAGGCATGGGGCTTTAAGGGCTATGTCGTCTCTGATTGCGACGCGGTCGGTGACATCGCGGAGTACCACCACTTTGCCAAGGATGACGCGCACGGCGCGGCTCTGGCCTTGAACGCCGGCACCGATCTGGATTGTGGCAACACCTACGCTGCGCTGCAGGGGAGCCTGACCCAGGGCCTCGTCACAGAGGCGACGCTCAACCAGGCGCTCTATCGCCTCTTGATGGCCCGTGTGCGCCTTGGCATGCTCGACCCGCTGGGGTGCACTCCTTACGACGATCTAAGTGCCAGGGACATCGGGTCAGAGCAGCATCGCGCCCTTGCGTTACGTGCGGCGGAAGAGTCGATCGTGCTTCTGCACAATGAGAGTGTTCTTCCCCTGAAGCAGGGGACGCGCATAGCGGTAGTCGGGCCGACGGCAGACATGCTGAAGGTTCTAGAGGCAAACTACCATGGCACGGCGCAACATCCTGTAACGCCCCTGGATGGTTTGCGCGCCGCCTTTCCTCACCTTTCCTATGCGCAGGGCAGTCTCCTGGCGGATGGTGTGTCTGCGCCCATCCCACGCTCGGCTCTCCGTACAAGTACCGACAAGAATGCCGTTGAAGGCCTCAGCGCCGAATACTTCAATGAGCCCTCCTTCACCGGTCAGGCTATGGCTAGGCTCACTGTGCCCACGGTCGATCTTGATATCGATCGTGTCGGTCCTGATGCGGCCATCACTGCAAAGCAGTACGCCGCGCGATGGAGTGGTGCCCTTCGCCCACCCGCGCCCGGAGATTACACCTTGCGCGTAAACATCGAGCGCTGCTGGGATTGCACGACACATGACGCGTATCGTCTCTTCCTCGATGACCGCCTCGTTCTGGATAATCACGGGGTCAAGGGCGAGCCCGATCATGCCCTTCTGCACGCAACCGATACCGCTGCTCACAAGCTGCGTTTAGAGCTGTTGCACACAGGCGAGGATGAAGGCATTGCCCTGGAGTGGATACCGCCCGGGGGAGCGTTGTTGCGTGAGGCCGCCGTGGCAGCAAAGGACGCTGATGTGGTGGTTGTGTTCCTCGGTCTTTCACCTGACCTCGAAGGTGAGGCGTTGCAGCTGGAGCTGCCGGGCTTCGATGGCGGCGATCGTACGAGCCTGGAGATTCCCCTTGCGCAACAGCATCTGCTGGAACAGATGATGGCGCTGGGCAAGCCCGTGGTCGCGCTCTTGACATCCGGTTCTGCCGTTACTCTCGGTCCGCAAGCAAAGACGCCCGCGGCCCTGCTTGAGGCCTGGTACCCGGGCGAAGAGGGCGGACGCGCAATAGCGAATGTCCTCCAGGGGCACACCAGTCCTTCAGGTCGCCTGCCCGTCACCTTCCCCCGTTCCGTCGCTGACCTCCCGCCCTTTTCCGACTACTCCATGGCGCATCGCACCTATCGCTATATGGACGCTCCATCGCTATATCCCTTCGGCTACGGCCTCAGCTACACCACGTTCCGCTACAGCCCTGTGACGCTGAGTAGCGACACCGTACAGGCGGGCCAGCCCGTAACAGCCAGAGTTACCGTGAGCAACAACGGCAGGGACGCTGGCACAGAGGTCACGGAGGTCTATGTGCAACCGCCCCAACTGCCTGGGGCGCCAAAGCTGTCGCTCGCGAGCTTTCAGCGCACCGCATTGAAGCCGGGCCAGTCGCAACAACTCACCGTCATGCTGGACCCCTCACAGATGAGCGTGGTGGATGAAGCAGGCAAGCGCTTCGTTCACGCGGGGACCTACAGGCTATTCCTCGGCAGTGTGCCACCCGATCTCAAGAAGGATAAGGGAACCGAGTTTCATGTTGCTGGTGAGAAAGCCATGCCCTTCTAGTGTGCGCGGCTCGCCAAGGCGAAGGGATAACGAGCCTTGCTCGTTGTCCTCCCATTCATTCAAACTATTGAACAGAACGTCCGCTCGGATCGTCTCCGTGGCGGCTCATGGAGCGTTTCACGTGATCTCTCGCCGGAGCTTTCTTCAAACCGCAGGCGCAGCTTGTGCGTCCGTCGCCCTTCCCTTGCCGACCTTTGCCGCACCCCAGGGTGAAGACGCCAGGGACCCCCTCCGTTGGGTCGATCCACGCATCGGCACAGGCGGCCATGGGCATTGCTTTCCAGGCGCCAGTGTGCCGTTTGCCGCTGTACAGTTGAGCCCGGATACCTTTAACGATCAGTGGGACTGGTGCTCGGGATACCACGTCTCCGATAGCTCCATCATGGGCTTCAGCCACACCCACCTCAGCGGTACGGGCTGCGGTGACCTGCTGGACTTCCTCGTCATGGCCGGCACCGGCCCTGTGAAGCTTGTACCAGGTTCGCGAAAGAATCCGGACGAGGGCTACCGTTCGCGTTTCTCCCATGCTACGGAGCAGATGCAACCCGGATACTACGCCGTCACGCTGGATGATCCTAAAGTTCGAGTAGAGCTCACCTCCACCGAACGCACCGGGCTTCACCGCTACACCTTTCCGAAGAGCCAGGACGCATGGCTAATCGTGGATCTGACGCACAGCTATCTCACCAACGGCAGTTCATCGGTCTATTCAGCGGAGCTCGCGAAGACGGCGTCTGACACGCTAGCCGGCGGTCATGTAACGCGCGCCTGGGGCCATGACCGTCACTGCTACTTCACGCTGCAGGTCTCCAAGGAGCCAACGGAGATCGTGCTGTATTCCGACGACAAGCCGGTTACGACACCAGGCGAGCTGAAGGGCGACAACCTGAAAGCGGTCCTGCACTTCCGCACGCATGCTGATGAGGTTATCCATGTGCGCACCGGCATCTCTGGCGTCAGTGCCGAGGGCGCAGCCAGAAACCTGCAAGCTGAACAGCCGGATTGGAATTTCGAGAAGACCCGCACGGCCGCGCAAGGCAAATGGCGGGAGCAGATCGGCCGCATCAACGCGGAGATCGCAAACCCCGAGCAGAAGCGCATCTTCTACACAGCGCTCTACCATATGTCGCTGGGACCGCAGCTGTTCGATGACGTCGACGGTCAGTATCGCGGCATGGACAAGCGCCTGTATACCCTGCCCGCAGGACAGCACAACTACACAACTTTCTCGCTGTGGGACACCTTCCGTGCGGCCCATCCGGCCTACACGCTGATTCAAAGTGACCGCGTACCGGACTTTGTAAACACACTCATCCGCATGGCACAGCAGAGCGAAGATGGCATGCCCGTTTGGCCTCTACAGGGTTGCGAGACCGGCACGATGACCGGCTATCACTCTGCCAGTGTGATCGCGGAGGCCATCAACAAGGGCTTCGAAGGCATCGACACCGCTGCTGCGTATAACGTCATGGCGGAACGGGCCCTGGTGGAGAACTTCCAGGGTCTCGGGTACTACCGCGAGATGGGTTATATCCCTGCGGACCGCGAACCGGAGTCCGTCTCCAAAAGCTTTGAGTACTGCTACAACGATTGGGCTGTAGCCCACGTGGCAAAGAAGGTCGGCAAGCCGGAAGAAGCAGAGCACCTGCGGCAGCGGTCGAAGAACTATCGGCATTACTTCAACCATGCCAGCCAGTTCATGGAGCCCAAGCTTGAAGATGGTCAGTGGGCAGCGCCATTCGATCCCATCGAGATGGGCCACGGCAAGCACTGGCGCGATTACACCGAATCCAATGCCTGGCAGACCAGCTTCGGCGTCCAGCATGACCCGGGGGGCCTGATCGAGCTCTACGGCGGGCGCGAGCCGTTCCTGAAGCGATTGGACATGCTCTTCACCGTGCCTTCGACACTCCCGCCGGATGCACCTCCGGACATCGCTGGCATGGTTGGCCAGTATGCGCACGGCAACGAGCCTTCGCACCACATCGCCTACCTGTACGTCTACGCGGGCGCGCCGCACAAGACGCAGGCACGCGTCCGCTCGCTGATGGACACGATGTACCACGCCGCCCCGGACGGTATGGAGGGCAATGAAGATGTCGGCCAGATGTCAGCCTGGTTTCTCCTCTCGGCACTGGGCTTTTACCCCGTCGATCCGGTAAGTGGAAACTATGTGCTCGGCTCCCCCCTCGTGGAGCGCGCCACGGTGAGCCTCGCGAAGGGCAAGCAGTTGGAGATCGAGGTGAAGCGCCGCAGCCCCAAGGACATCTACGTGCAGCGATTCAGCTTGAATGACCAGCCGCAGGAGCGTGCCTGGTTCCACCACTCGGAGATTGTGGCAGGTGGCCGCATGGTCTTTGAGATGGGATCAGAGCCCAACCTTGCCTTTGGCTCCTCAACTGCGCATCTTCCTCCCTCCCTAGTCCTTTAAGGGAACAATCGAACTCACTGGACGCTACCTAGCTCGCTGAACAACAACGACCTCGCACAAGGGTGATCTTAAGACCTTTGTGCGGGGTCGTATCTCTTGCGATAGCTTCACCCCTCGATAGAGGCTTACAACTTTTGCACGATTTACCTACGTTTGCGGGGCCGACTAGGGTCCAGAGAGTACGTAACCCTCTCGCGGCTGAGCCGAGGACGGCCAGGCTAGGACCCTATGCCACTGCGCACGAAGATTCAGATTGCGTTAACCCTGCTGGCCACTGCAGGTGCGACTGCCCTTGCAGCCCGCTCCGGCTGGGGAGCCTGGTTACCGTTCTGGCTCTTACTGATCGCTGTCCTCATCAGCTCCGGCCTGAAGGTCGCGCTTCCGCGTGGCGACGGGACCATGTCCCTGAACTTCCCTTTCATCCTGCTGGGGATCGTGCAACTCTCGCCACTCCAGGCCATGCTGCTGACAGCACTTTCTGTCGCGGCTCAATGCCGCTTTCGCGTGGTCAAGATGTTCACCGCGGTCCAGATCATCTTCAACGTGGCGAACGCCATGCTCTCCACCGCAGGCGCCTTCTATACCTTCGCTGCGTTACGGCATGTCGGCTTCGCCACCGCGCCATCTCTCGCTCTCGCCTCGGTAGCCTACTTCCTATGCAACACGATCGCTGTTGCGTCCGTGCTTGCCTCCTCAAAACAGGAAAGCGTCCTTCACCTTTGGCGCACAGAGTTCCCCTGGTACCTACCCTTCTATCTCGCGGGGGCGGTGCTGACCTCTGCGGTGTACTGGATGAGTCGGAGGTTTGGCTGGGGCACGGCAATCCTGCTCATTCCTGTGGTGTACACCCTCTATCGCGCCTACACGGCCCAGGTTTCGCGCATTCAGGAGCGGCAGCAACATCTGGAAGAGACCGAGGCGTTGCATCTTCGGACCATCGAGGGCTTGGCGATGGCTATCGAAGCCAAAGACCAGAACACCCACGACCACCTATTTCGGGTGCGCCACTACGTTAAGGCCGTAGGTCAGGCACTGAAGCTCAGCAAGCTCGAGATGCAGGCTCTGGAGACCGCCGCTTTTCTTCACGACATCGGCAAGCTTGCAGTTCCCGAACACATCATCAACAAGCCCGGCAAACTGACGCCGGAAGAATTCGAAAAGATGAAGATCCATCCTGTGGTCGGGGCGGACATTCTGGAGCGTGTTCGCTTTCCGTACCCCGTCGTTCCCATGGTCCGATCTCACCACGAGTGGTGGAACGGGACGGGCTACCCTGACGGCCTCCGCGGGACAGACATCCCGATCGGGGCACGCATTCTGACAGTGGTGGACTGCTTCGACGCTCTGGTCTCGGACCGACCCTACCGCAAGGGCCTCAGCATGACACAGGCGCTCAACATGATTCGAGGATTGAGCGGCAGGCAGTTCGATCCAGCCGTGGTCCAGGCCTTTGAACTTTGTCACGCGGCGACAGAAAGCCGTGCGGAGAACCTGATCCCTGCGGGCTTTACACCGCTCAAAACAGATGTAGACGTCTGGCGCGGCCTTGCACCAGGTGCGGGATATGAGGAAGGTTCAGAGAAGAACTCCCCCTTGGGAGGGCAGCCTGCTACAACGTCCGACGCACACGTCGCGGAAGAGCAAAGCCAGGCAACACGCAGGTTGATCGCCGCGGCAAGTCAGGAAGCGCAGACGCTCTTTGAGTTGAGCCAGTCCCTGGGGAACTCGCTCACGCCAGCCGAAACCATCTCCGTTATGGCGACTCGCCTGCATCGCCTGGTCCCTTTTCAGGTCTTCGCGCTCCACCTCAAACAGGGGGACACGCTGGTGCCCCGTTTTCTCAACGGGGAGCAGGCCCATCGCTTCTCGCGGGAAGAAGTTGCGCTCGGTGCTGGCCTCTCCGGCTGGGTGGCCCAGCGCGCTAAGCCCATTCTCAACGGCAACGCTGCCGTAGAACCAGGCTGCCCCCTCCTCTCGGATGGCTCACCCGCCCTTTGTTCGGGCCTCTCTGTACCGCTCTTCGACGTGCAGGGCAATGTCTTCGCCGTGCTGTCTCTCTACCGCGTAGAAGCTGACGCCTTCTCTCATGACCACCTGCGCATCCTGCTGGCGATGGAATCCAAAGTGTCCCTCTGCGTGCAAAATGCCATCCAGCCCAATCAGAGTGAACCCGATGCGGAAACCGACCTTCTCACCGGCTTACCAACTGCGAGACGCCTCTTTCTTCAGCTCGAAGCGGAGCTCGCGCGCACCAGCGAAAGCAATCAATCCCTTGCCATCTTCGTCTGTGATCTGAACGACTTCAAGAACATCAACGATCGCCGGGGCCACATGGCAGGAGATCGCTTACTACGCCTCGTCGCGGAAGCGTTTCGCCAGGTCTGCACAGGGACTGAGATCGTGGCGCGCATGGGCGGCGACGAATTCGTCTTTCTGCTCCCAAACCTGAGTGAGGCAGCAGCCAGAGCTCGCATCGCCAGCATTCGCAACACAATGGAAACAGTGACCCGCCGAGCCGGATTTGGCCTTCCAGTCACCGTAAGCATCGGTATGGCCCACTTCCCTGCCGACGCTTCTGCCACGGAAGACTTACTTGCAATAGCTACCCGTCGGATGTACCTCGACAAGCAAGAGCACTACAGTGAGAGCACGGCGCTCTCGGTCGATCTGCAGGCGGCACCAGTCGCCTGTACCGGATGAAGGTACGTGGGGTGTATCGCATAGGGCGTGTCGCATCGCTCGTCTTGCTGGCCGTCCTCGGGACCTCCCTCTCGATGTACTGCGCTCCCGGTTACTTCTCCGATGCACGGGAAATGGACGCTGTCCACTCCGATATCGCGCGGGCCGACCTGCGTCGTCTGCGCACGGAGCAGGGCTCCATTACAGGTCTGGTGCGGGGTGAGATGTCGCAATGGCTGCATGGTGATCTCGGTCGGTCGCGACAATTCGGAACGCCCGTCTCCACGCTGCTCCGCGAACGCTCCTGGCTCTCGGGAAAGCTGCTCTTCACCTCGGTGGGTATGGGTTGGTCCGCTGCGCTCCTGCTGGCAGTTCCGCTGAGCCTGAGGAAGCATGCCGTTACGGACGTCGCAGTCATCGCAATCTCCGCGATTCTGCTTGCGATTCCCGTTGGTGCTCTCGCCACGCTCTGCTTGCTGGCGAACGTGGAAGGCCCCACGCTGGTGTTGGCATTGGTAATCGCTGTCCGCGACTTCAAGGTGCTCCATCGCAGTCTGCGAGCGATATGGCAAGCCCCACACCTTCTCTATGCAAGAGCGCAGGGACTTTCTACACTGCAGATCCTCTTCGCTCATGTCCTGCCGTCCATTCGGCATGAGCTGCTCAGTATAGGCATCATGTCCTTCACCCTGGCCCTTAGCGCGCTCGTGCCGGTTGAGGTCGTTTTTGATCGCCCTGGCCTCGGCCAGTTGGCCTGGACCGCGGCAACAAACCGTGACCTGCCTGTACTGGTTGCCGTAACGGCCTTGATGGCAGCTTGCGTCGGGGTGGCGAGCCTGTTCGTAAAACCAGTGCAGGCGGCCGAGGCTTGAGCATGCGCACCATCAGTCTCTGGTTTCTCGGAGCGCTGCTTCTGCTCGCCACGTGCAGAACCATCTGGCGACCGAACCTGTACGCCACTCAGGAACGCGATCAAATCGCGATCGGTGTCAGCGCCGGACATGCTGCCGGCACCGACGAGCTTGGCCGGGACAGGGCGGCACGTATTTCGCTGGCCATCCTGTTAAGTCTCGGCGGAGCTTGCTGCGCCAGCGCTCTTTCAAGCGCACTGGCATTGTCGCTGGGTGGCTTGTCAGCCTTTTCTCCTCGCTGGGTGAGCTGGTCTTTGCTGTATGCCGGGGATCTTTTCCTTGTGCTGCCGTGGCTTTTTTTGCTGATGCTGGTGCGTTCCACCTTGCCTCTCAATCTGCCGCCAACGCAATCGGAGGCCGTCACGTTTTGCCTGCTTGCATTGTTAGGCATCCCCGTCTTTTTACGTGTGAACCACGAGAGAACGTCCAGCCTGGCACGTGCGGACTGGATGCTGCAGGCTCAGGCTTCAGGCCTGAGGCCACACCAGATCGCGCTGCAGCTCTGGCCGCACCTCCGTCCCCTGCTGTGGACGCAGTTCCTCCTCTACGTCCCGGCCTGCGTCATCGCAGAAGCCAATCTCGGGACGCTGGGACTGGGCCTCAGCGAACCGCTACCGTCCCTGGGCACCTTCCTCGCCAATCTGCAGAGTGAAGCTCTGCTTGGCACCTCATACCTGGTGTTCCTTCCGGTCGCCCTTCTCATCCTTGCCCTTGTCGCCCTCGAATTGACCATCTTCGGAGCTGAGCCATGATGCCTCTCAAAGTGTCGCTTGTATGCTTTTTGTCTGCGCTGGGCATCGTGCCCGGAGACGAGACCCACGCCAAGGCCAACGCCCACGGCGAGCTCTCGTGGGCTCTCCACTACGACCCAAAAACGCTGGATCCGGCAAAGGTTGACGACCAGGCATCCGAGCTGGTGCGGTACGTCACTGCCGGGGTTCTCGTTCGCCTCAATCGCAGCACCATGGCGCTTGAACCGGAGCTCGCTGAGAGCTGGACGGTCAGCCCTGACGGCAAAACCCTCAACCTGCAACTGCGCAAAGGTCTGCGTTTTTCTGATGGCACCCCCTTGGGCGCAACGGACGTGGTCAGCTCCTTGCAGCACGTTCTCGCGCCGGCAACGGGGGCTCCGGCTGCCGAAGAATTCATAGAACCTGCCAAGGTGATCGTGGAGGCCCCGACGCCTTGGACGATACGTCTACGCATGCCGGTACGTGTCGTGCAGGCAGCGGCCATTCTGGACGAGATCGCGATCGAGCCAGCCAATCGCTGGACAGAGTCTAAGGTCACCTCGGGCCCCTTCACCGTCGCCGAATACCACCCCGGCCAGTACCTGCGCCTGCTTCGCAATCCGTACTACTGGAGAAAGGACGCAGCGGGTACCAGCCTGCCCTATCTACCGAGCCTCAGGCTCGATGTACTGGGCAATCCGGATACAGAAGAGCTGCGCTTTCTGCGCGGGCAGTACGCGTTTCTGGATAGCCTTCCCCCGGAGACCTTCGCGGCAATCAGCCACAAGTTCCCCAACGCGGCTCACGATCTCGGTCCCTCGTTGAATACGGAGCAAATGTGGTTCAACCAAACACCCACAGCCCCGCTACCCGCGTACGAAAAGCAGTGGTTCGCCAGCAAGAACTTCCGCACCGCCATATCTCGTTCGCTACATCGTGCGGACATGGCAAGGATCGCCTTCGATGGCCATGCCACCCCCGCCAACGGGTTTATCTCGCCAGCCAATACGACCTGGTACAACAAGACACTCGCCCCGGTGCAGGAAAGCGGAGCCGCGGCTCTCGATCTGCTCGCGCACGATGGCTTTCAGAAGCGTGGCTCGCAGCTCTTTGATCGCGAAAACCACCCGGTCAAGTTCTCCCTGGTCACGAACTCGGGCAACCGTGCACGCGGGCGCATGGCAGCTCTCATGCAACAGGACCTCGGTGCCATCGGTATCCAGGTGAACGTCGTCACGCTTGACTTCCCTGCGTTGATCGAACGCCTCATGCACACCAGCGACTACGAAGCAGCTTTGCTGGGGCTGAGCAATGTGCAACCCGACCCTAGCTCCATGATGAACGTTTGGCTGAGTGACTCACCCAATCACCAGTGGAATCCAAGCGAACATAGCCCGGCCACGCCTTGGGAGGCCGAGATCGACAAAGCCATGCGCGGGCAGGCAGAGGCCAGCGACATGCGCGCAAGAAAGACGGCCGTGGACCGGGTGCAGGCAATCGTCGCCGAGCAGCTGCCGTTCATCTACCTCGTCTATCCGAACACCCTTTGCGCCGTGTCGCCCGCAGTCGAAGGGGTGCGTTTCTCAGTCCTGCAACCGGCTGTTGTCTCTGAGATCCAGGCCGTTCGATGGAAGGGAGATCGCCGTTGAACGAGCCCGTCCTCACCGTCAAACTCACTGCCGGGTATGCAAAACAAGACGTGCTGAAGGAGTTGTCCTTCGAGCTCCGCCCAGGCGAGCGCCTCGGTCTGCTCGGACCAAGCGGCTCTGGCAAAAGTACCTTGCTGCTCGCCATGCTCGGTCTTCTTCCACAACGTGGGGGATGGGCGCGTGGCGAAGTGCTCGTAGAAGGCAAAAACATCCTCACGTTGCCAAAGCGTGAAGCCCGTCACATGCGTGGCCGTGCTTTTGCTCTGGTTCCGCAGAGTCCCCTCTCCGCGCTGAACCCGGCCCTCAGCCTGCAGGCCCACTTTGAACAGTGTTGGAAGGCTCACTGCCCCCGGGACCGGGCCAGGTTGCAAAGCCGTGTGCAGGAGCTGCTTCGCCGCGTCGGTGTACCCACTACCGAAGAATTCCTGAAGCGCAAACCAGGCCAGATCAGCGTGGGCCAGGCGCAGCGTTGCACCCTGGCGCTGGCATTGCTGCACAGACCCGCGGTGCTGATCGCGGACGAACCAACGAGCTCGCTAGATCCAGTAAGTCAGACCGAGGTCCTCGATCTTCTAAGGGAGATCAGCGAAGAACAGGGTGCCGCCTTGCTCTTCGTCTCACACGACCTCTTGTCCGTGCTCAGACTGTGTTCAGGCGTCGCCATCCTCGCGGAGGGCCGGCTCGCAGAGCAACTGCCCGTAGAAGACATCGTGCTCGCACAGAACGACACGTTGCAGCATCTACTGCGTGCCCTGCCCATTCCCGCAGATCTGCTCCTCAAGCACCTCAGAGAACCCACCCGGACAAGAGCAGAGGCACCGGTGCTCGTGCCCTTCTAGCCTCCGGCCCGAGTTCACAGGACAAGACCGCCTGTGAACTCGGCATACGCTGCCTAGGGCAGCGAAACAGACTGTGTCAGCGGCAGGTCGCGCGAGGAACTTCCAGCCGAGACTGTGTACGCCCCCGGCATCCACTTCCAGCTCTCGGTCGGCTCATCCCAGCTCGCCAGCGCCAGGGATTCCATGGGTATGCTGACAGTCTTACGCTCCCCGGGAGCAAGTTCTACACGCTTCCAACCGGCCAGCCGGCGGAACGCCTCTCCTGAGGTCTTGGGCAGCTGCACATAGACCTCGGCAGTTTCTGAACCGGCGCGTTGTCCTGTGTTCTGGACCGTTACGGAGGCCATCTTGGATGCGCCATCCACATGCAGGTCGGAGTAGGTATATGTCGTGTAAGAGAGGCCGAAGCCGAAAGGAAACAGTGGCTGCTTGCCTTCTGAATCGAACCATTTGTACCCGAAGCGAACACCCTCGGTAAGCTCGGCGGGAAACGTGGACTTCTTCTCTTCAGAGATCCAGTGTTCGGGCAGCCCACCGTTTGTGTTGTTGTAGGTCATCCCGAAGATGCGCGCGTGCGGCAGGTCAGCCTCGGACTTGGCAAAGGTGATGGGAAGCTTACCCGATGGGTTCACGCTGCCGAAGAGCAGGTTGGCAATCGCCTGTCCACCAGCGATACCCGGGTACCAGGCCTCCATCACGCCGGCCACGTTGTTCAGCCAGGGCATGCTTACCGGGTTTCCGGTAATCAGCACAACCACCGTGCGCGGATTCGCCTTTGCCACCGCTGCAATCAGGGCATCCTGCGTGCCAGGCAGCGCCAGCGTTGGCGCATCGCCGCCTTCACTCATATATTGGTCGGCAAACACGATCGCCACATCACTCTTGGCCGCCAACGCCGCCGCCGCGGCAAGGTCGGTACCGGGATCAAACTGGACCTGGGCGTTCGGTGCATGCTCGTGGATGTACTTCAGCGGAGCGGACGGAAAGTACACAGCCTCTCCCCATTTGGTCGGCTTGTTTGGCGAGATTGCATTGCCCCCCGGCGCATCAACCTGCGCAGAGCCGCCGCCCGACATCACCCCGACATCCGCATGCGCGCCGATCACGGCAATCGAGCGCAGACTTGCTGCATTTAGAGGCAAGGTGTTGCGTTCATTGCGCAGCAACACAAGGCTTTCTTCCGCAATGTGCTGCGCATCCTCACGCCCCTTGAACGGATCCACCACAACGCGTGGCTCCGGTTGGTGATCGATGACACCTGCGGCAAACATGGACCGCAACAGCCGGTGCACCATGTCATCCAGGCGGCTCATCGGCACCTGCCCACCCTGCACCGCATCCATCAGCGGCTTGCCGAAGTACTCGTCTCCGGGCTGCTGCTGATCAAGCCCGGCCATCGCCGCCTTTACCGTGGTGTGCGTTGCCTCCCAGTCCGAGACCACGAAGCCGGGAAACTTCCACTCCTGTTTAAGCACCTTGTTCAACAGGTAATCGTTCTCGCAGCTCCAGTCGCCGTTGACCTTGTTGTACGAGCACATCACGGACGACGGATGACCAATGCGGATGCCGATCTCAAAGGCCAGCAGATCGCTTTCATGCATGGCCTTGTGGCCAAGCTGCACGTCTACCACCGTGCGCCCGGTCTCCTGATCATTCATGGCATAGTGCTTGATGTCGCCCATAACCTGGTTGCTCTCGAGTCCTGCAATCAGGTTACCGACCGTCGTGCCCGCGAGCACCGGATCTTCACCGGGGTACTCAAACAGGCGGCCATTGCGCGGGTCACGAGCGAGGTTCACGCCGCCACCAATCGACTGGTTGTAACCCTCCGCCCGCAGCTCCCGCCCAATCACATCGCCATACAGATGCGCCGCTTCTGGATCCCAGCTCGCCGCGGCCCCCAATACGCTGGGCAACAGCGTGGCATAGCGACTCTCCTTGGCGGCCATGCGAGCTCCCACCGCAGAGTCCGCCTGCTGCAGCGAAGGGATACCCAGCCGAGGAATGCCCAACACCTCGCCTGCGCCGCCATTGTTGTCGGGCGGAACGGGAGCACCATTGCGCAACGGACCCCAGCCAATGCCATGCACCAACTGGATCTTCTCGGGGAGCGTCAGCTCCTTGATCACCAGGTCCGCACGTTGGTCAGGCGAGAGGGAGACGTTCATCCAGGCCCGCGAGGCCGCGGGACCGGCAGATTGTGCAACAGCATGGCTCGCTCCAACGGCGAGCGTTACGGCAAACAGGGGAAGGGCAGCAAAGGTCCTGCGAGACATGGAAACTCCGAGCATAGGTAGTAGTGAAGCGTTTATCTATACAGTCTTCTGGTGTATATCCTCTGGGATACACGACTGGCAAGCCCAACCCGCGCGGCTCCTGCTGACATGAAGCAGGCTCATCTCACTCCAACCGCCGCAGAAGTTCCGCTTCATCAATCACCTCAACGCCGAGGCCACGTGCCTTATCCAGCTTGGAGCCGGCGTCCTCACCAGCCACCACGAAGCTGGTCTTCTTCGATACAGCCCCCGAGACCTTGGCACCGGCTCGTTCTGCCCGCTCCTTGGCCTCTTCGCGTGACAGGGTCGGCAGAGTTCCCGTCAGCACAACCACCTTTCCTTCCAGCACACCTCCAACACGCCGCTCCGGTGCGGGCATCGTCAGGCCCACCTCCTGCAACTCGCGCACCAGCGTGCGATTTCGCTCTTCCGCAAAAAACTCGACAATAGCCTGGGCTACGCGCGGCCCCACCTCGTTCACCGCTTCCAACTCCTCGGCCGTCGCCGCTTCCAAAGCTGTAACGGAACCGAAGTGTTCCGCCAGCAAACCCGCTGTGCGCTCCCCCACGTAGCGAACCCCCAGCCCGAACAGCACGCGCTGTAGCGGAGCAGCTTTGGATCGCTGGATCTGCGCCAGCAGCGCCTCCGCGGTCTTCGCCCCCACGCGCTCCAGCGACACCAGCTGCGCCTTCGTCAGCCGATACAGATCCGCCACCGAGCGCACCATTGGCTCTCGCGTCTGGACAGGAGCCCCATCCTCCAGTTCCTCTCCTTCAGCATTCTGACCCAGCAGCTGCACCACCATGGCCTCACCCAGGCCTTCAATATTCATCACTCCACGCGCCGCCCAGTGCAGCAACTCCTCTCGCACGCGGGCAGGACAGCGCGCATTGATGCACCGCAGGTCAACCTCACCCTCAGCCTTCACCAGGTCGCTCGAACAAACCGGGCAGTTCATGGGAAATACAATCTCCCGTGTCCCGCGCGGATGCTGCGCATCCTCCACCACCTCGGTGATCTTCGGGATCACATCCCCGCCACGCTCTACCGCGACAGAATCCCCAATCCGCACTCCCAGTCGCGCAATCTCATCCGGATTGTGCAACGTGGCACGGGTCACCGTGATGCCTCCAATGGA
>CAXTVC010000016.1:38850-41333 GCA_964247615.1 uncultured Acidobacteriaceae bacterium
TTGCGAGGATTCGCCGCGGGAGCCTGCCCCGCCGCCTCGCGTTCGGCGTTCATCTTCTCAAAGGCTTTCTGCGGCAGCACCACCTCGCCCCGCACCTCAAAGGCCTGCGGCAGCCCGGCATCGGCAAGCCGCGCCGCGGAGATATGCAGCGGCACGGAACGGATCGTGCGAACGTTGGTCGTCACGTCCTCCCCTGTCGTTCCATCGCCACGCGTAAGCCCGGACTTCAGGACAGCCTCTCCTCGTTTGCCTGCCTCATACTGCAGCGCCAACGACAGGCCATCCAGCTTCAACTCGCAGACGTAGCGCACCGCCTCGCCTGGTCCCAGCAGAGCCGTCACACGATCAGCCCAGGCCCGCAACTCGGCTTCGTCATAGGCGTTGTCCAGCGACAGCATGGGGCGCGAGTGCCGCTCCTTGGCAAAGCCGTCCTTGGGCTTGCCACCCACCCGCTGCGAGGGCGAATCCGCCGTGATCAGATCGGGGTGCTCGGCCTCCAGGCGCTTGAGCTCATTCATCCGCGCGTCGTACTGCGCGTCCGTCCATTCCGGGGTGTCCAGAACGTAATACAGGTGCTCGTGGTGGCGAAGTTGCTCGCGAAGCGAGTCAATCTGCTGATCGGGCGACAGGAGTTTCGCGGGGGGCATCGGCTGTGATTATAGGCAGTTCCTGGCGCCTCTCACACGTGCTTCGGGTGAGGCCCACGAGCTGTCGCGCTACACTGAAGGGGAGGAGATCTGCTTCATGGCGCACATTGTTTTCTGCACGAGGAATAAGGCTGAAATGGAAGGCCTGGATGAGCCGCCGTTCGACTCGGACTTCGGACAGAAGATCTACAAGAACGTCTCGCAGAAAGCCTGGAACGAATGGCTGGAGCGCCAGAAGATGCTGCTGAATGAGTACCGCCTGCAGCCCTGGACCCGCGAGGCGCAGGAGTTTCTCGTCGAGCAGATGAACGACTTCTTCTTCGGCAGCGGCGGCGAATTGCCCAAGGAATTCGTGGCTCCCACGCACTAGATCACCGTCGGTCTACGAACGGAAGAACCATCAGATAAGGCCCGGGAGCACATCCTGGGCCTTGCTCTTTGTATCTCCGGCCAGGCTCTGCCTCATGGACAAAACAGACCTCAGGGTAGAACGTTTCCTCCACCCCGGTGTACACTGTGGCTACCCCGCGCGGGCAGTATGCCGGCGCTTTGCAGCAAGTCGGGACGTGGCTCAGCCTGGTAGAGCGCACCCTTGGGGTGGGTGAGGTCGCTAGTTCGAATCTAGTCGTCCCGACCATTTACCTTCACAATCAAAACTTCAGGACGCCGCTCCAAGTGTTTCGGGAGCGAGCGTCTACGGCCGCAGTGCGGCGTTAGCCGACCGCCTAAGAAAAGGGTGAAAGCGGCGCCAAACGCACCGCCTCCTCTTTCCACGCTCACCAGCTTATTTGGTAGCAGGAGCAGGCGCATCCGCCGGCGGTGACGGTGGCATGACAGCACCAGCCTTGATCCATGCCTCGACCGTCGCGATATCCGCGTCAGAAATCTTCGGCTTGGGATCAGGCGGCATGTTCATCGGGTCGTCCGCAGGTCCCTCATGCCGGATCAGCTTCACTAGCAGACTCTGCGTCGGCTGCCCTGGAACGATCGCGGCTCCATGATGGCCACCCTTCAGCAGCGATTCACGAGTATCCATGTTCAGACCGCCGCGATGATTACCCGCCCCATGGCACCGGTAGCAGTTCGCCTGAAAGATCGGTTGCACATTTTCGGTGTAGTACGCAGGCTGGCTCGGGTTGCTGGCCGCCTGCACCGTGACAGGCTGGTGGCGCTCCAGTCCGGTACCGATGGCCAGTGCCAGTCCCAACACCGGCAGGATTGCCCCACCTGTACGCAATCTCGTTCCCATTCACTCCTCCGTACTTCGTGAAGCTGTCTTACGTCCTGAATCCGTCGCCGGTCCCGCTAAGCGGACACCGGACTCGCTTCACCTGTGTGCGGTGGCCGTTGTCCGGTTGCCACAGAGTAGAAGACCTCACCTGCCCGGCTTAAGACGCGGTCGTTGCGGAAAATAAGTCCCAGGTCCCGTGCCAGACTGATCCCTTCCAGCGTAACGGTCGCAAGTTGACCTGCCCGCAACTCATCCAGCACGTTGATGCGGGGCAGAAAACCGATGCCAAGCTGGGCGATGATCAGCTTCTTCAACAGCTCGTGCGAGTCCAGTTCCATCACGATCCTTGGCAGGATCTTGTGCTGCGAAAAGAGTTGTTCCAGCTCTTCGCGACGCCGTCCCTGCTTGATCATCAGCAGGCGCGCACTGTTCAAATCTTCAATCGGTATGGTCTCCCGTGAAGCAAACGGGTGAGCGGCCGGCACCACCAGGACAAGCTCATCATGGTGCACGACCTCCACATGCAGCCTGGAATCCTTCACCGGCAAGGACACCACCCCAAAGTCCACCTCGCGATTCAACACCAGCTCCATCGTCTGGTTGCG
>CAXTVC010000016.1:41433-49364 GCA_964247615.1 uncultured Acidobacteriaceae bacterium
GCGCTGTAAGGAAGATCTAGGACGAACATAGCATGAGCGACCCAAAGCCGCCCCGAACCCGAAGGTGACCTGCACTATCAAATAGCGCCGATAAACAAAGCCTATAGGCCCACTCTCGTTGGTCTGCCAAAGAACCGCGGTTCGCATTGAAGCCGTTGTTACCTGAAAGACCTTCTACACTGGAGCTCAAACACACCGAAAACAAGATCAGGAGTAATGTCCCATGCTGCAGCTTCACCTACGCCGGGCCGTTGCGGGGCTGGCACTCTCCCTTTGCGTCGCAACCGGTGCGCAGGAGAGCGCCGCCAAGGTCAAGGCCGTGAGCACTTCCAAAGCGGAAGCGAGCCCCAAAGGCAAAGCGAAGCACGCAAACGATTCGGCCGCGGGCGATGCCCATCCAGCTTCGGCCCCCAAGGACGCAACAGAGAAAGACAAGACAGCATATGCGTTCAGTCTGCCCACCGCGGAGGGAAAAGATCTCCGCCTGAGTGACTACAAAGGCAAAGTCCTTCTGGTCGTGAACCTCGGCAGATCTTCAAGTTATGCAACGCAGTTACCGGCCCTCGAAAAGCTAAGTGACACCTTCAAGGACAAGGGCCTCATCGTCTTGGGTGTGCCCTCCAACGACTTTGGAAGCGCCGAACCTGGAACTCCAGCTGAGATCGCGAAGTTCTACGCTGACGCTAAGGTCAACTTTCCCGTCATGCAGGCGTCCAGCCTCACAGGCGTGCACGAGCTTCCCCTGTTCGCCTATCTCGCCAAAAACAAAGCCGTGGAGAACGATGGTCTCCACTGGAACTACACCAAGTTCCTGGTCGATCGACAGGGCAAGGTGATCGTGTGCTTCCCGCCGGAGATCGCACCCGACTCACTCGCGATGATGGCTACGGTTCAGGAGGTGCTCGACGGCACCTGGAAGCCCAAGAAGCCGGAGAAGCACGAGGATCATGGAGACGATGATGATGATGAGTAATCATCATCAAACACCCCTTAGCCTAGCGACTTCAGATACGCTCGCCAGCCGCCGAAGCGCGTAATCTCGGCAGCGTCGACGATCCCGGCAGGCTCCACCAGAAAGCCTTTCACCAAGTCCCCATCCTCCAACCGCAGCGTGCCAATCGCCAGCGGCTGCGGCACCCCTTCCACAAACGAACCCACCGTATCGGCCGGCAAGGCCCACACCTCGACCTCGATCCCCGGCCCCTCAAAACCCGGCGTCCACACCAGCCCTGGCTTCGGCGGCACGGTGCCCTTCAAAGCATAGAAACGATAATCCGGGTGCGTACGGCACACACGCAGGAGCCTGCCCCCACGCTGGGTAAGCTGCCAGTTCAACGGCTGCCCGGAAAGATGCGCCCCCACCACAGCCATCAGCTGACATCCATGCGGCACCGCCGGGCTACGCAGCGCTGCAGTATCGCGAAGCAGTCGGTCGGACCCACCCAGCTTCCCATCCAGCGCACGATGCAGGCGGTCGGCAAATACCAGCAGCGCAGGGTCCGAAAACGCGGCCCCAATCAGGCTCACGCCAAAAGGCAAGCCGTCAGGCCGCATTCCCGCGGGCAGCGCCACCGCAGCCAGATCCAGTAGATTCACGAAGTTCGTATACATTCCCAGATGGCTGTTACGCTCCACCGGTGCGGCCGCAATCTCGGCATGAGTGTAGGTACGCGGCGCGGTCGGCAGCAGCAGGACATCGACCGTGCTCCATGTCGCCGCCGTAGCCCGGCGCAACGCCTCCAGCTCATACGCGCCCGCAAACGCCTGCGCGGCCGTGAACGGTGTAGCGCCTCCAATGATCTTCGCCACCGTGGGATCCATCTCGCCAGCGTGCTGTGTGAAGAAGCCCTCAATCGCTGCATAGCGTTCCGCCACCCACGGTCCCCCGTACAGCAGCTTGGCCGTTTGTAGAAACGGCGCTAGATCAATCTCGTGGATCTCTGCCCCAAGGCCCTGTGCAACCTCAACCGCCTTTGCATACATCGCCCCGTTATGCGGATCGCCAAAGAACTCGCGATCCTCCTGCTTCAACACACCGATCCGCACCGTGCCAGCACCTGCAGGGGTCGGCGACCACGGTGCCGCACCATCACCCGGCCTGGGGGCTCTCGCATAAGGATCAGCTGCATCGAAAGCGGTCACCACGCCCAGCACGCAGGCCGCATCCGACGCAGTTTCAGCAAAGATCGACACGCAATCCAAGGTGCGGCACGCCGGCACCACACCCTTGGTACTTATCAGGCCACGCGTCGGCTTCAGGCCGACCAGGTTGTTGAACATCGCGGGCACGCGGCCTGACCCGGCTGTGTCGGTGCCCAGCGCAAAACTTACCAGTCCCTTCGCAGTCGCAACCGCCGAGCCCGAGCTCGATCCACCCGAGATATAGTCCGCGTTGAACACGCTGGAGGGCGCACCATAGGGCGAGCGCGTGCCCACCAACCCGGTAGCGAACTGATCCATGTTCGTCTTGCCAATCAGGATCGCCCCGGCAGCCTCCAGCCGCGTCACGGCCGTGGCACTCTCCGCTGGCATATACGCAAACGCGGGGCAGCCCGCGGTGGTCGGCATGCCGGCAACGTCGATGTTGTCTTTCACCGCAAACGGCACACCAAAAAGTGGCAGCGTGGCCCTGTCCTGCGAAGAGAGCTTTATAGCCCGCGCTAACGCCTGCTCGCGCGGCACCAAGCTGATCCAGATCGGATGCAGCTCGCTCTTCTCAATCTCGTCGTACACCGCATTGAGAACGTCCGCCACGCTACGCTGCCCACTTGCATAGGCCCCCTGCAAACTTCCGATATCCATCACGCTCTCCCCAATGAAACGCAGGTTATAGCCGCACGGCGACCAGCAACTGACCGCTCTGTGCCAGCGATCCCACCGCGCAATAAATCTCTTCCACCACGCCGGCAACCGAAGACTGAATCGCAATCTCCGTCTTCATCGCATCCAGCACAACGAGCTTGTCGCCAACCTCCACACGCTGGCCCGGGGCAACGACAATCTGAAACACACTAGCCGTCATCGGCGAGCGGATACCTTCGCAGTTCGCCGGCACTGTGGCCGTGTCTTCATCCTGCGGCGCCTCATCGGGCTCCACGATCGTCATCTGTCCCGCCGCCAGCCATCGTTCACGCTCCGCGTTAAACGCCGTCTTCGCATGCTGCTTAAAGGCCGCAGCCTCGTCCTTGATCGAGTCCAGAAAGGCCTGGTACTCGCGCAAATTGAACGTCGTCTCTTCAACGCGCAACGGATACAGCCCATGCGGAAACTTCTCCCGCGCGTCCATCAACTCCTCAGCGCTCACAGGAAAGAACCGCAGCTGGTCAAAGAAGCGCAGCGACCACGGCGTGCCCTGCACAAACACCGGCGTCGTCTTCCACGCGTTCCACACCTGGATCGTCCGGCCCACCAATTGATACCCGCCTGGGCCTTCCATACCGTAGATACACAGGTACGCGCCGCCAATGCCCACAGCGTTTTCCGGTGTCCACGTACGCGCCGGGTTGTACTTCGTCGTCACCAAACGATGCCGCGGGTCAACAGGCGTTGCCACCGGCGCGCCAAGATACACATCCCCCAGTCCCAGCACCAGGTAGCTCGCCTCATACACGATGCGATACACATCCTCGATCGAGTCAAGACCGTTAATCCTGCGGATGAATTCGATGTTCGAAGGGCACCACGGCGCGTCCGGACGCACGGCCTGCATGTACTTCAACTGCGCGACCTTGGCCTGAGGATCGTCCCAGCTCAACGGCATGTGCACAATCCGCGAAGGCACCGTGATGTTCTCCAGCGGCGGCAGGGTGCGGTCCAGACGCTCCAGCGTGTCCATCAACCGCTGACGAGGCAAGGCAACGCTATCGAAGTGAACATGCAGCGATCGAACCCCGGGCGTAATGTCCAGGATGCCCGGCAGTCCGGCCCCTTCCAACTGCTGCTGCAACGCATGCACACGGAAGCGCAGCGGCAGGTCCAGCGTCATCTCGCCGTACTCGACCAATAGGTACCGATCGCCATCCGCACGGAACACCATCGTCTCCGCGCTGTCGGTCACCGTGCGCAACACCGCGGGCTCAAGGCCAGGCACGTCCGGCAGCACGGCAGGCCCTGCCGCAAACGCCTCTAGCAAGGCATTCTGCTGCCTCTCCATGGCATTCGCCTGCTCCAGCGTCACACGCTGAAAGCGCACCAGGTCGCCAGCCTTCAGCTGCCCTAGCTTCCACAGCTCCGCCTGCACGATCACCGCGGGGCACACAAACCCACCCAGCGACGGCCCATCCGGCCCCAGCAGAATCGGCATGTCACCCGTGAAGTCGATCGCCCCAATGGCATACGCGTTATCGTGCAGGTTCGACGGATGCAGCCCGGCCTCGCCGCCATCCGGCCGCGCCCACCGCGGCTTGGGCCCCACCAGCCGCACACCTGTCCGATCGCTCTGGTAGTGCACCTTCCAATCCGTCGCAAAGAGCATCTCGATGTCTTCTTCGAGAAAGAAGTCCGGCGCGGCATGCGGTCCAAACAGCACGCCGATCGTCCAGTGCCGCGTCAGCTCAGGCTGCCATGCAAATGGGAGTTCCGCAGGCTCGCCCACATTGTCGTCCGGCTGCCGGAGATGCAACACATCGCCTGTGCGCAGCGTGCGGCCGTTCGTTCCGCCAAAGGCACCCAGGATAAACGTGCTGCGGCTACCCAGATACGGCTCGGCATCAATCCCACCACGCACCGCCAGGTACGCGCGCATGCCGGCATCCATCGCCGCGCCCAATGCAAGCACGCTGCCTGCAGGAACCGTAAATGCCTTCCACCGCTCCACAGGCTGCCCATCCAGCTTTGCTCCCATGTCCGCTCCGGTCAGGGCAACCAGCGTATCGGCGCTGAATCGCAGCCGCGCTCCGATAGACGTCATCTCCAGCGCAGCCGAACCCTCCCCATTCCCAACCAGCCGGTTGGCGATGCGGAACCCGTAATGATCCATCGGCCCCGAAGGCGGCACGCCCACATTCCAGTAACCAATGCGGCCTGGGTAGTCCTGCACCGTGGTCTGCGTGCCACCGTCCAGCACATCAATCGCGCAACGCCTCGGCCGAAAGCTGCCCAGGAAAGCCGTCGTGACCGCGCCCTTCTCGAACTCCGGGGAAGCCACAACCTCCCGCAGGTAGCGCAGATTCGTCTCCGTGCCATCGATCGCGCACGCATCCAGCGCCACACGCATGCGCTCCAAAGCCTCGGCACGATCGCGCCCTGTCACAATGATCTTTGCAATCATCGGATCGTAAAAAGGCGTGATGGTCGCGTTCGACTCAACCGCCGTCTCCACACGCGCCAGCTCCGGCGGTGGAAAACGCACGGTGGTCAGCTTGCCCGGCGTGGGCTGAAAGTTCTGCGCAGGATCTTCCGCATACACGCGTGCTTCGATCGATGCCCCACGCGGTGCGGCATGGAAGCTCGCCAGCGGTGCGAGCTCTCCCGCGGCCTGCCGAATCATCCACTCCACCAGATCAAGCCCGGTGACCTGCTCCGTCACGCCATGCTCTACCTGCAGCCGTGTATTGACCTCAAGAAAATAGAACTTGCGCCTGTCGTCGTCATAGATAAACTCAACGGTCCCCGCCGAGGCATAGTCCACAGCCTTACCCAACAGAACTGCCGCCTGAAAGAGCTGCTGACGCGTCTCCTCGGTCAACCCCGGCGCAGGCGTCTCTTCCAGCACTTTCTGGTTGCGCCGCTGCGCAGAACAGTCGCGCTCTCCAAGTGCAATGACCTCGCCTTGGCCATCGCCAAAGATCTGCACCTCGATGTGGCGCGCACGCTCCACAAACGTCTCCAGGTACACCCCGCTGTCGCCGAAGTTGGCCCGACTCAGGCGCAGCACCGAGTCATAGATCTCCCGCAACTCTTCCGCCGAACGGCACACGCGCATCCCAATACCGCCGCCGCCCCCCGAGCTCTTCAACATCACCGGATACCCAAGCGCGCCCGCCCCCTCCAGCGCCTCGTCCAGCGAATGCAGCAGGCCAGTCCCCGGCAGCAGCGGCACATTGCAGCTCCGAGCCGTGGCGCGGGCCGTATGCTTCAACGCAAACGCCTCGATATTGCCCGGTGTCGGCCCAATGAACGCAATGCCCCGCTCCGCGCACGCCCGAGCAAACTCCACATTCTCACTCAGAAACCCATACCCCGGATGCACAGCCTCGGCACCCGTATCCACGCACGCCTGCAAGATCCTCTCAACCGAAAGATAGCTTTGCGCCGCAGGTGCCGGCCCCAGCAATACAGCTTCATCCGCCTGCAGCACATGCAGCGAGCTGCGGTCGGCCTCAGAAAACACAGCAACGGAACCGATACCCATACGGCGCAGCGTGCGCTCGATCCGGCACGCAATCGCGCCCCGATTGGCAATCAAGACCTTCTTAAACATCGTTCATCTCAACCTGGCGCAAAGGTCCTCGCGCCTTTCCATCTCGACTACGTTGCAGAAGCTGCGCTCCAGATCAGCACCTGTACCGGCGTTGGGTTATACGCGTTGCACGGATTGTTCAACTGCGGGCAGTTCGAAATCACCAGCAGCACATCCATCTCGGCCCGCAGTTCCACATACTTGCCCGCATCAGACACGCCATCCTCGAACGACAGCTTGCCCTCCGGCGTCACTGGCACATTCATGAAGAAGTTGATGTTGGCCGTCAGGTCGCGCTTGTCCAACGTGCGCCCGGTCTTCAAAGACCACGCCTGCGCACCCTTCAGAAACACCTCGCGGCACGCATGCATGCTGCGTTTATCCAGCGCATAACGCGTCTGATTGCTCTCCTTGGAGCACGCCCCGCCCAGCGTGTCATGCCGTCCACAGGTGTCCGCAACAATCGTCAACAGATGATTGCGCCCCGTCGACATCAGCTTCGTTCCCGCTGTCAGGTACAGATTGGCCTGCTCCCGCATCGTGTCCTGCGCGCTATAACGATCCGCGTAATCCTCCGCATTGAAGAACAGCGTATCCACGGCCTGGTTGCCTTCAAGATCTACGATGCGGACAGTCTCGCCGCGCCGCACCTCGCGCACGAACGGTTCCCCCGCGGGCACATGGGCAGAGAACGCCGCCCCCTCCGGAGAGAGCACGCTTGCAACAAGATTGAATCCAGAGGACATCAGTAGCTCCAGAGCAAACAGCCTTACAAGGCGCCTGCATTAAGCGAGTAACAGTTACAGGAAGTAGCGCTCCGTCAGCTCAAAGCCACGTGAGGCCTCCGGGCAGGATAGCCGACACGCATCCAGCATCCCGGGGGCATCCACACGAAGGACCTCCACCCGCACCGGCGTTTGCTCATACCGCGGGTTCGGGTCCATTGCATGCTGACAGTTCACCAGGATCGCCAGCGTGTTCATCTCCGCACGCATCTCCACACTGGATCCGACTGGTGCGCTCTGCGGCACAAAGCGCATATCGCCGCCCTCCGCAATCTGCACCTTGCTGAAGAAGTTCACGTTCATGGCCAGGTCCCGCGGCCCCAGTCCCTGCTTCGCGAGCTCATTCGTAAAAGCATCCAGCGGGTTCTGGTGCCATCCATTGCGCGCTTCCTGGTAATTCAAAGCGCCGTACTTCCGCTCCACCGCAGCCCCATCATCACATCCGCCCAGCGGATCATGCCAGCCCGCCGTGTCCTCTGTAATCGACAGCAGCACACGGCCCATATCGGAAAACAGCACGTTCCCCGCCGTAAGCCGCGCAATGTGCTGCGCCTTCAGGGTGTCCGGCAGGTTCAGGCGTTCCGTCGGCAGCTCCGCATTCAAAAAGAACGCCGCAACGTTAGCACCTTCTCCCAGCGCAGTCAGCCGGAGAGCTGTGCCGCGCTTCAACACATGCGTCCACGCGGCAAAGCCGTGCAGCGTTTCCTCCCAGAGTAATGTTCTCGGCAAAGCTCTTCTCCCACGCT
>CAXTVC010000016.1:49464-50603 GCA_964247615.1 uncultured Acidobacteriaceae bacterium
TCACCGGATCCACCCGAATCAGCGTGCTCGGCTTCACCACCATCCAGATCGAGCCAGCACCGGCAGCAATGCCACCCTCCGAGTTCTCCGGCTCCGCATCTACCGAAGCAGTCACCTTGCCCGAAAGGGGATCAATCCGCATCAGCTTCTTGTCCAAACAGCTCGGCGACCACACAGACCCAAAGCCCGCTGTTAATCCAGCACAGGGACGATGAATATCTACGACCAGGCCAACTTTGCCGTTCGGCAGTAGCTGCACCACATGGTTCGCACGGGCGCTCGCTACCCAGGTCGCCTCCGGCGTGATCACCGACCAGTCCGGCGAACCCTCCACCGGGTACGCGGTCACCCCCGGCTTCAACTCTGCAATCTCATGGCGTATCCCGGGAATGCCTGGCGCGGAGGCCCTGGCTGATCGCTGTGCAGCCGCCGGCGCAGGGGCCTGCTGCTGCCCGTCAGCTGTCGAACCTGCGGTAAGGACGCCCAGGGTCGCTACGTGGGCGCAAAGAGCCAAGTACCGTTGCTTCCGTCGCAAATGACCATGAACTTCCATCCGCTCCCTGCTTTCCGGGCATAGTCCCTCACGATGCCGGCATACGCGCACCGCCCCCACCCCGCCCCAATGTGTTGGTTTCATCTCCACTAGAACAAAGGTGTTAGAGGGAGACCGCAGACATAGGCACATCCTATGCGGGGCATAGTCAACCGCGTCATAGCAAAATCGAATACGCGGCATCACTTAATCCCATGATCTCGCCGCACCACGAAGCGCACCTCGTAGATTGAGGAAACGTGACCGCCCTTATTGCAGCACCTCAGCCCCGCACCAGGAATCCCCTGAGTGCGACCAAAACCCGCTTCTGCGTCTGCTGCTCTTTCCTGCTTGCCTTGCTGTGTCTCGCGTCGTCAACGCAGGCAAAGGCAGAGGTCCCGACCTTTACCGTCGGCTGGTCGGTCTACGCCGGTTGGAATCCCTACTTCTACATGATGAAGTCAGGCCTGCTGAAAAAATGGGGCGACAAGTACGGCGTAAACATCAGGCTGCAGCGCTTCGACTACGCCGCCTCGCTCGACAGCTTCGTCGCCAAAAACATCGACGCCTGCACCATGACCAACATGGAGGCCCTCGACATGCCGGC
>CAXTVC010000017.1:0-44841 GCA_964247615.1 uncultured Acidobacteriaceae bacterium
AACACGTTGCGTCCGATGCGGCCGAAGCCGTTGATCCCAACCTTTACTGCCATGTGCGTATGCTCTCTTTTCCGTTCCCTAGATGTTCCCTGCGCGATGGTGATAGCGCAATCCTTCTGAGGCTATCAAAGCCGTGCGGGCAGGGCAACGCTGGTGCCCCTGCTCAGGTGCACCGTTTTTGCGGCAATCGCTGGCGTATGGTAAACCGTGAGTATGCGCAATTGGCTGCGCGAGAGGTTCATGAGACGACGTTCCAGAAAAGCTCCGAATGACTCGGAGTCCACGGGCAAGATCGGCCAGGAGTTGCCGACCGATCAGCCAGCGCCACTGCGACCGACCTATCCCGAGCCGGTTCGGAAAGCATCGCCTGCGACCCCGGTTGCAGAGCCAGCCCCGATAGCCGAAGAGCCACAGACCGAGCTGACGGCGGAGTTGCACGGTCTTCAGCCTGGCGAAGATCTAGCAACGGCGACACCGGTTGAAGCGGTGGCTGCTGCCGAGCCGGTGCCCGCTTCTCAACCGCAGTTGGTCATGGAGATGCAGCCGGATTCGGTGGCAACACCGCCAGTAGCGCCGGTGGCGGTCCATTCGCCGCGCGGCTATGTGGTGCTGACCATCGGTCTGCCGGGATCGGGCAAGACGACCTGGTACAAGCGCCGCGGAGTCACGCCGCTATCCAGCGACTTACTGCGCAACATCCTGTTTGACGACATCGCGGAGCAGCGCTACCAGGGACTGGTGTTCAGCACGTTGCGCAGTCTGCTGCGGGCACGGCTGATCGCCAAGATGCCTTGGAACTACGTGGATGCTACCAACCTGAGCCCGCATGAGCGACGTCAATGGATCAAAATGGCCAAGAGTTTTGGCTATGAGGTGCAGGCCGTCTTCTTCGATGTGCCGTTGAGCGTGTGCCTGGAGCGAAACTCCAAGCGCGACCGCCAGGTGACTGATGAGGTCATGCACAAGATGGCGGAGCGCTTGCGTCCACCGGCCTTCAAGGAAGGCTTTGACAAGATCACGGTGGTGCGCGTGAAAGGTGCTACCAACCCGAGCTCGGTGGCGCCGCCACCGAGCGCGGAGGCCGATGAGGGTCCGCAGCACGGTGCTGCGAGCTCGCCCGAGGCGGCTGTCGAAGGTTAGCTAAGAGGAAAAAGAATCGATGGCCACCGGTGGCGTGGAGTTCGCGGATGTGAGCTTCACCGTCGCCGGTGGCCGTCAGCTTTTGCGGGGCATTTCTTTCCGCTGCGAGCCAGGTACCACGACCGCGCTGCTAGGGCGCAGTGGCTCCGGCAAAACCACCCTGCTGCGCACCGTGAATGCGCTGGTACGGCCGGACCGGGGCCGGGTACTGGTTGACGGGCAGGATGTCCGTACGGCGGACGTGCTGCAGCTACGGCGTGGCATCGGGTACGTCATCCAGGAGAGTGGGCTGTTTCCGCACATGAGCGTGGAGCGCAACGTGACCATGCCGCTGGAAGTGGTGGGCAAGGTCGGGGATGCGGAGCACGCAAAGGCTGCGGAAGCCATCAAGCGTGTGGGTTTGCAGGAAGATGCTCTGGGGCGCTATCCCTGGCAGTTGAGCGGAGGGCAGCGGCAGCGTGTGGGGGTGGCCCGCGCGTTGATCTCCGAGCCCAAAGTGCTGCTGATGGATGAACCGTTCGGCGCGCTGGATCCGTTGACCCGGGCCGAGATGCAGCGCATGATGCGGGACCTGCTGGCGCCCGGCAATGTGACGACACTGATCGTCACGCATGATCTGCAGGAGGCACTGTTTTTGGCGGATCGCGTGATCCTGATGCAGGATGGCGCGGTACTTGCGGACTTGCAGGCTGATGAGGTCAGGCAAAGCGAGGATCCGGCGGTCCAGGAGTATGTACGGGCGACGCAGCCAGAGAGCGCGGCGGCCTAGATGAGCGCCTTTCTGCATCGCTATGGCGCGGAGATCGGCCGGCTCACATTTGAGCACCTGTGGTTGACGTTGAGTGCGATGTTCTTTGCCGCGCTGATCGCGCTGCCGCTGGGCGTGGTGCTGACCCGTCGGCGGACCCTGGCACGGCCCGTGCTGGGGATTGCCAATGTGTTGCAGACGATACCGAGCCTGGCGTTGTTTGGGCTGTTGCTGCCAGTGCCGTTTCTGGGCGATCGTGCGGCGAGGCTGGCGATTGTGGCACTGACCGGCTATGCGTTGTTGCCTATTCTGCGCAACACGTACGCGGGGATCAACAGTGTGGATCCGGCGCTGATCGACGTGGCAAATGCGCTGGGTATGACTGGATGGCAGCGCCTCAGCAAAGTGGAGTTGCCGCTGGCGGCGAGCGTCATTCTTGCAGGACTGCGCACGGCGACAGTGACCTGTGTGGGCGTGGCGACGATCGCGGCGGCGATTGGGGCTGGCGGGCTGGGAGAACTGATCTTTCGGGGCGTGGCGAGCGTGGATAACGGGCTGGTGCTGGCTGGGGCGATCCCGGCAGCGCTGCTGGCGCTCGCGGCGGACGGTTTGCTGGGGTTAGCGGAGAAGCGTTTTGCGGTGCGGCGATGACGGTGGAGGTCGATCCCTGGCCTGCGCTGCGGCGGCGAGTGCTTTTGGCTGTGCTGTTGCTCGGGCTTGCCTCCTGCGCGCCACCGCGGTCGTCGCACATCGTCATTGGGGCGAAGAACTTTACCGAGCAGGTAGTTCTGGGCGAGTTGCTGGCGCAGGAGATCGAGGTCGAGGGCGGAGGTCCGGTGGAGCGGCGCTTCTGGCTGGCGGGTAGCTACCTCTGCCAGCAGGCCCTGATCTCCGGACGCATTGACGGCTATGTGGAGTACACCGGGACGGCACTTACGGCCATTCTGAAGCAGCCATTGCCCCCGGTGGGGCAGCGGGATGCGGCAGCGGTGGATGCCACGGTCGCCCGACTCTATGAGAAACGCTTTCATGTGCGCATGGGGCCGCCGCTGGGCTTTCAGGACACGTTCGCTATGGTAGTGCGAGGGGACGACGCGCGTCGCCTGGGGCTGAAGACGATCTCCGACGTGGCGCGACTGACTCCTCCGGAGTGGCGGCTGGGCGTGGGGTATGAATTTGCCGAGCGACCCGATGGTCTGCCCGGGTTGGCGTCCACCTACGGTCTGCACTTTGCCGGGACGCCGCGCACGATGGAGCTTGGCCTGCTGTACCGGGCGTTGGGAGCGCACCAGGTGGATATTGTGGCGGGTAACTCGACCGACGGAGCGATCCAGGCGCTTGGCTTTGTGGCGCTGGAGGACGATCAGCACTACTTTCCACCGTATGAGGCCGTGCCGCTGGTGCGGGAGGAGGCGTTGGCGCACTGGCCGGCCATTGGCAAGGCTGAAGAGCGGCTGGGGGGCAAAGTGAGCGAGGACGAGATGCGGGCGATGAACCTGCTTGTAGACGGCGGACATCAGGATCCTGCAGAGGTGGTGCGGGCGTTCCGGTCAAAGAAGGGCCTGTAGAAAGGGTGCCAGATGGAGACGAACTTGGCTGTGACGCAGGCTGAGCCGTGGATGCGCGGAACGCATAGCGAACTGGATCCACTGCGGCGCGCAGTAGTGCATGCCCTGGAGCTGGCCGGAGAAGATGCGGTCCGCTGGTGCGGTGCTCTGGACGACGAAAAAGTGTTTTCCGAACCGGCCGGATTACCGTCCGTGGCGTTTCACCTGCGACACATGGCGCGCTCGCTGGATCGCCTGCTTACCTACGCCGAGGATCGTCAGCTCGACCAGGCGCAAACGGCAGCACTGGCCACCGAGAAGCTTCCGGGTTCCGCGGAGGAGGTCCGGGAGGAGTTCCAAGCCGGGCTGCGGCGCGCGATCGAGCGGGTTGTTGCTTTCGAGCCCGCAACGTATGAGGAGGTTCGTGGCATCGGCCGCAAGCGGCTGCCGACCACCGTTGCCGGGCTGCTCATACATTGCGCGGAGCACACGCAGCGGCATGCCGGACAGATGGTGACCACGGCCAAGCTCGTGCAAGCTCCACTGCTGTAGGACCGATTAGCTGACCAGGTGTCCCATTTTTTCGCGTTTTGTCTCGAGATAGCGTTCGAAGGTAGGTTCGGAGGGAATTGTGGCGTCAATACGCTCGGTCACCCGGATGCCCGCAGCTTCGAGGGCCGAAACCTTTTCCGGATTATTCGTGATCAAGCGGACGTCAAAGACGCCCATCTGCTTCAGGATCTCGGCCGGCAGCTCGAAGCCGCGTAGATCGGTTGGGAAACCGAGTTGGTGATTGGCTTCGATGGTGTCGAGGCCCTGATCCTGCAGCTCATAGGCGCGCAGCTTGGCCATCAGGCCGATGCCGCGGCCTTCCTGCTGTTCGTAAAGCAGAATGCCGATACCCTCTTCCGAGATGCGTTTCAGGGCCAGATGGAGCTGGTCATGGCAGTCGCAGCGCAGGGAGTGGAACACATCGCCGGTGAGGCACTGCGAGTGGATGCGAACCACAGGAGGCGCGCTGTGGATGTCACCCATGACGAGCGCGACGGCAGCTTCGAGCGGCTTGCGGGTGGGGTCACCGGGTTGTGGAATTCCTTCAAAGCCAAGAATGCGGAAGTGTCCCCAGCGGGTGGGGAAGTCGGCGTCCGCTATTTTGGTCAGGCTTAACAGAGGCATAGCAACAGTTTAGATTCCTCAAAGACTCCAGGGATTCGCCTTCACGGTGGCGAGCACCCGGCGCACGCGTAGAGTAAAGGCGTGCATGGCATCGACAACAAGCTGCTGCTGATCTCGCTGCTTGTGAAGCTGGGTGTAGCGGCGGCCGTGGCCAGCTCCCTGGCGCGCTCGGTGCGCTTCAAGCGGTTGCTGTTGCTGGAGGATCGAAGCCAGGGCGACACGCTGAGATTACTGGCCTGGATCTGCGTGCCGTTGGCCCTGGGCGTCTGGGTGCGGGTGCGCGTACCCAACTTTTGGGCTGCCGATCTTTCGCTGCAGGCGACGGCCCTGATTGGCCTGCTGCTCGGAGCCCGGCCGGCGGCACTGGGCGGAGCCTTGCTTGCTCTACCGGCGTTGGGGCATCACGAGTGGCTTGCCCTCCCGATAAACGTGGGAGTCGGCCTCTTGTTCGGGGGCTTCCGCCGCTTTGTTGACATGGAGGCGATCTGGTCCTTTTCGCCGCTCATAGACCTGAGCATCTATCGCTGGGTTCGCCGCACGCTGCGCCGGCCCAACCTGGATCGCCAGATCTCCCTGCTCGTGCTGCTGACCGCGACCCAGCTCGTGGCCAGCATCCTTGCAGAGACGGAGCCGCACCGCTACTTTGAGCTGAGTTCGTCTAACTGGCTTCTGCAGGCACTGGTCTGCGCCTGCACGCCGGTCATCGTGGGCATCCCGCTGAAGATATGGAATGCGGTGCGGATTGAACGCAAACTGGAGGAGCAGAGCCGGCTGCTGATGGAAGCACGCCTGGATGCGCTGCAACGCCAGATCAACCCGCATTTCCTGTTCAACACGATGAATTCCATCGCCTCGCTGATCCGTTCCGAGCCGGAGCTGGCGCGCGAGATGATCGTGAAGCTCAGCCGCATCCTGCGCACGCTGCTGCGGGAGCGTGATGCGTTTGTGCCGCTTGAGGAAGAGCTCGCCTTTACCGATGACTACCTGGATATTGAGGTGGTGCGCTTCGGCGACAAGCTGCAGGTTGTGAAGGAGATCACGGAGGAGGCGCTGCACCTAGAGGTGCCCAGTATGCTGCTGCAGCCGCTGATCGAGAACAGCATCAAGCATGGTCTGGAGCCGCGCCTGCACGGGGGCACGGTGACGCTGCGGGGGCGCGTGGCCGACGGCCAGTTGCTGCTGGAGGTGGAGGATGATGGCGTGGGGATTTCGCCGGAGCGGGCCGTAGAGCCGGGTGCGCTGGCCAGTGATGGCACGGGTATAGGGATGCGCAATGTGCGGGAGCGCATCCAGGTGCTGTACGGCGGGCGCGGCGAGGTGGAGGTCATCAGCAGGCCGGGAAGAGGAACCCGCATCCGCTTGCTTTTGCCGGTACTAACGCGGCAGGATGTGAAGCTACGCGGTGTGGGCTTGCTGGCGCAGGCATAAGGAAGTCTCGTTGCGAAGGGATCAACAAGGCGGTCCCTCTTTGTTAGAATGAGCGCGGCGGGGGCCTCTTTGGCTGAACTGATTGAGAGCATCGTAGGTCTTGGCGGCCGGTCTGTATCCGTAGACACGCGACCGCAACTGGAAGACCGGTTACACCACAGGATTGCCCGCAATCGGGCCCAACTGAAGAAAAACGGAAGGCAGAAGCAGCAAATGATCGAGATTGTCTCCATTCAAGCACGGGAGATCCTGGACAGCCGAGGCAACCCGACGGTTGAAGCCGATGTGATCTTGCAGGACGGCGTTCGCGGGCGCGCAGCCGTCCCAAGTGGTGCGTCCACAGGCGAGCATGAGGCGGTGGAACTGCGCGATGGCGATAAGGAGCACTATCTCGGCAAAGGTGTGCTGCAGGCCGTAGAGAATGTGGAGAGCATCATCGCCCCGGAGCTTCAGGGCCTGGATGCTAGCAATCAGCGGCTGATCGATGCCACGATGCTTTCGCTCGACGGCACGGAGAACAAGGGCCGGCTGGGTGCGAACGCTATCCTTGCTGTATCAATGGCCTGCGCGCGTGCAGCTGCCGAGGCACTTGGGCTGCCGCTGTATCGTTACCTGGGCGGCGTGAATGCATGCATTCTGCCCACGCCGATGATGAACATCCTCAACGGCGGCGCGCATGCCGACAACAACGTGGATTTCCAGGAGTTCATGGTGATGCCGGTGGGGGCGGAGAGCTTCTCCGACGCGCTGCGCTGGGGCACCGAGGTCTTTCACACGCTGAAGGGCGTGCTGAAGAAGCGTGGCTACAACACGTCGGTTGGCGATGAGGGCGGATTTGCACCGTCGCTGAAGTCGAATGTGGAAGCGATCGAGGTGATCCTCGAGGCCATCGAACTGGCGGGTTATAAGGCCGGGGAAGAGATCGGCATCGCGCTTGATCCGGCTGCGAGTTCGTTCTTTGACAAGAGCAAGGGCCGCTACGTCTTTCACAAATCGGACAAGAGCGAGAAGACCTCCGAGCAGATGGCAAGTTACTGGGAGAGCTGGACGCGGCAATACCCGATCGTGTCGCTGGAAGATGGCCTGGATGAGAACGACTGGACCGGCTGGCGCATGCTGACCGAGAAGATCGGTCGCAAGGTGCAGCTGGTGGGCGACGACCTCTTCGTAACGAACACGAAGATGCTGCAGCGGGGCATCGATGAGGGCGTGGCGAACTCGATCCTGGTGAAGGTGAACCAGATTGGCACGGTCTCCGAGACGCTGGATGCGATTGAGCTGGCACGACGCAACGGCTACACGGCGATCATCTCGCATCGCTCAGGTGAGACCGAAGATACGTTCATCGCGGACCTTGCCGTGGGTACGGGAGCGGGTCAGATCAAGACAGGATCGGCGTCACGCACGGATCGCATCGCCAAGTACAACCAGCTGCTGCGTATTGAAGAGGAGCTGGGTGGTGCGGCAGTGTTTCTGGGTCGTACAGCCGTGAACTGCGCGGAGTAAGCGATGGCGCAGCGAACGAACGGGCCAGTCCTGCTAACGATTCTTGATGGGTGGGGCTACCGCGCGGAGACGCATGGCAATGCGGTTGCGCTGGCACGGAAGCCCACCTATGACATGCTGCTACGCGAGTATCCGAATTCCCTGATTCGTGCGAGTGAGCAGTTTGTTGGTCTGCCCGATGGGCAGATGGGCAACTCCGAAGTCGGGCATTTGAATCTGGGAGCGGGTCGCATCGTGCGCATGGATATGACCCGCATCGATGCGGCCGTGGCCTCTGGCGAGTTCTTTCGCGATGCAACGATCGTGGCGACTATGGACCATGCCGCGGCTGACGGTCGCGCGCTGCACTTGATCGGCCTATTGTCGGATGGCGGTGTTCATTCGCATCAGCGGCATTTGTATGCGTTGCTGCGCCTGGCAGCAGTGCGGGGGCTGACGCGTGTGTACGTACATGCGTTCCTGGATGGACGTGACACGCTGCCGACATCAGGGGCGGGATATCTCGAGCAGCTTCAGGCGCGGTTCACGGAGTATGGTGTTGGCCAGCTAGCCAGTGTGAGCGGCCGTTACTTTGCGATGGATCGTGATATGCGCTGGGAGCGGGTACACAAAGCCTTTAACGCCATGGTGAAAGGGCAGGCAGAAGGCGGAGCGTATCACGAGGCCGTGGAGCGTGTCCGCGAGAGCTACAACAACCAGGTGAACGATGAGTTCGTCGAGCCGTTTGTTTGCGTGGACCTGCATGGCGAGCCGATTGCGCGCATCACGGACCGCGATGCCGTGATCTGTTTCAACTATCGCGCGGACCGTGTGCGGCAAATTACGCGTGCCCTGGCGCGCCGCAGCGGGCTTACCAAGAACGGCGGCATAGACCTGCCAAAGGCTGATGAACTTGAGCTGGAAATCCCGCGTGAAGACGTCCCCGCGGAATTGCACTTCGTCACGATGACGCAGTATGACAAGAACTTCAAGCTGCCGATGATTATCCCGCCCGAGAGCATGGATAACCTGCTGGCAAACGTGATGGCCAAGCATGAGCTGCGCAATCTGCGCGTTGCGGAAACGGAAAAGTACGCGCACGTTACATATTTCTTCAATGGCGGTATTGAGAAACCGTTCGCCGGTGAGGATCGCGAGCTGGTGCAGTCGAAGAAGGTGGCGACGTATGATCTTGCGCCGGAGATGTCCGCGGAGGGCATCGGCGACATCGTGGAACGGTCTTTGGGCGATCGCGCATTCGATGTGATGATCGTGAATTTTGCGAACGCCGACATGGTGGGCCACTCGGGAAAGATCGAGCCGACGGTAAAGGCCGTGGAGGCCGTTGACGCGCAGCTGGCGCGGATCTACAGCGCGGTGCGTGCCGCTGGGGCTAACTGGATTCTCACTGCGGACCATGGCAATGCCGAGATGCTGATTGACCCCGTGTCAGGCGGGCCGCATACAGCGCACACAACCAATCCTGTGCCGTTTCTGCTGGTCACGGAGCATGGCCGCAAGATCGGTGTGCGTGATGGTGGAAGCCTGCGTGATATCTCGCCGACCATCTTGAGTCTGCTGGAATTGCAGCTCCCCCCGGAGATGACCGGTGGCGATCTGCGGGTGTTGCCCTTGTAACGGAAGAAAAGGCGCGCCGGCTACAGCGAGCGGCGGTTCTCAAGTGCGCGCATCATGGTGATTTCATCGGCATATTCGATGTCAGAGCCAGCCGGCACACCGGTAGCGATGCGCGTGATCGCAAGAGCAGGACAAAGCTTGTGTGCCTCATCAGCGACATAGCGCGCGGTAGCCTCACCTTCCACCGTGGGGCTTGTTGCCAGGATCAGCTCGCCGCCGTCTGCCGCCTGCTCCAGCCGCGGCCAGAGATTGCTCAAGCGAAGCTGGTCCGGGCCGACGCCGTTCACCGGAGAGAGTGTGCCGTGGAGCACATGGTAGACCCCGTTCCAGGTGCGGGTTTTCTCTATGGCCGCGATGTTGGTTGGCTCCTCCAGAACGCAGATCTGGCGATGGTTACGCGAGGGGCTGGTGCAGTAACCGCAGGGATCGACATCAGTGACGTTGTTGCAGATAGAGCATAGCCGCAGCGCCTGTTTGAGTGCATGGATCGCGCCGGCCAGTGCGGCTGCATCATGCTCTGTGCTGCGAAGAATGTGAAAAGCGAAGCGCTGCGCGGTTTTGGTACCCACGCCGGGGAGCTTGCGCAACTCTTCTATTAAGCGCGCCATGGGCGGCGCAAAACGGGTCGACATGGCGAGTCACGTTCCTTCTATGCGGCACTGTGATGTGGCGCAGAAGCTCGGAGCCTGCGGGGTTCGGTCAAAAGCCTGGAAGCTCGAGCCCACCCAGAAGATCGCCGGCACTTGCTTCAACGGCTTGGTCTGCCTTGCGTGCCGCCTCATTCACCGCGGCGACGATCAAATCTTCAAGCATCGTAATGTCGCCAGCCATGGCGGATGCGGCAGCGGGAGTGATCGTGAGCTTCAAGAGCTCTTTGCGGCCATTCATGCGCACCGCGATGGCGCCACCGCCGGAGGAGGCCTCTACGATCGTCTGGGCCAGTTTCGCTTCCATGCTCTCCCGCATGGCGCTTGCTTGGGAGAGCATTTCATTCATCTTGCTGAAGTCCATTGGAGGTCCTCTGAATCTGTGGCTAGTCTTTGCGTAGATCGATGACGTTGGAGACCTCGGCTGCAAAGAGCCGCTTGGCTTCCTGCACGAGAGGGTGATTCTCCGCCAGTTCCTGCGCACTGCCCGCGACGGCAGAACGAGGCGTTCTCGCTTTGCCGTTGCCCCTGACGGGAGCACCGGGCAGCAGCTTCACCTGCAGCGGAGTTGGATGCAGATCGCGCAACGTGGCTTTGAGGATGCGGTCGGCTTCGGCGTTTAGCAGCACCGGGAGCATGGCCTTGGACAGGGTTGTCTGAATCTCAAGCGTGCCCTCGGTAAGCGTCCAGGTGGCATCCTCAAGCTGTTCCGCTGCGGACGTCTGGCCCTTGGTGTTTAGAAGAGCCTTGACGACGGCCGTCTGCAGCCTTGAGTGATCCTGGGCGGCATGGGTTGTGGAAATCAATCCGGGCGAACGTTCCCTTGCTGGTTCGGCGGGGACTCGAGGCTCCGGGACATCGAGGGCGGCACTGGGCTGGATCGGAGCAACTGGAGCTACAGCAGGTGCTGTAGGCTCTACTGCGACCGATGCAGTCGCGCGCGCGGGCACGTCCGCCACGGGGGTGGGGGCGGGCCGAAGTGGTTCCCTGGCTGGGGGTGAATCTTGCGGAATTGGGGAAACCGGAGGCGGCGGAGGTGCGGTGATCTCGGGCCTGGGTAGGGGGGCGGTAAGAGGAGCCGTGGTCCTGGGGGCTACAGTTCTCGCCGCGGGTGCTGGGGGAAGCGAGCGCGTCGGTGGTACGGCTGCCGGCTTCGGAGAAGCTGAGGGAGGGGCACCGCCGAGCTGCGAGAGGATCTCCTCTATCGGCACCAGCCGCTGCACATGCACCAGCTTCAGCAGACCCAGTTCAAGATGCAGACGCTGCTCCTGGCGATAGCCAAGATCGTCAAAGGTGCGCAGCACGATGGCTAGAAAGCGCGAGAGCTCTTCTTCGCTGAAGGGAGCGGCCGCGCGGGCAGCACGGCGGCGCTCTTCGACGGAGATCTGCAGCAGATCAGCGGAGACACCGGTGGCATCGCCCTCCGGGTCCAGCGCGGTGATCTTGGCGATGATGCAGTTGCGGAGGAACCGGGTGAACTGCCGCGCAATCTGCTGGGGTCCATTACCGAGGTCAAGCAGATGGCCCACGGTGGCCAGAACCGAGGCGGAGTCATTGCCATGCACAGCGCTTAGAACGTCTTCAAAGACGACGTTGGAAACTGCGCCCATGAGTTCACGGACCTCGGCGAGCTCGATGTGGGGGCGGCCATCGGGCAGCTGCGGGGCAGAGGCAATGGCCTGGTCCATGATGGACAGCGCATCGCGCATGGACCCATCACCAGCCTCGGCGAGCAGGCCCAGGGTCGGATCATCGACGGCAATCTTCTCGTCACCCGAGATCTTCCGCAGCTGGCCGACGATGTCGTCCAACCGGACGGCGTGAAAGCTGAAGTGCTGGCAGCGGGAACGGATGGTTTGCGGAATATCCTCGGGCTGCGTGGTGGCCATCATGAAGACGATGTGCTCGGGCGGCTCCTCGAGCGTCTTCAGAAGGGCGTTAAACGCGGCATCGGTAATCTGGTGCGCCTCATCCAGGATGATGATCTTGAAGCGGTCGCGCGCGGGGCGGTATCGGGCAGCGTCGCGCAGCTCGCGGATCTCGTCGATGCCGCGATTGGTGGCCGCGTCGATCTCAAGCACATCGACGGCGTTGCCCTGACGGATCTCCAGGCAGGAGGCACACTGCAGACAGGGCTCAGGGTTGGGACGGATCTCGGAGCCGATCGTGTTCTGGCAATTCAGCGCCGAAGCCAGGATGCGGGCGATGGTGGTTTTGCCGATGCCGCGGTGGCCCGAGAAGATATAGCCGTGCGCGATGCGGTCCTGCGCCAACGCGTTCAGCAATGTGCGGGTGACGTGGTCCTGCCCGACTACGTCGGAGAAGCGAAGGGGACGGTACTTGCGGGCTAGAACCTGGTAGGCCATGGGGCAGAGCTTAGTTTACCGCCGGCAGCTGTGGGAGGAGCCCGGGTGCAAGCCAACCGACCCCTCCGGCGACCAGCCACGAGTCATCGCGATCGCGTTTTGTGCGGCGCTGGAGGCTGTACGCGGGCCGGCATCGACGTCGGCGCAATCTGCCGCTGGATGTCCTCGAGCTGCTCGCCAAGGCGACCGATTCGACCCTGTTCGACTCCGTAGAAGCCTAGGCATCCAGCCAGTACGCCAGAAAGGAAGAGCGCCAGAAGGCCCATCCAGCCATGAAGGCGTGAAGCTTTCGGGAGTGCTTTTTCGAAGTTCTGCAGGCGATTGGCGACTGCTGCCAGGGTGGCGATGTTCCCATCGAGAGCGGTCTGTCTGGCGTCTTTGAACTCCGCGCGGCGACTGCTCTGCAGCTTCTGCAGATCCAGCCTGGCGTCAGCGAGCGATCGCTTGAGGGTCTCCTGCCCATCGCGGAATTTACAGGCGGTGACATAGGCAGAGCCGAAGTCCGTGGGGGTGATGAAGCTTTGATCGGCGTGTTTGTCGGCCAACGTCAGGTCTGTGGCGTGACCGATGGCGGTGTAGAACGGTATGCCGGCAGCAAGGAGCGAGTGAATCAGGAGGGGATCATCAAAGACGGCGAAGCGGCTGGCCTCGCCGCCGCCTCTTAGAAGGCAGATCGCGCTGTGTGCAGGGGCAACTTCGGCGACAGCGGCCTGCAGGGCGGCGAGCTGCATGGAAACGACCCTGGTCACCGGCTGCGGGCCAGCGCCGCCGACTAACGAACGGCTCGCGTCCCCAACGCCCGTGCTGGTGCCCAGCAGGATCAGCCGTTTGGCTGGGTGCTGGGCAAGGAGCTGCGCCAAAGGGACCTTGACTCGTTCCGAAGGCAGCACAAAGGCCGCCGGGGTGGGACGCGCCTCTGGTGCCCAGCTGCCCAGGCGTGTCCCTGCTAGCTCAAACTCAAAGCCGCGTCCCTGCCTGGAGATGCTGACCTGCAGCCTGCCACGCAGGATGACAGGTTCACCGCGCAGCGTCGGCGTGATGCCAGCACCAGGGCTGCAGCGGAACGACATGACGGCCTGACTGGACGGGTCACGCAGGTCGCCGTAGATGCAAACCGGGTTCTCCCAGTTCGGGTGAGGACGCAGGGCGTGCACAATGCCCCTGACCACGATCTCGCCCTGCGGAAGCTCCCAGCTTACGAGGTTCATCAGGGAGAGCACATCGAGTGCCTTTGTGTCCCTCTCCCGTTGCACAGGCTCTTGTTGCTCTGCGTTCGCCGGCATGCTGTTTCCCCTTGGCCCGATAGCTCGCGCTGTGAAAAGACGGACGCGCGCAACCCTGTCTGGAGAGCTTAGCTGATCGGCGGGTTGGCAGGTCAGCGCACAAGCTGGGGCTTAGTGCTTGCCGGCCAGCTGGCTGACTGCGGCAACAGCCTCGCACGTCCTGGCAATCGTCTCGTCGATCTGTGCCGTCGTCGTGTCGTGATTCAGCGTGAAACGGACGGCGGTCTGAGCGACCTCGCGCCCGTAGCCCATGGCGGTCAGGACGTGCGAAGGCTCGTCGGAGCCGGCGGCGCAGGCTGAGCCGCTGGAGCAAAGAATGCCACGTTCTTCGAGTTGCAGAAGGACGGCCTCGCCGGAGGTACGTGGAAAGCAGAAGCTGGCGTTGTTGGGGAGCCGTTCGGTGGGATGGCCGGTGAGGATGGCCTCAGGAACGGCAGCAAGGACACCGTGAATGAGCTGATCGCGAAGCGCGGAAAGGGCGGGGATGCGCGTGGGAAGCTCGGCTGCGGTGAGTTCGAGTGCGGTGGCGAAGGCTACAGCGCCAGCCACGTTTTCCGTGCCGGAACGCCGTGTGCGCTCCTGGCCTCCACCATGCAGAACGGGTTCTACCGGGACGCGGGAGCGCAGGTACAGCGCGCCGATGCCCTTGGGCGCGCCGAGCTTGTGACCGGAAAGCGTAATGGCATCGGCGCCAAGATCGGGAACGCGAAGGGGAAGCCCGCCGCAGGCCTGCACAGCGTCGGTGTGAAAGGGAACTCCAACGGCATGGGCCACTGCGGCCAGCTCGGCGATGGGCTCGATGGTGCCTACCTCGTTGTTAGCGAGCATGACAGACACCAGCGTTGTGTCTGGGTACTGCTGCAGCGCGGCTTCAAGGGCCGAAGTGGTCAGCCGTGCGGTGCCGTCGACAGGAAGATAGGTGACTGTGAACCCATGATGACGAAGGAGGTAATCGCAGCTGGCGAGAACGGCCTCGTGCTCGATCGCGGTTGTAAGAATCCGGCGGCCACGTGGATTCGCAAGCGCGATGCCCTTCAGAGCCAGGTTGTCCGCTTCTGTCCCGCCTGAGGTGAAGATGATCTCGTTCGGCCGGCAGGCAAGCACGGCAGCTACACGTTCACGCGCAGCTTTGAGTGCGCGAGCGGCCTGATCTCCAAGGCTGTGATGGCTGGAGGGATTGCCGAATGCGCCGGTGAGGTAGGGCCACATGGCTTCCAGCGCTTCGCGGCGGACGGGCGTCGTAGCAGCGGCATCCAGATAGATCATGCTTTGGGGCCTTCTACCTGGCTAGGCTTCGGGGAGGATATCAAGGCCGAGGTCCAGGGAACGGACGCTGTGCGTCAATGCCCCGGCAGAGATAAGGTCCACACCCGTGTGGGCAATCGCAGCCACCGTTTCCAGACGAACATTACCGCTGGCTTCGATGAGGGCGCGCCCGGCAATTTGGCCCACCGCGGCCCGGAGCTGATCCAGGGTGAAGTTATCCAACAGGATGGTGTCCGCGCCGCCTGCCAGAACGGCTTCAATCTGGTCTGGCCGGTCGACCTCTACCTCGAGATGCGCCGTGTGGGGGAGATCGGCACGCGCCCGTCGGAGGGCAGAAGTAAGATCGATTTCGCCTTGCGCCGCGAGCACGGCCAGGTGATTGTCTTTGACCAGCATGGCGTCAGAAAGGGAATAGCGGTGGTTGTGGCCGCCGCCGCAGCGAACGGCGTAACGCTCCAGGAGGCGGAGTCCCGGGGTGGTCTTGCGCGTGTCCACGATCCGGGCTTTCGTTCCGGCAGCTGCCCCCACGAACTTGGCAGTGAGCGTAGCAATCCCGCTTAGGCGCTGCACCAGGTTTAGAGCTACTCTTTCCGCTTGTAAGACCGCACGCGCCGGGCCGTCCGCGGTAGCCAGGAGGTCTCCGGTTCGAAACGGCGCTCCATCTTGACCGTCGAAGCGGACGGTTATAGATGGGTCCACCTGCTGCATGGCCGCGGCAAACAGCTGTGTGCCGGAGAGGATGCCCGGCTCCCGCGCGATCAGGGATGCTTTGACGCGAGAGATCGCAGGAAGCAGTGTCTGGGAGGTCAGATCGCCCCATGGAGCGTCTTCGTCCAAAGCCATCTGCACAATACGGTGCACAGCTGACAGGGGCAGGGGAGCTAGCACGCAACCTCTACTGGCCGCGTGAGAACCAGGTGGTGGCGCTCTGCCTCCACCGTTTCTGGATAGTCGGCACGGGAGTGTGCGCCTCGGGATTCCCGGCGCGCCAGGGCTGCGGAGACGACGGCCTCTGCGAGTTGCAGCAGATTGGCTGTCTCGCGACTATGAATGGACGTACCGGGTGCATACCAACGCTGCAGCTGCGCCTCCGCGGCAGAGAGCCCGTCCGCTTCCCGCACGATGCCCGCGGCATTCCACATAAGCTCCTGGAGGGTGGCGCGGTCGGGGAGGCGTTCCGTCCGGGTGGCGCTTCCTGGTTCCAGAATCAAGTCCACCACACCCGGGGCGGGGCTGTGATCGGCGCTGTCCGGAGTTGCGGACGTGAAGGCGGCATCGTGGTTGTCGAGCAGCAGATGGGCTGCACGATAGGCAAAGACGATGCTTTCCAGCAGAGAGTTTGACGCCAGGCGGTTCGCGCCGTGGACGCCGGTGCAAGCGACCTCGCCAACTGCGAACAGCCCTGGCAGATTGGTCTGGCCCCAAATGTTGGTCCGAACGCCACCCATCCAGTAGTGGGCCGCCGGCGCTACCGGAATAGGCGTGCGAGCCCAATCAAGACCCGCCCGTGTGCAGGCGGCGTTGATCGTCGGAAAACGGGCTGCCAGAAACTCGGCGCCGAGGTGCGTTGCATCGAGGAGCACGGGGCGGTTGCCCTGGAGACGCATCTGCGCGGCGATTCCACGAGCAACGACGTCGCGAGGGGCTAGCTCCGCGTCAGGGTGCACGGCCTGCATGAAGCGCGATCCGTCCAGGGCGCGAAGCACGGCACCGTCACCTCGCACCGCTTCGGAGATGAGGAAACCACCCTCTGCGGACAGGGCGGTCGGGTGGAACTGGTAGAACTCAACATCGGCAAGCTGCGCCCCCGCTCGCAGAGCCAGGGCCACCCCATCGCCGGTCGCAACGCTAGGGTTGGTGGTGTAGGGGTAGAGGTGTCCCGCGCCGCCGGATGCGAGCAGAACGGCATCGGCGGGAATTGTCTGAGGACGCCCGGACTCAGGGATGACCTCGAGGCCCGTTACCTGCTCTCCCTCTAAGCGGAGATCGGCCGCAAAGGTGTGTTCAAGGACAACGATGTTCGCTGCCTGTACCGCAGCGACGAGAGCTGTTTCAATTGCCAGGCCTGTAGCATCGCCGCCTGCGTGGAGCACGCGGGCACGGGAATGGGCAGCCTCGCGTGCCTGCGCCAGCTCTCCATTTTTCTTGTCGAAAGCAACGCCAATCCGAATCAGATCGCGGACACGATCCGGACCCTCGGCGCACAAAATTTCTACCGCTTCGAGACGACACAGGCCGGCTCCGGCACGGAGCGTGTCGTCGACGTGCTCGCTTACGGAATCCTCGATGGTGGTAACTGCCGCGATGCCACCCTGGGCGTAGCGGGTATTGCTTTCGGCAAGACGGGATTTCGTAACGATCGTGACCTGGTGCGCGCGGGATAGCTCCAGGGCAGCTACGAGACCGGCGATGCCACTGCCAACAACGATGACCTTCATGCCTGCACCTGTTGAATGGGCGCTGGTTTTACGCTGAGCATGCGTTCCAAGGCGACCCGGGCAGGTACGGCCACGGACTCCGGAACGGTGATGCGGTTGGGCGTCTCGCCGCGCTCGATCGACTCCAGAACCCAGGCGAGATAGCCGGGATGGATGCGGTACATCGTCGAGCAGGGACAAATAACGGGGTCAAGACAAAAGATTGTCTTGTCCGGATGATCGGCGGCAAGCCGCTGGACCAGATTGATCTCTGTCCCAATCGCGATGGCAGTTCCGGGCGCGGCTGCCTCGACAGCTTTCTTAATGTAGTCAGTCGACCCAGCCTCGTCAGCGGCGTCGACGACCTCCATCGGGCACTCAGGGTGGACGATGACGCGGACGCCCGGATAGGTGACCCGTGCCTGCGCGATCTGGTCGACCGTGAAGCGCTTGTGGACGGAGCAGAAGCCGTGCCACAGGATGACCCTTGCGTCCTGGAGCTCCTGGGGCGTGCTGCCGCCAAAGGCCTTTCGGGGATTCCATAGAGGCATCTGCTCCAGCGGAATCCCCATCGCCTTGGCAGTGTTGCGTCCGAGGTGCTGGTCGGGGAAGAAAAGGACGCGCTGTCCGCGTTCAAAGGCCCATTGAAGGACAGTGCTGGCGTTTGACGAGGTGCAAACGATGCCGCCATGCTCGCCACAGAAACCCTTCAGAGCCGCCGAGGAGTTCATGTAGGTGACCGGAAGCACAGGTTGCCGGCCGAGCGCGTCGGGCTCCGTACCGAGAACATCCGTCAGCTCATCCCAGGCGGCCTGCACGGACTCCAGGTCGGCCATGTCCGCCATGGAGCAGCCAGCGGCCAGGTTGGGAAGGATGACGGCCTGGTCCGGGCGGGAGAGCATGTCAGCGGTTTCCGCCATGAAATGGACGCCGCAAAAGACGATGGCCTCGGCGTTCGGACGGGTCCGGGCGGCATTTGCCAGCTGAAAGCTGTCCCCAAGGAAGTCGGCGTATTTCACAATTTCGTCGCGCTGGTAGAAGTGACCGAGGATCACCACCCGCTCGCCAAGGGCATGCTTTGCGGCGCGGATGCGGAGATCGAGCTCTTCTGCGCCCGCGCTGCGGTATTCGGAGGGAAGGACACCCTGGCGAGGCGCATCGGAAGCGATCAGATCGTGCGCAGAAGCGCCAGGGCCGTAGCTCGGGATGGCGTCAAACGCCCATGGATCCAGGGTCAGCCCTGGATCGCAGGTGGATGCAGCCGGGGGCCGATTCGTCGAGGGCAGGATGGTGAGCAGCGGGGATGGCGGGGCGACGATCGGCAAGGTCGGTTCCTCGTGGAGCGTAGCGGCCTCAGACACTGGTCCGTTCGCTCAAACAACATCCATTAGAATACCCCGGCTGGCGGAAGTTTCAGGGGTATGGCGCCCCAACGAAAGTTGGATACAGGGTGTGCGTCTGGTCGAATCTGCGACACAGCGTAAGTGCCAGAAGGGAGAACTAAGCCGGTGCGGATGAGCCACGGGACGCTTTTGACGGCCGCGAGGGGAATAGCAAGGAGACGGCAACGGTCATTCCCAGCAGACTGACGATAATCAGCAGCGAAATGACCGGACCGATCTCCAGCCAGCGCGCTACCAGCATCTTGAAGGCTGCAAAAGTGAGCAGGGCCGAAAGCCCGTAGTGCAGGAAACGCAAATGGGAGAGCATGGCAGCGAGTAGGACGTAGAGTGAACGCAATCCCATGACGGCCATGATGTTGGAGGTGTACGCCAGAAAGGGTGTGCGGGTGATGGAGAGCACGGCGGGGATGGAGTCCAGAGCGAAGACAACGTCAGTGAGTTCGACGGCTAGGAGGGCGAGCAGAAGCACGGTGGGCATCAGCTTGCCACTCTCGCGCGCCAGGAACCCGGTCTGACTTGGGCTGACCGGGTGGACACGGGTAAGCCATGCGAGCCATGCGGGGGGACGGCTTTCATCCTGCTTTTCCCCTGGGAAGAGCAGGCGAAGCGCAGCCAGAAGCAGAATGACGCCGAAGATCTGCTCAAGCCACGCGAAGCGCTGCAGCAGACCCAGACCGGCGGCGATAAAAGCCCCCCGCATCACGATGGCCCCGGCAACACCCCAGAAAAGGATCATCTGTTGGCGATCCTTCGGAATCTTGAAGATGCCAAAGAGCAGCAGGAAGACAAACAGGTTATCTACCGACAAGGCCTCTTCGATGGCATACCCAGCCAAATACTGCGTGGCAGCCGTGGCGTGCATCATGCGCCAGATGAATCCGGCAAAGACCAGGGAAGCAGCCACCCAGAGGACCGTGGCATAGACCGCCCGCCGCTGGATGTGGTGAACCCGGCGAGCCATCACCCACTCCACTGCGAGCAGGGCGAGAAGAGCGACGTGGAAGCCGATCCAGTAGGAAAGTGGCGTCATAGACTGAGGTTTCGATGTCGAAACGCGCTTTCACGATCAAATCAAGCTTCGCAGTCCAGCGGAGTGGCTGAACGACTTCGCGCAGTCAATGCGCGTTAATAAGGGGCAGAAGTGCCAAAAAGAGGTCGGCAGAAACCTGCAGGCTCGCTGCGCTTAGCTTGTCCAGGGTGTCGCCTTCGTGGTGGTGGTAAGCCTCGGGGTCATCCTGGGTACCGTACTCGAAGTCAATCACGTCGAGGACCGGGACGCCCCGGCTCTTGAATGGAATGTGGTCGTCCTGGACGGCCATTCCGTTCGGCGCAAGGTACTTCCCATGGCCGGTTTGTTTGGTGGCATCGACGAGGGCCTGCGCCAGCCAGGGAGTAGAGTTGCTCTCCCGGTCGATCAGCAACTGTTTCCAACCGATCATGTCGGCAAGAACAAAAGCCTTGATGCGCGGCAGCGTGCCGTCGGCGGACCACTTTGCCGCAAGATGGCGCGTGCCATAGAGGCCGTCCGAGCCCTCCCATTTACCGGAAACCGACTCTTCGCCATCATCAAAGAGCAGCCACACGGAGTACCCGGCGGGCGGATGCTCACGAAGGTACTGCCCGATAGCGATCAGCAGGGCAGAGGTACAGGCACCGTCGTTGGCCCCTACGAAGTTGATGTTTCGCAGGTCGTAGTTGGTCTCATAGTGTGAAGCCAGGACGATGATGCCATCGCGCTTGCCCGGGAACTTCACCAGCAGGTTATGCATGGTCTGCGGTCCGGCCGGGGTGCTGGCCACGAACGTGTCATCGATGAAGTCGCCTTTGGCGACCTCCGGGGCGAAGTGGGACTGGATGAAGTGTCGCGCGGCGGCGTGCCCTGGAGAGCCGTTGAAGCGTTTCGGGGCAACAGCGAGGAATTCCTGCGTCAGCTGTAGTACATGCTTGCCAGAGACGCCGGACGTCTGGGGTGTGGCGGCGAAAAGCGGATCGCCCGCGGGGATGACAGAAAGGAATATGAGGGTCAGGAGGGAAGTGCGCAGGGCGCATAGCCGTGAAAGGAAAGATAGACGACCGGTCATGCGGCTTCCTTGAGCTTTCTATTGCGGCGGTCCGGATGGACGAAGAAGGCTACGCCTACGCCGACGAAATATAAGGCAAGCATCGGAGTGGCGAACAGGCACATGCCGATGGGATCCGGCGTTGGGCAAATGACTGCGGCAACCAGGAAAATGGCGAGCACGGCATACCGGAAGTTGCGCAGTAGGAATTTGCCGTCCACTATGCCGAACAAGGCGAGAAAGAAGATAAGGATTGGCAGCTCAAAGGTGATACCCAGGCCGAGTATCACGGCTAGGAAAAAGCCTGTGTAGTCCTCGATGGTAATCATGTGGCTGAAGTTCTTGCCAAAGTCCTCGATCAGTACCTTCATCGCACCGGGCAGAACGTAGCGGTAGCCGAACCACGCCCCGGAGAGGAACAGACTAACGGTGGCGGCCATGAAGGGCCAGACATAACGCTTCTCGTTGGCGTACATGCCTGGCGAAATAAACAGCCAGACCTGGTACAGGATCAGCGGACTGGCGAGAATGGCTCCAAAAACAGCCGACGTCTTGATGACCAGGTTGAGCGCATCGGTCGGGTGCGTCATGGTCATCTTGAGGCCAATGTCGAGCAGCGGCTGCTGAATAAGGGTAATCAGGCGGGCGCGGAATGCGTAAGAGATGGCGAAGCCCACGGCCAGAAAGCCGACACACCAGAAGAGGCGGGTACGCAGCTCTTCCAGGTGCTCCATGAGCGACATGCCGGGCAGTTCAACACGTTCATGGACCGACGTGCGGGCGCGATCGATCAATTGTTCAGTCGCCATGGGCGGCGCTCTCGGTTTCTGGCGATCTTGCCTGCGTGTGCGTACCGTTCGCTGAAGCTTCCGGGATGGAGTCGACCAGGCCGGCGAGGGCATTCGGACGAGCGTCTCGCGGTGTCGGCAGGCCCGTCGCCGGGGGCATCATTTTTAGACTGCCGGAGGTCGCAATCGGCATGGGTCGAACCCCGTCGGCCATTTCAGGTGTCGCGGGAGATGGAAGCGGTTCCTGTACCGGGTTCCCTGGCGTGATAGCGGAGAGGGTCGGCTCGCTCACGCTTTCGGCCTGCGTGGAGTGCTCCTGGGACGGCACCGCCAAGTCGTGCCCTGCGGCCGGGGCACTATGCCGCATGTGGGGGTGCTCGGGCTCGGTGGGTTCATTGAGCGGGGGCGGTATGGGGGCTGCAGCCTCCATGGCAGTGATCTGTTTCTGACGATCCGCCTGTTCGGAGGCCCGGAGTTCATCATCCATCTGCATTTTGAACTCGTTGGAGGCCCGTCGAAACTCGCCCATCCACTTGCCGAGCTCGCGAGCCAGCACAGGCAGCTTCTTAGGCCCGAAAAGCAGAAGGGCCAGCACGAAGAGAAAGATGCTGTCGGCAAAACTTGGCATACGAAGCTAGATGATACGGCTTTCAGGGCAGAGAGGCCAAAAGGGAAACGGTCCAAACGATGAAACAGATTGGTCGCTGGCGCGTCCTAACCGGAGACAATCGCAGAGGGAGTGAATGGCATGGGTATGGGAGGCTGGCGTTCGCGCATCGGCGGTGACGTTGTGGGAAGAGGAGCGGAAAGCCTTTCCCGGGGGGCACGGATGCTTCTGCTGGGAGCGTCGATGCTGCCGCTGGTGGCCTGCAGCAATTTCTTCCAGTGCGAAAACAAGACCGCCTGCCCCTCTTCGGGGACCGGCACGGGCGGGGACACCAGTTCCGGGGATTACGCCTTTGTCTCCTACACGACGACAGGCGGCAGCTCCGTGATCGCGGGCTACAACGTCGCGGGCGGTGCATTGACGGCAGTCAATACCGTGACCCTCCCCTTTGTGCCGATTGCCATGGCGGTGAACCCGGCCAATACCAGGCTCTATGTGGCCTCCGTGCCGGGCATCGCCAACCCGGGGATCTATGAGTACGCCATCGGGACAGACGGCACGCTGACTGCGGCCCAGAACGGGGCCGCCCTTGCCACGGACCTGGTCGGTGCCATGACCCTCTCCTCCGATGGAAACTACCTGTACATCCTGCAGGCCGCGGGACTGATCCTGAACCAATACACCGTGAACTCCACGGCGGATACGCTGAAGATCAGCGGCGTATTAACCGTTCCCGCAGCTTCCTGCGTTCCTTCTGCAACAACGCCTGTTCTACCCTCGTGCTCGGTCGCGGTATCGCCGGCGCAAAATTACGTGGTGGCCGCGCTGGGGACCCAGGGTGCTGCTGTCTTCGGCTACAGCAGTTCGACCGGGATCACGAACAACGGTGTCTTCAGCCAGATTTTGGCGGCGACGGCCAGCGGCGACTTCTCCGTGGTCCTGGATGGGGGCGATAACCTCTATATCTCGCAGACAAACTCGATCACCGCCTATGGAATCGCAGCTACGGGAAACACCAACCGTGGAACCTACGCCTATCCAAGCGGGAGCGTCCCTCGCAGTGTGGTGGTCGATAGCAACTCGAAGTTCGTGTACACAGCAGATGTGGGTCTGGGCAAAATCACCGGCTTTGGGACGGGGACAACGACCGCGCTGACGCTGTTGACCGGTTCGCCCTACGCCGCGCCGGCAAGTGTTGCGGCTCTGGGCATCGACAACACGGATGCCTACCTGGTCGCGGCGGGATACGATGCAAACGCGGGTGTGCAGCTGTACGCGATTGGCACCGCAGGCGCACTGACCGCGGTCAAGTCGGCCGGGACCTCCACGGCGACGCAGTATCCGGTATTGGTCGCCATGTCACACTAGAGCCTGCGCGGGTGCTCGTACGAGCTCCCTCGACGTGAAAGGTCTCTCCCTGAACCATGCAGCCCTCTTCCGTTCTGTCTCTCCCCCCTAGATCTGCCTCATTTCTGTGCATATTGAAGGCAATCTGCGGGGGAGGCATTCTTGCCGCTGGGCTGTCCCTGGCTGGGTGCGGCAACCTGAAAAAAGCTGTCATCCCGCAAAAGGTATATGTCACGGCCAAGCAGGCGTACCTGCGGGATCGGGTCGCAGCCGTCTCAAACCGCACCGGCGAGGTACAGAACGGCGACAAGCTGACCGTCATCGGGCACCAGCGCAGGTTTCTTCAGGTGCGGGCGCCCAATGGGGCGGTGGGCTGGATTGAAGAAAAGCTGACCGCCGATCAGGGCGTCGCCGATCAGTTCGACGGCTTGAATGCCCAGCATGAGAAAGACCCGGTCATCTCCCAGGCGGTCACGCGGGATGAGGTGTACCTTCATCTAGCGCCAGGACGGGACACCATGCACTTTTACCGTCTTGCAGAAAACGAACCGCTGAGTCTGCTTACACGGGCAAGTGTACCGAAGGGCCTGCCGCCCGGTTTGACCCCGGCGTCCATGGCGAAGCCGAATGCGGCGAGGCTGCCGGTACGCGACAGTGGATCGGCGGCACGGGCAGCGGATGCCATGCCGGTAGGCCCTGCGGAGGCACCTGCGCCGGTGATGGAAGACTGGTACCTCGTGCGCACCAAAGGCGGTCAGACCGGCTGGATCTATGGCCGCATGATCGATGTTACGGAGCCCGATACGCTTGCCCGGTATGCCGAAGGGCAGCGCATCGTGGGTGCTTATGTCCTGGCTACAGTCGAGGATCCGGAGTCCAACGTTGTGAGCAACGGGCAGCCCGTGACGCGCATACCGGAGTACGTCACTGTCCTGTCGCCCTTCAAGGCAGGGCTCCCCTATGACTTTAACCAGATCCGCGTGTTCATCTGGAACGTGAAGAAGCACCGCTATGAGACGGCCTTTCGGGAGCGCAACATTGCGGGTTACCTGCCGGTGAAGATGGGTCTCAAGAAGGATCCTTACAACAAGGACGTGCATTTTGCAGAGGCTCTGCCAAGCTTCACCGTCCGACTGCTGTCAGCCGAGAGTTCCATGCCGGTACCGGACCCGCAAACCGGGCTCATCAAGCCAGGCAAGACGGTCGAGGACACGTTCCGGCTGGAAGGCAATCTGTGCCGCCGTATCTGGCCGCCGAACACACAAGCGCCACAGTTCGCACACCCTGATCCTGAAGAGGTGAAGTCCGGAAAGGGCAGAAGACGCCGATGAAGGGCGGCGCGTTACGCTCGACCGCCTAGGCGTAGAAAGACCGGATTGCATCGACGACGATTTCTACCTCATCCTCCCGTAACTCGGGGTAGATGGGCAGGGCGAGCACCTCGGCCGCGGCACGTTCTGCCACCGGGAAATCGCCACGCCGATAGCCAAGAAACGCCAGGCTCTCTTGTAAGTGCAGAGGCAGGGGGTAGTAAACCTCTGTGCCGATACCCCGGTCAGCAAGGAACGCACGGAGTTCGTCCCGGCGCGCCACGCGGATCACGTATTGATGGAATACAGGGATCGCCCGGGGATCGGTGTAGGGAAGAACGACGCCTTCGGACGTGGATTCCGCGGTCAGGCCAGCGGCGGTGAACAGCGCGTCGTAATGTGCTGCGATATCGCGGCGCCGTTGGTTGCCCGCAGGTAGACGGCGTAACTTGACCGAAAGCACCGCTCCCTGAATGCCATCCAGCCGGGAGTTCCAGCCGACCGCGTCCCCGAAGTCGTCATGGAAGTAGCGCCGGCGCATGCCATGGTTGCGGAGCGCCCGGGCACGTTCCGCAACGGCGGGATCCCGCACCGTGATCATGCCCGCATCGCCGAAAGCGGAAAGATTCTTCGTGGGATAGAAGCTAAAGGCTGCCGCATCTCCCAGGGAGCCGGCAGGCCTGTCCCGCCATGTCGCCCCAAAGGCCTGGGCGGCGTCTTCGACGATGCGCAAACCATGCTGCTGCGCTAATGTTTCGACCGCGTCCATGTCAGCGCATTGGCCGTAAAGATGCACGGGCAACAGGGCTGCGGCCGTGGTGCCTGCCGGAAGCGATCGTGCGAGAGCGGCTGCGGTCGCGGCCGGGCTGAGATTCATCGTTCTCTCGTCGATGTCGGCCAGGACGGGATGGGCGCCTGCGCGCAGGATGGAGCTTGCCGTAGCGAAGAAGCTGAAGGGCGTGGTCACCACGGCATGGCCGTGGCCGATACCGAGGGACGCCAGTGCGAGCCACAGGGCGTCCGTTCCGCTGGCACAGCCAAGGGCAGCGGGGGCGTGGCAAAAAGCGGCGGCCTCCCCCTCAAAGCGCTCGACAGGAGGCCCCAGAACGAAGTGGTGCTTGGTGCAGACCTCTTCAATGGCGGCCATGACTTCGTCCCGAATTACCGCGAACTCCCGGCTGAGATCCAGCAGCGGAACCGGTGTCTGCTTATGGAGAGGACGAGCTGTTTGGGAAGGCACGGAGGCGGCGGACATCAGGTTTCATGGTATCGCGGCTCCGGTCTGGCCCTGTAAGCCTGGTCGCGAGATGACCGGAGGGCTACGGCCCAGCCCCGTGTTAGGCCTGGAGTCCGGGTCTACACCCCTTGTGTAATGGCGGGGAAAACCTGTAGGGTGTACTCGGCGGGGATGACGACTCAGAAAGCACAACTTGGGTTCAGCCTGGACGTTTGCAGGCACAGATCCACTCGCTGTTAAGAAAAAGGAGATCGGCCATATGGACATCAAGCCGGCGCAAAACATTCAGGATACGTTTCTGAACACGGTCCGCAAGGACAAAAGCCCCATCACGATCTACCTGGTAAGTGGTGTGAAGCTGACCGGGAAGATTCGCTCGTTCGACAAGTATTCGGTGCTGCTGGAGAACAACGCGCAGGAGCAGTTGATTTTCAAGCACGCCATTTCCACGGTCGTCAGCGGACGGCCGGCGCACACCGAAGTTCGCCCGGAGGGTCGCCCGTCTACAGGAGCTGCTCCTCAGGAGAACGGTGTAGCTGCGAATCCGGTAGGCGTCCGCTAGACGGTAACCGTGTCGCAGCACTCACAAGCAGAGGGTAGTCCCGAGCAGCGTGTCCGCGAAGAGCAGGCCTTGCTGCAGACCCGTCGCCGCGCCTCAGGGGAGCGCGCGGTGCTGGTTGCTGTGGAGTTCACCGCATTACGTCCACAGCGGACGCCGGCAGCGCGCCAGGCACGCATCGCGGCCGAACTGATTGAAAGCGAGCGGTCCCCCGGCGCAGCTACAGCGCGCATGACGGACAGCCAGCATGACATCGATTTCGACGCATCCCTGGCTGAATTTCAGGAATTGGCCCGCTCCGCCGGTGCAGACACAGCGGCTTTGCTGATCCAGAGACGCCAGAAACCGGACCCGGCAACGCTGATTGGCGGCGGCAAGGTCGATGAGATCGAGGCGACGGTTCGTTCCACCTCGGCCGACCTGGTCCTGTTCGATCACGATCTGTCACCCTCACAGCTGCGCAACCTTGAAGATCGTTTGCCGTGCCGGGTCATTGATCGCACCCAGCTTATTTTGGATATCTTTGCGCGCCATGCCCGGACCCGGGAAGGCCAGCTGCAGGTGGAACTGGCCCAGCTGGAATATCAGCTGCCGCGTTTGGGCGGACGTGGCAAATCGATGTCCCAGCTTGGTGGCGGCATCGGGACCCGTGGCCCTGGCGAAACCCAGCTGGAGACCGACAAGCGGAAACTGCGGCTGCGCATCACGCGCATCGAGCAACAGCTTGAGGCCGTGCGGCGCATTCGGCGGCAGCAACGGGGCCGGCGCGAGGCGGTACCTGTGCCGACCGTGGCGCTGGTGGGTTACACGAATGCAGGCAAATCGACGCTGTTCAATGCGTTGACAGGGGCCGATGTTCTGGAATCCAAGCGCATGTTCGCGACGCTCGACCCAAAGCTGCGGCAGCTCACGTTGCCCTCGCGCCGACGCGTCTTATTAGCCGACACCGTAGGTTTCGTCCGCAATCTGCCGCACGCGCTGGTGACGAGCTTCCGCGCGACGCTGGAAGAGGTAGAGCGCGCCGAGTTGCTGGTGCATGTGCGTGATGCTGCCAGTCCTACCCTCGACGAACAAAAGATTCAGGTAGAGGCTGTGCTTTCTGAGCTTGAGGTACACGAGACGCCGACGTTGCAGGTCTTGAACAAGGCTGACCTGCTTTCGGATGCCGTGGCGACTGCCCCGGGAGAGCTGCTGGTGTCGGCTCGCACGGGTCAGGGGCTTGACGCAGTGCTCGCAGCGATGGACGCCGCGCTGACGGCAGACCCACTGGAAGAGGCGGAGTTTCGGATTCCGCAGTCGGAAGGCCGTGTTCTGGCCGCGTTGGAACGCGGTGCCACGCTCAGCGGGCAGAGATTTGCAGGCAACCTGATCTATCTGCACGCTGTCGGCCCGGCGTCGTTGCTTGGCCGGTACAGGCGATACCAGCGCCGTGACGCAGAGGAAAGTTTGCCCGCCGAAAACGTCCCCGTCGCAACGCCTGACGTACTCTCTAAGCTGTAGGAGGCGACGGCTGCGGCATGCCGATTCCAGAGTGGCGCGGAAGCTCTCGCACAGCCGGCTGTACATTTCGTACAATGGGGTGAAGCGGGCCTAGAGGGTGCTGAGCGAACAGCGCCCGTGAGTTCGGTAAACGGACCGCCGCTTTGACTTCCCCCGGATCGCTTTGCTAAAAGGTACACAGATACCTGTGCGTTTGCCCTGCCTTGTGTGAGCGCTGAGACGACATACGTTCCTGTCTCAGCTTCGGCGGCCCGCATGGAATCGTAAGGTTCATGGACATACTTCATTCACTGGGATCACTGATCATTGGCGCTGTGCCGACAATGATTCTGTTCATTCTGCTTGTTGTCGCGTATAGCACCCTGGTGCAGCGTCCTCTGGAGCGCACCCTGGCCGAGCGCCGGGCGCGGACTACCGGGGCCATCGAGCAGGCACGCGGTGCCATCTCCGCCGCGGAAGCAGAGACAGCGGTCTACGAAGACAAGTTGCGAGCTGCACGGTCTGCGATCGCTTCCGAGCGGGAAAGCCGGCAGAAGCAGCGTCAGGTGGAGCGTGACCGCTCGCTCGCCATGGCGCGAGAGCAGGCTCAAGGCAAGATTCGCTCTGCGAAAGATGAAATCGACTCCTCTGTTGGAACGGCTCGTGAACAATTGCAGCTGACTGTCGATGACCTCGCCCAGCGCATCGTTCGTGCCATTTTGCCGACCGGTTCAGGGAGAGCGGAGGTTCAGCAGTGACAAATCAGCGAAAGCCAAACCATCTCCTGAGCTACCTCTGCGCATGCGCTCTCCTTCTGGGGAGTTTCGCCGTGACCGGCCGTGCTGTGGCCCAGGCTGCTTCTTCTTCGACTCACGCCGGTGCCAGTGAACGGTCCACGCCCGGCAATGTAGTGCCTGAGAAGCGTGAGGAAGAAAAGGACGAGAACGAGGGATTTCGCCACTCGGCTTCGGTGCAGAAGATCGGTCGTATGGTCGGGATGAACCCTGATCAGGCGGCGACCGCCTTTACCATCCTGAACTTCCTGGTACTCCTCGGGGGTGTCGGTTATCTGTGTGCACGGACGTTGCCCAAAGCCTTCCGGGATCGTAGTTCTGGTATCCAGAAGCACCTGGTTGATGCGCGCACCGTAACTGAGGAAGCCAATGCTCGCTTGAAGCTGGTAGAGGCGCGGCTGGGCAAGCTGGATGACGAGATTGCCGGAATGCGCAAGCAGGCGGAAGCCGATGCAGTTCGCGAGGACGCACGCATGAAAGCATCCATGGAGCAGGAAACAGCCAAGATTCTGGCCTCCGCCGAGACGGAGATCCAGGCTGCCACCTCTGCCGCTCGTCGGGAGCTGCAGCGCCACGCGGCGGAGCTCGCTATAGATCAAGCGGCGCGGCGGCTCGAAATCTCGGCGGAGACGGACCGACTGCTGGTTGAAGGGTTTGCGCAACGTCTGGTGGGCGACAAAGGGGGACAGAACTAGTGTCAGCCATAGATTTGCGGTACGCCCGCGCCCTGGAGACGGTTGTAGCGGAGAAGAACCTGACGCGTGACGACGTCAAGCGGCAGCTGCAGGATTTCCTGTCCATGTACGCCGACAGCGCCCCCCTGCGTGAGGTCCTCAGCGATCCATCGATTCCGCAGGACCAGAAAACACGCATGCTGGACGCCATGGCACAACGGACCGCGATGGGCGGTACAGTCAGAAATTTTGTAGCGGTGGTGACCTCGCACGAACGTCTGGGGGATCTCCCGGAGATTGTGGAGGCGTACCTTCAGCTGGCCGACAAAGATAATGGCGTCGTGGAAGCGCAGATTACCAGTGCGCGTGCACTCGATGAGGCGGCACGGCGTAGGCTGGAGCAGAGCATTGCGACACTTACCGGAGAGACACAGGTTCGCGCGACATACACCGAGGACGCCGATCTTTTAGGCGGAGCCGTGGTGAAGGTGGGGTCCACTGTGTACGACGGCTCGGTTCGCGGCCAGCTGCAGCAGATGAAACAGCAGCTCATGACAGTCGCAAATTAGACGGTTTCACCAGACAACAACGATGGCCCGTGTGGGTCAGGTAGCTGATACCAGCGCAGAGAGAAGAAGACAAGTATGCCGACAATCGGGGCAAACGAGATAACGGAGCTGCTACGGCAGCAGATTGACAATTACGATGAGCGCGTTCAGGTGGACGAAGTTGGGACCATTGTGACCCTTGGCGATGGAATCGCTCGGGTGCATGGTTTGGACAAGGTCATGGCCGGCGAGTTGATCGACTTTCCGCACGGAGTGTCAGGCCTGGCGATGAATCTCGATGAAGATCAGGTCGGCGCCGTGCTTCTGGGCGACTACACCGAGCTTCGTGAAGGACAGCAGGTGAAGCGCACCGGCAAGATCATGGCGGTACCCGTTGGGGATGCGTTGATCGGCCGCGTTGTGAATGCATTGGGTCAGCCCATCGACGACAAGGGTCCGATTGACACCAAAGAGACGCTGCCGGTTGAGCGCATCGCTCCCGGTGTCATCGCCCGGCAGTCTGTCACGGAGCCCATGTACACGGGCGTAAAAGCCATTGACGCCATGATCCCCATCGGGCGTGGCCAGCGCGAGCTGCTGATTGGCGACCGACAGACCGGGAAGACGGCCGTCGCACTCGATACGATCATCAACTCGGCTAAGAATGATCTGATCTGCATTTACTGCGCTATCGGGCAGAAACGTTCTTCCGTTGCTGGTGTGGTGCAGACGCTGGAGCGGTATGGCGCGATGGATTACACAATCGTTGTGGCCGCAACCGCTTCCGAGCCGGCACCGATGCAATACCTTGCTCCGTTTGCTGCAACGGCCATGGGCGAGTACTTCCGCGATAACGGCAAGCACGCGCTGATCATCTACGACGATCTCTCGAAGCACGCGGCCAGCTACCGCGAGATCTCCCTGCTGCTTCGCCGTCCGCCAGGACGGGAAGCGTACCCGGGGGATGTCTTCTATCTTCACTCGCGTCTGCTCGAGCGTTCGGCCAAGATGTCGAAAGAGAACGGTGGGGGGTCGCTTACTGCCTTGCCGATCATTGAGACACAGGCGGGTGACGTTTCAGCTTACATTCCGACCAACGTGATCTCCATCACCGATGGGCAGATCTTTTTTGAGACGGACCTGTTCAACTCCGGTGTGCGGCCGGCCGTCAACGTCGGTCTATCCGTCTCACGTGTGGGCTTTGCGGCTGCTATCAAGGCGACCAAGCAGGTCGGCTCGACGCTGAAGCTCGATTTAGCGCAGTACCGCGAACTTGCAGCGTTCGCCCAGTTCGGATCGGATCTCGACAAGGTGACGCAGCAGCAGCTGAACCGTGGCGCACGCCTGACCGAGTTGCTGAAACAGCCGCAGTTCCAGCCCCTGACTGCGGCACAGCAGGTAGCCATCCTCTTTGCGGGTACCCAAGGTCTGCTGGACGACGTCGCCGTGCCTGACATCGAAGCCTTTGAGCATGGATATTACCCCTACCTCGATGCAGCTCATCCGGACATCCTGACCGACATCGCAACGAAGAAGGCCCTGGATGACGACCTTCGCAACCGACTCACAGGCGCGATTAACGACTACAAAGCGGACTTTCTTTTGAAGCATAAGAAGGCTGCGGAGGCGGTAACGGCGTAAACGATGGCAAACGTACTCGATCTACGGCGCCGCATCCGCAGCGTCAAGAACACGCGACAGATTACCAAGGCCATGAAGATGGTCTCGGCAGCAAAGCTGCGCCGCGCGCAGGATCGTGCCATGCAGGCCCGTCCCTACGCGCAGATGCTGACCAATGTCCTGGAGTCTCTGGTGCGGCGCACTGAACTGTTCGAAGAGGGTACAGGCAACGTCATGCATCCCTTGCTGGTGGAGCGTGAAGAAAAGTCCGTGCTGGTCGTCGTCATAGCTGGTGATAAGGGCTTCGCCGGCGGCTTTAATTCCAACATCGGGAAGGCGGCTCAGCGGTTCATTGATGAGCGCCGCCAGCGTGGACAGAACATCGACCTCGAGCCTGTCGGCAAGAAGGCGATTGGTTTATACAAGCGGCGCTACCCGGCTGCCACGTATGAGCACAAGGAAGAACTCTACGACAACGACCTCGCCAAGCACATAGAGGATATCCGTCACCGCTCGGCACCGATCGAGGTGGCCAAGGAGCATGCCGATCTGCTGCTGCGAGCCAATATTGAAGACATCTCGAGCATGGCGCACTCCATCATCGCGAGGTACGAATCTTCCGAAATTGACGCGGTCTACATCGTGTACAACGAGTTCAAGTCGGTCATCTCGCAGCGCGTGGTGGTGGAAAAGCTGCTTCCGATTCGTAAGCTGGGCGTGCAGGAGATCACGGCCGCCGAGGAGATGACCGAGGAGCAGAAGGAAGCGGCCATGCGTGCAGCCGAGACTGCAGGCGTGCCCGTCCATGCACCGGAGCAAAGCGAGGTTGACGCTGAAGCCAAGAAGTTTGGCACGGCTGATGTGGATTACATCTACGACCAGGCCCCCGAGCGTCTATTTCGGCACCTGATGCCACGATATGTGACCACGCAAATTCTGCATGCGATTCTGGAGTCCATTGCGGCCGAGCATGCCGCGCGGATGACGGCGACGGATGCGGCGACAAAGAACGCCGGTGAGTTGATCGATAAACTCAGCCTGACGATGAACCGGGTACGTCAGGCGGCAATTACCAAAGAAATCATTGAGATTGTGTCCGGGGCCGCCGCGCTGTAGGGCGGATCCAGACGGAAGAGAGTTATGGCAGACAAGGGAAATGTTGGCAAGGTAGTTGCGGTCAGCGGACCGGCCGTGGACGTGCAGTTTGATGAGGCGACGATGCCGCCCATCTTCGAGGCGCTGCACATCAGCAGTGAGGGCTTCGATGTACCCACTCCGATCGATGTGACGGTGGAGGTTCAGCAGCATCTCGGTGAAGGCCGTGTGCGCTGTATCGCCATGGAGGCCACCGAGGGCATGGTTCGCGGCATGCGCGCCGTGGATACCGGCTCAGGGATCACTGTCCCGGTAGGGCGCGCCACGTTGGGACGCGTGCTCAACGTGCTGGGCAAGCCCGTGGATGAGCTTGGTCCCGTAAACGCGACCGAGTATCGCCCGATTCATCGTTCCGCGCCCGCCTTTGACGAGCAGTCGACGTCAGAAGAGATGTTCGAGACCGGTGTCAAGGTGATCGATTTGATCCAGCCCTTTCTCAAGGGTGGCAAGATTGGTTTGTTTGGCGGCGCTGGTGTCGGCAAGACGGTTGTGATCCAGGAGCTGATCAACAACGTTGCTCTGAAGCATGGTGGCTTTTCGGTATTTGCCGGCGTCGGCGAGCGTACACGGGAAGGCAACGATCTCTGGCATGAGTTCCAGGATTCAGGCGTCATTGATCTTAAGAACCTGGAGAAAAGCAAAGCTGCCCTTGTGTATGGCCAGATGACCGAGCCCCCAGGGGCCCGTCTGCGCGTCGCGCTGACCGGCTTGACGGTTGCGGAGTACTTCCGCGACGAAGAGGGTGCCGACACGCTGCTGTTCATCGACAACATCTTCCGCTTCACGCAGGCTGGGTCTGAAGTGTCAACGCTGCTCGGCCGTATGCCGTCGGCTGTCGGCTATCAGCCGAACCTGGCGACAGAGATGGGCGAGTTGCAGGAACGCATTACCTCGACGAAGAAGGGTTCGGTGACTTCGGTACAAGCTGTGTATGTGCCTGCCGATGATCTAACAGATCCTGCTCCGGCAACGACCTTCGCCCATCTGGATGCCACAACGGTGTTGTCGCGGCCTCTCTCGGAGCTGGGTATCTACCCGGCAGTCGATCCGCTCTCTTCAACGTCGCGTATTCTCTCGCCACGCATTGTGGGCGAAGAGCACTACAACGTGGCGCAGGGTGTGAAACGCATTCTGCAGCGCTACAAGGACCTGCAAGACATCATTGCAATTCTGGGTATTGATGAATTGTCAGAAGAGGACAGGCTCACTGTAACCCGCGCACGCAAGGTGCAGCGCTTCCTCTCGCAACCATTCCATGTGGCGGAGATCTTCACGGGTATCCCTGGAGCGTACGTCAAGGTGGAAGACACGGTGCGCTCCTTCAAGGAGATCATCGAAGGTAAGCATGATGCGATTCCTGAGCAGGCCTTCTATATGAAGGGTGGCATCGAGGAAGTATTGGCAGCTGCCGAAAAGATGAAGGCGTCAGCCTAACAGAGCCGCTCCTGCCCTCTGCACCCAGGTCCTTGTGCCTGGGGGCAGAGGTGGGCGCTGGAAGTTGAGAGTGTACCTTGGCCGATCAGGAAAACAGTTCGGGATTGTTGACAGTACGGCTGGTAACGCCGGAGCGGGTCCTGCTGGATGCGACAGCAACCGCTGTGGAGTTGCCCTCCACGTCGGGTTACCTGGAGACACTGTATGGCGCCGCTCCTCTGCTTGCGGAGCTGGGCGCCGGAGAACTTCGGCTCCATGGCGGTTCAGCCGGGGAGCAAACGTATTTTGTTGCTTGGGGCTTTGTTGAGGTTCTTCCAGAGCGTGTGACGATACTGGCGGAACAGGCCTTACGGCCCAATGAGATCGACGTAAACGAAGTGCGCGCAGAGCAGCAGCATGCGCAGGAATTGTGGAACCAGGCCGGCGACGATCAGGCCAAGTACGATGAGGCCAACGCCGTATCGCGCGTTGCCGAAGAGAAGCTTGCGAGTGCGCAGGAACGTCATTAAGCGCGTTCTCGGCCCTGTAACGGAATTTCAATAAACTTGGTCTCATGCTGACGCGGAGACAGTTTGTTGCGGGTGTAGGAGCTATAGGTTTGGGTGGGAGCCTTCGTAGCCTCCCCGTCTCTGCAGAAAATCCTGTAGCGACCAGACTCCAGGACTTCGACTTCCTCTTTATCACTGACACCCACCTGCAGCCCGAGATGAACGCGGCCCGCGGGTGTTCCATGGCCTTCCAGAAGGCACGAGGCCTGCAAGCGGAGTTCGTCATCCAGGGTGGCGACCACGTCTTTGACGCTTTGGGTGTACCCAAAGAGCGCGCACTCGGCCTCTTTGATCTCTACGACAGAACGCAGCAGGATCTCGGCATGAAGGTGCACCACACCCTCGGGAACCATGATTGCTTCGGCGTCTACCCGGCGAGCGGGATGGTGCCGGCCGACCCCTCGTACGGCAAGCGTTTCTACGAGGACCACCTTGGCAAGACGTTCTACAGCTTCGAGCACAAGGGCGTTCACTTTCTTGTGCTGGACTCGATCGGCATTACGGCGGACCGCTCCTACGAGGGGCGGATTGGTGCCACGCAGATTGCCTGGTTGCGCCAGGAGCTCAGCGCGTTAGTGCCTGGGGCGCCTGTTATTGTCGTGACGCACATTCCACTCGTAACGGCTTTTGGTTCCTATGTCCCCGTGCCGCAGGAAGCGATGGCCCATCACGGGTTGTCAGTGGTCAACTCTGATGAGGTGATCCAGCTCTTTGAAGGGCATAACATTCTCGCCGTGTTGCAGGGGCACACGCACATCAACGAGCGCGTGGAGTGGCGCGGCGTACCGTACATCACGAGCGGTGCTGTCTGCGGGAATTGGTGGAAGGGGGTGCGGCTGGGCACGCCGGAAGGCTTCACCGTGGTGTCACTGCGAGGCGGCAAGCTGACGACGCGCTACGAGACATACGGCTTCCACAGCATTGCTCCAGAGAACACCTGAACCTCAACGACGAGGCAGCATAGCACCGCTGAACAGGGCGTTTGCTTTGCGCTCGTGACCACGTACACTGCGGTGTACGCCTTGGTACGAAGGGAGTCGCCTGTTGCCGCAAGCATTGTATTTCGAGGATCTGCACCCTGGTATGACCTTTAACTCGGACCGCAGCTACAAGGTCACAGTGGAGGAGATCAAGGAATTTGCGGAGCGGTATGATCCGCAGCCCTTTCACCTCGATGAGTCTGCTGGGGAGAGTTCATTCTTCAAGGGCCTGGCCGCCTCGGGGTGGCTGACCGCGGCCATCGTGATGCGCCTCCGGGTGGAGTCGCTCCACATTGCCGGCGGGATCATCGGGGCAGGCGTTGAGGAGATGCGCTGGACGGAGCCCGTTCGACCTGGCGACGCGCTGCGGACTGAGGCTGAGATTCTCTCGGTGCGCCTCTCCCAGTCACGGCCCGAGTTCGGTCTGGTGCAATCGCGCACGACGGTTTTCAATCAGCGGGATGAAGTCGTAATGCGCAGCGTGGTGAACTTTCTCGCACCGCGCCGTGTCTCATCTTAGGACACGGATTCAGGTACGGTGCGTGGGTGTCCCTTCGGTTTTTCTCCGCTTCTGGCGTATGCTCGAAGAGTGCAGATGACCGTGTTAGCCTCGGGTTCCAAGGGCAATGCGACGATGATCTCCGCAGGCTCGACGAACATCCTTGTGGACGCCGGATTGAGCTGCCGGGAGCTGATGCGGCGGATGGCATGCGTCGGCAAGGATCCCTCCGCGCTGACCGCCATCCTTATCACGCATGAGCACCTGGACCATGTCGCCGGCCTGGCGGTGCTGGCACGACGCCTGCACATCCCGGTCTTTTTCACGGAAGCGACGCACCGGGCCTGGGTCCGCATGCTGACGCCACGCAAGACCATGACCTACGCGCAATGGCTGGATCAATTGCAGCGCGAGCGGGAGCAGCGGGCTGCAGAACCTGCCCCTGGGCATCTGCCAGCACACGTTCACCGGGACAATGGTAACCAGTCCTTGGCGGAAGGTGATCGCAGTGCAGATGGAGCTGAGATAAGGGCGGAGTCGCCCGAAGACAACGAGCCCTGTGAAGCAGAGGAGGACCGTCCTGCCGTCAAGCGGAATCCTGCCTTCCTTCCTACGGTGGAGTACTTTCAGGCGGGGCAGCGCTTCTCTATCGGGGAGATCGACATCAATCCCTTTACGATCCCACACGATGCCGCCGATCCCTGCGGTTTTGTCTTCCATGCGCGCAAGGAAAGTCTGCGTATGGCCGTCGCAACGGACCTGGGCTACGTGCCGCCCAACGTGAAGATGGCTCTGCGCGATGTAGACGTCCTGCTGCTGGAGTCCAACCACGACCTGGAGATGTTGAAAGACGGCCCGTATCCCTGGTCTGTAAAGCAGCGCGTGCTGTCGCGGGTAGGCCACCTTTCGAATTCGGCCACGGCCGAGTTCCTGCTGCGTGATTATGACGGTGGGGCGCACACTATCGTCCTGGGTCATCTGTCTGAGCAGAACAATCTGCCAGAGTTGGCGAAGCTGGCTGCGGAGGCAGCCATTGGGGACAGGCTATCGCTGCTTGGAAATCGCATCGTGATGGCAGGGCAGGAAGCCCCGCTGGAACCGATCTGTCTGTAGGGGTTACCCAGGCCGGGAACTTCTCTGAGTCGCATGCGTATGCAGTAGAATCTACCTAATAGACGACCTATGGGCACGTACGCAGTGACATCCCGACGATCAAGCCAGACCAGTTGTAACGACTATGTCGTGGGCGCGATTCTGTCGGGATGGCGGTATGACATCTCGAGCGTTCCCGCCGAGTTGCGTGGGGACTACGAAGATCACCTGCGCACCTGTGAACATTGCCACAAGCGTCAGCGCCTTCACCGTGCTGTGGACATGCTCCTGTTTGCGGCGACCGCGCTCTCCTTTGCAGCGTTCCTGCTCGCAGCGGTAGTGCTGCATCGCCTGCAGGCGCTCAGCCACCTTAGCAGCGTCCATGTGCCACTCCATCCGCAGACCGATCTGGTGCACTCCCACATTCCGGCGAGTATCACGCTGAGCCTGCAGGCAGTCGCCATTCTCGGCATGCTGGTGTCCATGGTCCTCTGGGTGCTGGTGTCGGTGGCGACCCCCATCACGGGCATGGTTTCGGAGATGCGGGAACGTATGATCCCCAGTGTCCGCGATCGTTTCGGCAAACAGGCAGCCTAGCCGTCTCGTCATCTCACCTTGACGGGAGGAGATAAGCGACCCAGGATAGGGTAATGGTGTCTGCGGACACAGCTATCCATGAAATTGGGGACAGTCACGAGGTCGCTGCTCCGCCATCCTTGCTGAGCTACCCGGCGACCTACGTTCTCATTGGCATCAATTTTGCTGTGTATTTAGCCATGCTCCGTTTCGGGCCCTTTCCGGACGCCTTTCGCGGTCATCACTGGACGGCGGCGCCACACGGGGTGGGAAGCGTGGCAGGCTGGTTTGCGCAGCTGTTTACGGCTCCCTACCCGGAGCGGGTGCTCACCTATTTTGGTGCCTGTACGCCGGATCAGGTTCTGGCAAACGGCCAGTGGTGGCGCCTCGTAACGTCGATCTTTGTGCACGTCACGCTGCTGCACCTGCTTTTGAATATGTGGTGCTTATGGAACCTGGGACTCTTCGGGGAGCCTCTCTTGGGCAAGTCCGGCCTGATCGCAGTGTATCTACTGACCGGGGCGGCCGGCATGCTGCAGTCCGTGATGGTCAGCCTCGTGTCAGGGCATCTGGGCGTGGTGGTAGCTGGGGCCTCCGGTGCCGTCTTTGGCATCGCCGGTATCCTCATCATCTTGCTGTCAAACCGGAAACTTGCGGCTCCCTGGGATGAGCTGCGCAGCTTGCGAAGGCAGGTAATCTTTTTCGCCCTGGCGAATTTGCTCCTGGGCGGCCTTCCGGACCTGATCCCACGCTTTTTTCCAGGTCTCTTTGGGCTTTTGCACCTGGATCCGGCAGCCCTTCCCAGCATCGACAATGGAGCTCACCTGGGAGGATTCCTCTGCGGTCTCGCGCTGGGTGTACCCCTGTTCCCGCGGATGACCTCGGGTCGTTCCAGCTACAGGGTTAGGCAGGCATTGGTCTTTTGCTCTGCTGCTCTGCTGCTCAGCCTTCTCAGCTATGCCGTAGCAGCCTTTGCCCGCTCTTTGGCTGCCTAGACTAAGCTCACGTTCACTTAATCGGTTGGGCCGCCAGCTGTTGCGGCGAATTTGCGTACCATCGCCAGCAGGAGTCGTCGGTCGCCGTCGGTCAGATTGCTGGCGTAGCGCTGAATCTCTGCGAGGAAATGGATTTCGGATTCATTAAGACTGACTCCGGGTAGATCGCGCACCGGGTCGTCGGCGAAGAACTGGCTCAGGGGCAGGTCCAGCGCAATGGCAATCTTCTGCAGTGTTTCGAGCGAAGGTACCGTGTGACCGTTTTCAACCCGAGACAGATAGCAGCGGAGCAGACCGGTACGTTTTTCGATGTCCCCCTGCGACATGCTGCGCTGCAGCCGGAACTCGCGGATGGTCACGCCGATGTTGATGGGCGTCGGCTGCAAAGGGAGTACCGGTTCAGGCAGCAGAGCAGTATGCATATTAGCCATTAGCGGGAGAGTAACGGGCGCAGGTGGCTCCCGCAAGAGCGAAAATTTCTTCGCCTTGCGAATCGAACCAGCAGAGATTCTTGTATGAAGAGAGACCCGTATCGAGTGAGGAACAGCTCCGGAGATGGTAGAGCGGTCCTTGGGGCACAGCGCCCGGACAGCGCCTATCCCATGTATAAGCCGCCGTTGATATCGAGGGTATGGCCGGTGATGTAGCCAGCAGCGTCGGATGCCAGAAAGGTCGTAGCTGCAGCAATATCATCCCCGCTGCCGTACCGTGCGAGAGGAATATTGGCGAGGATCGCCGCCTTTTGCTCATCCGTGAGTACGTCCGTCATGGCTGTTTGTATGAAACCGGGGGCAATGGCGTTCACCGTGATGGCCCTGGAGGCAAACTCCCGGGCAAGCGACTTGGTGAGTCCAATCAAGCCAGCTTTGGACGCAGCATAGTTGGCCTGCCCTGCAGCGCCCGTCTCGCCGACGATCGACGTGATGTTCACGATCCGGCCCCAGCGGGCCCTCATCATGGGCGAGAGAATGGCTTGCGTGAGCAGAAAGGTGCCGGTCAGATTGGCCTGCAGGACGTCTGTGAAGTCGGTTGCCTTCATGCGGAGCGCCAGGCCGTCCCGAGTGATGCCGGCATTGTTGACAAGCACATGCACGGTGCCGAAGCGGGCCAGAATAGCCTTCCCACCCGCTTTGATGGAGTCATCTGAGGCGAGATCAAGGGCGAAGATCTCCGCCGTGCCACCTGCGGCCTCTATCTCAGCCTTCACCTCAGCCAGCTTGGCCTCGTTTCTGGCTGCGAGAGCCAGGTGACAGCCGTCTTTGGCCAGGCTAAGGGCGATAGCTCGACCGATACCCTGGGAGGCTCCGGTGACAAGGGCGATGCGAACTTCGGGGGCGGACATGGGCTTTGGACTTGCTCCTGCAATGATTGCGCTGCGTCAAGGATAAATGGGATGGGGACACGTTCTTCAGAGGCCTCCGGTCGATATACTTACGGCTTCATGAGTCCGCTGCTGTCCCAAGCCTTCCCCGATCTCCCGTCCGTTGATGAGGTTGCTGTCGAAAAGACTTCTGCAGAAAACCCGACCGTCGACCAGGCAAAGGCCGCCACGACGGACGTGTACGCAATTCACGGTGCTGAGCCGGAGGTTCTGGCCTACGCGATGGCGAAGTACTCGCGCTCGTCCCTGAGTCTGCGCGAGTCGCTGGCAGAGATCAGCACCCAGCGCGCGGAACAGTTCCTGAACACGTTTTACTTTCAATATGGGCATCGCTCGATCGCCGACCTGGCACATATACCGATGGCCGTTGAGCGTCTGAGCCTACTGGCAGCGATCGCTCTTGTGGATGAAACACGGTGGGATGGGCAGGAGCGGTCGACCCGCTACCAGGATTTCCAGCGATCCGGCTGGTATACGCCAGCGCTGAAAAATGACCAGAGCCGAAGCTTCGACCTTGCGATAGAAGGACTTTTTCAGGCGTACAACGCCCTGAGCCAGGGAATGGCCGATGCCCTGAAAGCCGTGGTGCCCCGGCCAGAGGCGATGAAGCCGGAGAGCTACGAACGCACGCTGCGTGCACGGGCTTTTGATGTGGCGAGATACCTGCTTCCACTTGCCACGAATACGTCGCTAGGCCAGATCGTGAACGCGCGCACGCTGGAAAATCAAATTTCGCGGCTGCTTTCAAGTCAGTTCGCCGAGCTTCGCGCGTTGGGGAACCGGCTGCGGGATGCGGCCAAGGAGCCTGCCTGGAACCTGCTCCGAGATCGGTTGGAGGAGATGGCCGGGGAGGGTTCGGTGGATCCGGAGGCCACGCCCATTCTGCTTCAGGAGCTGATGCCGGAGGTTCGGACCGCCCCCACGCTGGTGAAGTATGCGGAGCCAAACCCCTATTTTCAGCATAGCTGTACCGATCTTGATCAGGCCGCGCGCGAGTTGATGAAGGGCGCGCCGATCTACCCGGCACCCCTTGTGGACCTTCTGGACGATGACGAAGACCTCGAGGTCGAGATTGCCACGTCTTTGTTGTATCCGCATTGCCACTATTCCTATCGCCAGCTACGCGGCGCGGTGGGGGCGCTGACGGAGGCTCGTCGTGACGAAATCATCGATCTGGGTGTAAAGCATCGCGGCAAGCATGATGAACTGCTACGCGGATTCAAAAGCGGCGACGGCTTCCGCTTCGACATTCTGATGGACATCGGCGGCTTTCGCGACATGCACCGGCATCGTCGCTGTGTGCAACTGGTGCAGCAGTTCAGCAACCTGCATGGCTATGAAGAGCCGGTGTGCCCCGGTCAGCCGACGCTTGCAGAGGCGGGCCTGGACAGCCTGTATAGCGAGGCGATGAATGCCGCCTATGTGGCGTATGACCGCGTACGAACGAGCGGCGAGCCGGAAGCGGCGGAGAACGCGCAGTACCTCCTCCCGTTGGGGACGCGGTGCCGTGCCATGTTCAAGATGGATTTCGCCGAGGCACTCTACATTTCAGAGCTGCGCTCCGGTGTTGCGGGTCACTACAGCTACCGCCTGGTTGCCTGGGCCATGTACAGGGCCGTCGCGGCACGGCATCCCTCGCTTGCAAAGCTTTACCGCATTCAGGACGTGTCAGAGCCGGTTGACCTGCTGAAACGCTGAAGCCACTAGAGCGAAACAGAGGAATGGAGATCCTTCCGGGCAGCGAAACGGAACGGGTTGAAGCTGGTGTGAGCGTCAAACGCATCACTCTGCTCCGCGCGCTTCAGGGCATTGATCACCAGGTAGGTTAAGGGCGTTGCAAGAACCTCGTACGCGACCTTGAGCAGGTAACCCTGCCAGATGATCTTTATCAGCGTGTGCGCAGGCAAGCGGCCGGCGAAGGTCAGCGTAATCACCAGGACCGTATCGACAGCCTGGCCGACCACGGTCGAGCCGACGGTGCGTGTCCATAGATGACGCCCACCGGTAAGGAGCTTGAGGCGGGCCATCGTGTACGAGTTGGCGAACTCTCCCGCCCAGTAGGCGATCAGACTGGCGGCCAGAAGCCGGGGCAGAAAGCCAAAGACCGTGACGAACGCCTGCTGATTGGGCCACGCAGGATCGGCAGGCAGAGCGATCACCAGGGCCGAAACACTGTAAAGCAGGGCAGTGCCGAAGAAGCCGAGCCAGATCGCACGTCTGGAGGCAGCGTAGCCGTACACCTCGGTGAATAGGTCCCCAAAGATATAGGTGATCGGGAACAGGACCATGGCTCCAGAGGTGGTGACTGGACCCAGGCGGACGATCTTCTGTGCAAGCAGATTGGAGACGAGCAGAATGACTACAAAGGCAGTCGTAAGGGCATCGAGGAAGCGAAAGGACCTCACGAAAGCAGCCTATCGCAGAGTCACATTCCTGAGAAGACGGACCTGTAGCGGAAAGGGGCAGTAATGGCCTGGATTCCCACAAAGTGGTAGATCGAGTATTCGCCTTTCCTTTGCTTTTTGGCGAGTTTCGGTGCTAGACTCAGGCCTGTATTGCCCCACTAGGAGACCTATCGTGGCAGATGATCGCAGCCGGGCTATCGAGTCCGCCCTTTCGCAGTTAGAGAAGCAGTTTGGCAAGGGTTCAGTGATGCGGCTCGGGTCAAAGGAAGCCATCGTGCCGATCTCGGTGATCGGCACAGGGTCAATTTCCTTCGACGCCGCTCTCGGTGTGGGTGGCGTGCCCCGCGGACGTGTGATCGAGATCTTTGGACCGGAAAGTTCCGGTAAGACGACGATCACCCTGCAAATCATTGCGGAAGCCCAGAAGCTTGGTGGGCTGGCGGCTTTTGTTGATGCCGAGCATGCTCTGGATCCGATCTACGCCAAGAAGCTGGGTGTAGACATTGACAACCTGCTGATCTCCCAGCCGGACTACGGCGAGCAGGCGCTCGAGATTACTGAAGCCCTTGTGAAGTCGGGAGCAGTGGACATTCTTGTCATTGATTCAGTTGCGGCTCTGGTGCCCAAAGCTGAGCTTGACGGCGAGATGGGAGACTCCCATGTGGGTCTGCAAGCTCGTCTGATGTCGCAGGCGCTGCGGAAGCTCACTGGCACTGTTTCAAAGTCGCGGACCTGCCTCATCTTCATCAATCAGATTCGCGAGAAGATTGGCGTGATGTTTGGAAATCCAGAGACCACGACCGGTGGGCGAGCTCTGAAGTTCTACTCCTCGGTGCGAATTGACATCCGCCGTATCGGTGCCGTGAAGGATGGGGAAGTCGTCGTCGGTTCTCGGACCAAGGTCAAGATCGTCAAGAACAAGGTTGCGGCACCGTTCCGCGATGCTGAGTTCGACATCCTTTACGGCGAAGGTATTTCGCGTGAAGGTGACACGCTCGACTTAGCGGTTGTGAACAACATCGTTGAAAAGTCGGGTGCCTGGTACAGCTATTCTGGTGAGCGCATTGGTCAGGGTCGTGAGAACGTCCGCAACTATCTCAAAGAGAACAAAGACATCTTCAAGCGTATCGACAGTGATCTTCGCCAGAAGCTGGGCCTGAAGAAACCTGACGACGTAGAGATTCCAGCTGTGCCACAGAACGGTGCGGCCCAGGCAACCGAGGTCGTACGCGGACGCCGAGCGAATTAGGCAGTCCTATAGAAAAGCCGGATCCGACGAGTTCGGATCCGGCTTTTCGACGTCTAAAAGCGATCGGTATTTGAGTGATCGGAACTATGGATACAGAAGTTCCTTTGTCCATGCGCCAGCCATCCTGGTAAAGAGCAGTCGATCGTGAAGGCGATCAGGTCCGTCGATCCAGAACTCAATCTTTTCGGGTTGCAGAAGGTAGCCTTGCCAGAAGGCAGGCCGGGGAATCTCGCCTTCCGGATGAGCTTCCTCGAAAGAGGTAACTTCCTGCTCTAGCAGGGCACGGCTGGGGAGAGGGCGGGTTTGCTGCGAGACAGCCGCGCCAATCTGGCTGCGGCGCGATCGACTATGAAAATACTGGTCCGTTGCCTCAGATGACAGGTTCGTGACAGGTCCTGCTACCCGGACCTGCCGGCGCAGTGTCTTCCAATGCAGACAAAGGGCTCCGCGCGGATTCTCCTGCAGCTGACAGCCCTTTTGACTTTCGGCATTCGTGAAAAAGCTGAAGCCCTGCTGCTCGATGTTTTTGACGAGGACCATGCGCACGCTTGGGAATCCATGAGGACTTGCAGTAGCCAGCGCAGCAGCATTTGGGTCATTCGGTTCACTGGCCTCAGCCATGTGCATCCACTCTTGAAACAGCAGGATAGGGTCGTCTCCCTGCAATTCGGGTCTCGTCGTCATATCTGGACGGATGTTTGGAATCTGGTTGATGGATGATCGCTGAGGACGAGGCTGTCACCTCATCATAAAAACGAGGGGATCACCTCGTGACTTGCAAATATTGCTTTCCCGGGGTCTGGTGGCGTCTCGATCTCGAATAGATGGAGACGCGCTGACAGGCCGCCTCAGGTTGGAGCTCGCAGATCCATGGGTGGTGGATCTGGAGCTCCGACCGACAGGTCCTATTTAAAGGAAGCTGCAATTTGAGCAGCGCCAAACGCTTCGGCAGCCCGAGCC